>NZ_JBEYWE010000007.1:300982-323455 GCF_040644295.1 Streptomyces sp. NPDC047000
GGTACTGGGAGCCGTACAACTGCGACGGCGGCACCACGACGCCCGTCGGCAACTTCGTCGTCTCCGAAGCCCAGTTCAACCAGATGTTCCCGAACCGCAACGGCTTCTACACCTACAGCGGTCTGGTCGCCGCGCTCAGCTCCTACCCCGGCTTCGCCACCACCGGCAGCGACGAGACCAAGAAGCAGGAGGCGGCCGCCTTCCTCGCCAACGTCAGCCACGAGACGGGCGGACTCGTCTACGTCGTCGAGCAGAACACCGCCAACTACCCGACCTACTGCGACTGGAGCCAGCCGTACGGCTGCCCGGCCGGCCAGTCCGCCTACTACGGGCGCGGCCCCATGCAGCTCAGCTGGAACTTCAACTACAAGGCCGCGGGCGACGCGCTCGGCATCGACCTGCTCAACAACCCGTCCCTGGTGCAGACCGACGCCGCCGTGGCCTGGAAGACGGCCCTCTGGTACTGGAACACCCAGTCCGGTCCCGGCACCATGACCCCGCACAACGCCATGGTCAACGGCGCGGGCTTCGGCCAGACGATCCGTTCCATCAACGGCTCCATCGAGTGCGACGGCAAGAACCCGGCGCAGGTGCAGAGCCGCGTGACCGCGTACCAGCAGTTCACCCAGATCCTGGGCGTCTCGACGGGCGCCAACCTGTACTGCTGACCCGGTCCCCGGGGACGTCCCGCCTCTCCCGCCGTGACGGGGCGACCGGCCGTGAGCGGCCGGTCGCCCCGTCACGGCACCTTGTGACACCCCTGTGACGGGAACTGTGACCTTCGTCGCCCACCCGCAGCCGTTCCGTCACCGCCGACCGGCCCGCCACGGGTGCGGAGCAAGGGGCCTCTGCCGCCTACGAGGTCACCAACGAGGGCACCGAGGCCCTGACCTACTCGATCGTCTTCACCTTCCTGGACGGTGACGGCGGAGCCGTGACGAACCGGACCGAGACCGTACGCGACGTCGGCGCCGGCGAGACCGTGCGGGGCACTGTGCGGGCCGGGCGGCCGACGCCCGGCGCACCGCGGGTGACGCAGGCCGAGGTCTTGGAGGTGACCAAGGTGCCCGCGGGCGAGGCGCCCGCCGCACCGGGCACGTGCCCCGCCTCCGGGATCAGGGTCGGTGCCGGCGCGGGTGACGCGGCCATGGGGCTGCGCGTCGTGGGCCTGCGCGTCGAGAACTGCGGCAGGCAGGCCTGCACCGTGGAGGGTTACCCGCTTCTGGAACTGCTGGACGACGACCTCGGCGCCGTCGGCGGCATCAGGATCCTCGACGGCAGCGGCGGCATCACCGCCGCCGCCGGGCCGGACCGGGAGCCCCGGCCCGTCACCCTCGAGCCCGGCGGGGCGGCGACCGCCGAACTGGTCCGGCGCAACACCACCGGGTCCGGGACACCGGTGAACGTGCCCTACGTCCGGGTCCGGGTGAAGAAGGGGGCGGACCCGGTGACGGTGACCTTGCACCTCGACCTCGGAACCACCGGCGAACTCGGTGTCAGGCCCTGGGTGCCGGCTCCCTGAACCACGTGGACTCCCGGCGCGGGGACGCCCGGCACGACACGGGCACCCATGTGCGGAAGTAATGGTTCCGTAACCTTGACTATATTGGTCCAGTCCAATAACGTCACCCCGCACAGAACCCCACACGAAACAACACCCCCCAGCCGTCACCTCGTTGACGGACCATCACCCCCACCCCGGGAGGGCCCCTGTGGTTTCCCGACGTTCCTTCCTGGCCGCCGCCGGCGCCGTCACCGGTGCGGCAGCGCTCAGCCCCTTCTCCCCGATCTCGCCGCTGGCCTCCACGGCGTCGGCAGCGGGGACGACGCTCCCCGTCAAGCTGGCGAACAACTCCGGCAGCGACACCGTCTACGCCTACATATCCGGCACCGACACCAGCGGCTGGCCGGTCTTCGTCTCGGCGAACGGCACCCTGAACCGACTGCCCAACCCGTCGTCCGCGGTGACCCCCATCGCCGACTACTCCATCCCGCTGGGCGCCTCCGGTTCGGCCGCCACCACCGTCAACCTGACCAACTACGTCATCAGCGGCCGCATCTACTTCTCGGTCGGCAAGAAGCTCCAGTTCTTCGTCAACCCGGGCACCGTGCCCGGTGTGGTGCAGCCCGCCCTGACCAGTGCGGACCCCAACTACTCGACGAACTGGACGTTCTGCGAGTTCACCTTCAACAGCGCCAACCTCTACGCGAACATCTCGTACGTGGACATGGTCGCGCTGCCGATCTCGATGTCGAGCACCGGCAGCGGGGGCACCCAGACGGTCAGCCCGCTGCCCTCCGGCGCCCTCGCCTCCATCGCCTCCGGCCTGCAGGCGCAGCACGCCACCGACGGAGCCCCCTGGGACCGGCTGGTGGTCAGCGACTCCTCCGGCGGGGTGCTGCGCGTCATGGCGCCCGTGCACTCGCCGGTGGACTTCGGCACCTACTGGGACGACTACCTGAACCGGGTCTGGAGCCACTACACCTCCACCTCGCTCACCATCAACGGCCAGGGCAGCATCGGCTCCTACACCGGCAAGGTCTCCGGCAACGCCATCGTCTTCTCCGGTCTCAACACCAACGGCGTGCCGTTCACCAAGCCGAGCGCCGTCGACATCTTCGGCTGCGCCTCCGGCCCGCTCTACAACTCCGGTGGTGACGCGCGCGGGGCGATCGCCGCCCGGCTGGCCGCCGCGATCAACCGCAGTTCGCTGCTGGTCTCCGGCGGGAACAACAACCCCGACGGTGTGACGCCCTCGCAGTACTACACGGACCCGATCACCAACCACTACGCCCGGCTCGTCCACAAGTACGCCAGCATCGGCTATGCCTTCCCCTACGACGACGTCGGCCCCACCGGCGCGGCCCCCGTCGACGGGCACATCCAGGACGGCGCGCCCACCTCGTGGACGGTCACCCTGGGCGCCGGCGGCTCCGGCGGCGGATCGGGCGGCGGCACGGGCACCGTCAGCGCCTACAGCACCATCCAGGCGGAGTCCTACTCGGCCCAGAGCGGGACCACCACCGAGAGCTGCTCCGACACCGGCGGCGGCAGCGACGTGGGCTACATCGCGAACGGCGACTGGCTGAAGTACTCCTCCGTGGACTTCGGCTCCTCCTCCCCGAACCAGTTCAAGGCCCGGCTGGCATCGGGTGCCGACGCGGGCGTCAGCGGCGCCATCCAGGTGCGGCTCGACAGCACCAGCGGCACGAAGATCGCCGAGATCGACTTCGCCAACAACGGCGGCTGGCAGAACTGGCAGACCGTTCCCATCAACATGGCCGCCTCCGCCACCGGCGTCCACGATGTCTATCTGGTCTTCTCCGGCAGCAGTTCGGACTTCGCCAACATCAACTGGTTCACCTTCACCAGCTGAACCCCGGCCGGCTGCGGCCCGCCGACCGCGGTGCGACCGCCCTGCCCGGGCGGTCGCACCGCGGTGCGTCCGGCACCCCTCTGCCGGGCACGGCCTCATGCCGCGCGCCGCCGGGGCCTTCCGGTCCGCGTGCTAGGCGGCGATGCCTCCGCCGGGGGTCGCGGTCGCGGGTGAGGGATCCACCGGGCGCGACGGGTCGCGCTGCCGTCTGCGTTGCAGCAGCCACGCGATCAGTAGGAGCGCGACCGCGACGGCGGTCAGGGCGAGCGGTGCCGCGACGGTCAGCAGGGTCAGGGCGAGACCGGCCGAGGCCGCCTTGTCGCCGAGTTCCGCGGCACTCCCGGGAGTGATCCTGAAACGGAGCGCGGAGACCGGCAGCAGGGGTGTCGCCCGGCCGCCGACGGCGACGGTCGCCACGATCTGCCGGTCCACCGTCTGGTCGATGGCGATGCCGGTCTGCCGGTCGATGTAGGCGACCAGGTTTGAGCGGCCGCTGTAGACGAGCGGCACGGGGTCCGGCAGCGCGGACAGCGCCGCAGGTGTGAGACGGGCCCGGGCCGCCGCGCCGAGTCCGGGCACCAGCGCGGTGACGAGCTTCCTGGGCAGGCCGGACGGCAGCGGTGCGAGCACCGCGGTGTCCTTGACCGGCGCCGAGACGGTGATCCGGTAGACGTTCACGGTACGGCCCTCGCGCTGCGCGGACCCCGTGTAGCGGACCGGCACGATCGAGCGGGTCGTCGGGTCGTAGTACGTGTAGGAGTCGTTCCGCGCGGCGTCCGGCGGGAAGGCCGCGCTCAGCGCGCCCCGCGAGGGCTCGACGGACACCGAGGCCGGTGGTGAGGTCCCCTTTCTGGTCTTCCGGTCGATCGCGTACGTCTGCGAGCTGGGCAGGGACTGCTTGCCGACATGGGCGGTCATCGTGTCCTCGAGCACGGCCGTGCCGCCGTGGGTCGAGGTGACCTTCACCCGCCGGTCGACGGTGAGGGGGATACCGGATCTGAGCGCGTGAGCGGTGTCCCCGGACTGCAGGGCCTTGCCGTCCAGCACCGTGGCCCGGCCCGCGTAGTGCACCGTCTGGTCGGCGTCGCCGGGGAGCTCGGTCGCGTCGGGGGCGACGACGAAGCGCAGGACCGCGGCGAGGGCGAGCAGGACGGCGGCGATGGTCGTCAGCACGATCGACGAACGGCGAACAGACACGATGGTCTCTCCTGACTGTTGTTCACATGGTTTCGGCGCCGGCTCTGACGGCTTCGCGGATGCGGGGGTAGGTCCCGCAGCGGCAGATGTTGCGGATGCCGTCCAGGTCGGCGTCGGTGACGGAGCGGCCTTCCTCCCTGACCCTGCGCACGAGGGCGACGGCGGCCATGATCTGGCCGGGCTGGCAGTAGCCGCACTGGGCCACGTCCCGGTTGAGCCACGCCTGCTGCATCGGATGCAGCTCCGCGCCCACGGTGGCCGGGAGCCCCTCGATCGTGGTGACCTCGTCGGCCGGCCGGAGCGCGCCGACGGGGATGGCACAGGGGTTGACGGCGCGGCCGTTGAGGTGACTGGTGCACGCCTTGCAGACGTTGATGCCGCATCCGTACTTCGGTCCGGTGACGCCGAGGACGTCGCGCAGGACCCACAGGAGCCGTACGTCGTCGGCGACGTCGACGGTGACCTGCTCGCCGTTGAGGCGGAAAGTGTGCTGGGGCACGGGTTCTCCCGGTGCTAGAGGGCGTGGTCCAGGCCGTCGGTGGGAGACGCGGGGACGGGCGGGACCGTCGGCTTGGGCTCGAAGGAGAGGGTGCCGTGGTTGACCGGGAAGCCGGTCGGCATGGTCCCCGTGGCACGGCCGTAGGCGCAGGCGACGGCGGCCATGGAGGCGGCGACGCCCAGTTCCCCGGCCCCGCCGGGCTCCCCCGTGGTGGTGGGCAGGACGACGATCTTCACCTCCGGCGGGGTGTTCCACTGCCGGGTGTAGAAGTAGTTGTCCCAGCTGGCCTCCAGGAAGTACCCGTCGCGCAGGTGCAGGCTGGAGGTGAGGGCCTGGGCGATGCCGTCCATGACGCAGCCCGTCATCTGCGCCTCCAGGCCACGCGGGTTGACCGCGAGGCCCACGTCGACGGCCAGCACCGCCCGGGTGACGCGCGGTCCGGCCACACCGTCGCGGACCGGGCGGTCGACCGTTTCGGGCCGGCAGTCGATCTCCGCCAGCACCGCGCTGACGGCGTGGTACTCGGAGTGCAACGCGATGCCCTGCGCCATGCCCGCCGGCAGGATCCGGCCCCAGCCGCCCGCCCGGGCGGCCGCGTCGAGCACCGCCCGGGACCGGTCGTCCCTGAGGAAGTCCCGCCGGAACCGGTAGGGGTCCTTGTTCATCCGGGCGGCGAGCCGGTCGACCAGGAGTTCCCGGGCGCAGGTGACGTCGGGGGAGTAGACGTTGCGCATGCTGCCGGTGTTGAAGCCCTTGTCGGTCTCGCTCAGGATCCGGCTGTTCTCGCCGAACTCGTAGGGCATCGACTGGGAGAGCTGGAAGAAGAGCTCCGAGAACCCGATGTCGCCCACCGGCAGTTCCGCGGCCATGGCGGTGAGGAGTTCACCGAGGCCGTGGCCGAGGTCGGTGGCGACGCTGGTGTGCCGCTGGCGGTAGCTGAGGACGGTGTTGCCGAGGTAGGAGATGCGTACCCGGGACGTGGCCATGGGGTGGGCGCGGCCCTGGCGCGCGTCGTCGGCACGGTGCCACATGAGCTTGACCGGCTTGCCTGTCGTCCGGGAGATCTCGACCGCCTCCAGCGCGGCGTCGAAGAAGAGTTTGCGGCCGAAGGAGCCGCCTCCCTCCGTGACATGGACGGTCACCGCAGCCGGTGGCAGGCCGAGTCTCGCGGCGATGGCCTCCTGCGCGACGATCGGTGCCTTCAGACACGACCAGATCTCCGCGCGGTCGGGGCGCACATCGGCTATCGCGCAGTTGGGTTCCAGCGCGCTGTTGCTGCGGAAGTGGAAGGTGAAGGTGCCCTCCACACTCGGCGTCAGCGGCGTGAGTCCGAGCGGCACCTCCGCCGCGCGCAGTTCCGCCAGCACGGACGCGTCGGACTTGCCCTCCGCGCTCCCGGGCCGCCAGGACACCCTGAGGGCGCGCACCGCGTCGATGCACTGGCCGAAGGTGGCGGCCCGCACCGCCACGCCGGTCGGGATCACGACGACGTCGGTGACACCGGGCATCGCGCGGACCTCTTCCGCGTTGGAGACCGAGCCGACCTTGCCGTTGATCGTCGGCGGACGGCACACCATGGCCGGCAGGGCGTCGGGGACCTGCAGGTCCAGGGTGAACCTCTTGCGTCCGGTGACCGCGGCGAGGGCGTCGACGCGGCTGCGCGGCGTCCCGATGACGGTGAACTCGGTACGGGGCTTGAGCTCCACGCTCACCTGTTCCACGCGCACGCTCGCGGCCCGCTCGCAGAGTTCCCCGATGCCGGCGCTCCGGCCGCCGGGGCCCGTGACGATCCCCGCCCGCAGGGTCAGTTCGCCGACGTCGGCATCCCATGCGGCGGCCGCCGCCCGCAGCAGCCGGGTCCGGGCGACGGCGGCGGCGACCCGGATCGGCGTGTACGTCGAGAACGTCGTGTTGGATCCGCCGGTGAGCTGGTTGAACACCAGCTCCGGCCGTGCGTCGGCCAGGGAGACGTGCACCTGTTCCAGGGGTACGTCGAGTTCCTCGGCGATCAGCATGGCCGTCGACGTGGTGATGCCCTGGCCCACCTCGGTCCGCGGCAGAGCGAAGCCGACGGTGCCGTCCTTGCGCACCTCCACGGCGATCAGACCGGAGGTCGGAGCGGCGGCCGCCGCCATCACGTCGCTGAGATCGATCAGCTGGGTGATCTCCGGCGAGGGCACCGCCGCCCGCGCCCCGGCGGCGGGGGCGAGTTCGGCCGCGGCGGTCAGCACCGGGGCGGCCAGGACGTAGCCGAGGAACCGCCGCCGGGCCGGGTGACCGGTGCCGGTCACGGGCGCTCTCCTCCGGTACGGGCCACCCCTGCGGCGGGCTGCCGTGGCTCACCGATGGGCCGGCCGAGGACCGTTCGGGTCGTTCCGTCGCTGCGCAAGATCGTCATCGTCCTGTCTCGGGGTCATGGCCGGAGAGCTCACACCTCGCTCTCCGGCAGTCGGTGCGGTGCGGCGGGCCCGGACCGATCCGGTGCGGTGGCGGCCGGGGGGGGGGGGGGGGGCCCGCGCGCCCCCCCGGGGGGGGGGGGGGGGGGGGGGGGGGGGGGGGGGGCCCCCCCCCCCCGGGGCCGGCGGGCCCGGCGTCCCTCAGGAGGGGCGGTTGGTGTCCGGGATGTCGAGGGAGATGGGCCTTCCCTCGGAGAGGAAGAGCAGGACGAACTTGCGGATGGCCTCCTCCACGGTCCAGGCGGCGGTCGGGATCAGCGGCAGCGGGATGAGCCCCTCGCGGAAGGCGACCAGCAGCGGCCAGGCGGCGCTGATCAGCGGCTCCCAGAACGGCTCCTGCTCCAGCCCGATCAGGTCGCCGGTCCGGTCGCCGAGCGTGTAGCGGGCGAAGGCACTGATGAGGGGCCGGGTGAGGCCGGCGTCGAGCTGCGCGACGATGCCCAGCAGGACCTGGGTCAGCTCCTTGCCCTCGGGTGTGGCGGCCAGGATCGGGTCGAGGACCTGCCTGGACTGCGCCTCGGCCTCCTCCCAGCTGGCGGGGATGTACTCGTCGAGGACGCCGAGCATGTGCGCCGTCACCTGCCACACGTGCAGGAAGCCGTCCGCTTCGGCGGAGCTGATCGGAACCTTCCAATCTTTTAGCTTGCGCATGACAAATGTGGCCAGGCTGTGCCAGGTGACCATGATGTCGGCCTGGCTGATGGGGACCTGCTGCCCGCCGCTGGTCTGCGACCAGTTCGGGGACTGCGGCAGCAGGTGCCGTACGGCGGCGTGCACCAGCCGGGTCCGCACCGCGGTGACGATCATCCCGCCCTGCGGCTGGTACGCGTACAGGTCCCCGACGTCGTAGCCGAGCTGGGCGGTCTTGGCGATGCGGTCCTTCATGGCCGCGCCGCCCTTGGAGTAGTAGACGGCGCGTGCCTCACGGGGGATGGCGGTGCTCATGAGGCCGCTGCCCAGCCCGTACAGGGCACCGGTGTAGATCCCCTTCTTCTTGGTGAACTGGGCGGCGGCCTGGAGTTTCCCGGGGTCGGCCCAGTCCGGCAGCCGGCGTGCCTGTTCCATGAAGGAGCGCAGGTCCGCGGGCAGGCCGTCGGGCAGGGGCTGGTCGTTGCGGGTCCACGTCCTGAGCGCCGCGTTGACCGCGGGCACGTCGCCGCGATCCAGCACGGCGGCCAGCACCGGGTCGGCCTCCTCGTCCCAGACCCACTGGGGGTCGAGTCCGGCTCCCGTGCCCGCCACCGAACCGCTCGGCGACCACGTCCACAAGGACCGCGCCTGGGCCGGTGACGCCGCGCTCAGCGCCCCGAGCGCCCCCAGCGCCCCTCCCGTGAACAGCATCTTGCGCCTGCTGAGTCCGTCCATCGCTCGGAACTCCTCCTCGGGTCCTGTGACTTCTTGAATCCTGTTGAATCCTGTGACGTTCTGCTTGTGCGTGAGAGAGCTGTGACGTGCGCCCCCGCCGGTACCGCCGGGGTTCAGCCGGGGCGGTTGGTCTCGGGGATCTCGATGCGGGTCCCCTGCCCCTTGGTGAGGTAGAACAGGATGTACTGACGTGCCGCCTCGTCGATCGTCCAGGCCAGCGGCGGCACCAGCGGCAGCGGGATCAGCTTCTCCCGGAAGGCGACCAGCTTCGGCCACGCGGCGGCGATCGCCTGCTCCCAGAACGGCTCACGGGGGATGGCGTCCCAGTCGGCGACCTGCTGCCCCACCAGATACCGGGCGAGGGCGTTCACGAGCGGCCGGTCGGTGCCCCCGGGGCTGGTCTGTTCGGCGAGCTGGCCCAGCAGGACGTCGGTCAGTTCCACGCCCTCGGGAGTGGAGTCCAGGACGGGCTCGAGGACCTGCTTGTACTGCGCGTTCGCGTCGTTCCAGGTGGCGGGGACGTACTCGTCGAGGATCCCGAGCAGATGCGCGGTCACCTGCCACAGGTGCAGATACGCCTCCGACTCCGCCTGGGTGAGCGGCACTTTCCACTCGAGCAGTTTCCGCATGGTGTAGGTCGGCAGGCTGTGCCAGGTGACCATCATGTCGGCCTGGCTGATGGGGATCCGCTGCCCGCCGCCGGTCTGCGACCAGCCCGGCGACTGCGGCAGCAGGTGCCGCACGGCCGAGTGCACCAGCCGGGTCTTGACCCCCTGCACGATGACGTCGCCGTCGGGGCGGTAGGCGTTCAGGGCGCCGACGGCGAAGCCCAGCAGGCTCGTCTTGGCGACCCGGTCCTCCATGTCGGCGCCGCCCTTGGAGTAGTAGACGGCGCGTGCCTCCCGGGGGATGGCGGTGCTGAGCATGCCGCCGCCGACCCCGTTGAGCAGATTGAGGTAGAAGCCCCTGGACTCGTTGAACCTGGCCGCGGCCTCGAGTTTCCCGCGGTCCGCCCAGTCCGGCAGCCGGCGTGCCTGTTCCATGAAGGCGCGCAGGTCCGCGGGCAGGCCGTCGGGCAGTGGCTGGTCGTTGCGGGTCCACGTCCTGAGCGCCGCGTTGACCGCGGGCACGTCGCCGCGATCCAGCACGGCGGCGACCACCGGGTCGGACTCCTCGTCCCACACCCACTGGGGGTCGAGTCCGGCTCCCGTGCCCGCCACCGAACCGCTCGGCGACCACGTCCACAGCGACCGCGCGCGGGCGGGCGACGCCGCGCTCAGCGCCCCGACCGCGCCCAGGGTCCCGCCTGCGAGCAGCATGGTGCGCCTGCTGACTCCGTCCATCGCGTCGAACTCCTCCTTGAGTCCTGTGACACAGCTGACTGCTTTGATACGATGAAACGCATCGCGCTTCGTTGTTTCATCAGGGGAGCACAGACGCGACGCGAACACCAGAGGCTTCACAGAAATCAGGGAGGCGATCATGGAACCCGTTCCGCCGGCCCCCGCAGGTCCGTCCGGCCCCCCGACCGTGCTGGAGGCCGCGTTCAACGAGGCCGTCGAAGGTGCCGAGCAGGACGACGAGGCGTCGACCCGCCTGCTCGACGCCGCCCACGAACAGTTCTGCCGCATGGGCATCAGACGCTCGACCATGGCGGACGTGGCGCGGCTGGCCGGTGTCTCCCGGATCACCGTCTACCGTCGTTTCGCCACCAAGGACCAACTTGTCGAACAGGTGGTGCGGCGGGAGTTCCGGCGCTATTTCGACCGGTTCATCGTGGAGATCCGGGAGGCCGAGACCGTCGCCGACCGCGTCGTCCTGGGGTTCGAGAGCTCACTGCGGGCCATCCGGCACAATCGCCTCATCGGCGGTCTCATGGCGGCCGAGCCCGACGTCGTCGCGCCTTCCGTGACCGGCGACGGAGGCCGCACCCTCGGCGTGGTGCAGCAGTTCGTCGCCTCGCGGCTGGCCCAGGAGCAGCGTGCGGGCTACATCGCCGCGGACGTCGACGTGCACCTGGTGGCCGAGATGATGGTCCGGATCTCGGCGTCGCTGCTGGTCATCCCCAGCCAGGTGATCGACCTCGACGACGACGAGCAGATCCGCGCGGTGGCCCGCCGGTTCCTCGTGCCGATGCTCGGCCCGCCGTACTCGCTCCCCTCGTAGCCCGTACGCCGCACGCCCCGGCCCGGCCCGCGCCGCGCGGGCGGTCCGGGTCCCGCGGCTACGGCACGGTGCCCCTCGCGGGATCCGCGGTGGAGGCGGATGTCGCCCGTGCCCTGGTCGGCCGCTGCTTCGGCGGAAGCGGCAACTCCACCCGGGAGGCCCGGGGTGCCCTCCTCCGCGCCCGTCCGGGCCGCCGCCTGACGAAGATCCGGACGATTCCCCGCCGGGACGACCATGGACGTCGATCGCGGGTATACGGCACGGCGTGACGGCAGTCCCTCAGGGGACGAGCCGCTCACGGTGGCAAGCCCTCACAGTGACAAGCCCCCCACAGGAGGAGCAGAGGATGACCGACGACGCCTATCTCGTCCTGCTGCCCGGCCCGGCGGCCGGGCTCGGCGTGCCGCCCTCGGCCGTCGGTGACCTCGCCTGTATGGAGACACCCGCCGTGCACGGCTGGCTCCAGGCGCAGGGAGTCACCGCGGCCTCACCCGATCTGCGTCTGGTGCCGCCGGAGGAGACGGCGGCCGTCCCGCAGGACGCCGAACGGCTGCCCGTACCGCTCGGGGAGGAGGAACTGAGCCGGCTGCGCCATCACATCGCTCCGCCTGACATCGCGCGGCTCGAGGAGGAACTGCTGGCCTACCGCTCCAGCACGGGCGGCCGGGACGCGCTGCTCACCCGCGCCCTGGCGAGCGGGTTGCCGGCGCACCGCATCGCGGAACTGACCGGTGAGGACCTGGCCGTCATCAAGGCGGTCACCCGCTGAGAGCCGGGCCCGGGAACCCGTGACCGCGGCCGGGGAAGCCGGGTGGCGGGCGGTGGACGGGGGATGCGGCCGAGCCGGATCCGGCCGGTGACCGGGTCCTGGCGGAGCCGATGACGACACGGCGCGGGTTGCCGCCGCCTCCGCCGGGCCGGCTGTACGGGTCCGCCGCGGCGGGGTCCGCCCCGCTGTCCGCTGCCGGCGCTGCCCCGCCGGTCCGCGCGGTCAGAGTCCGGCGCCGTCGGCGAGGACGGTGCGTGCGATGCGGTCGGCGTGGGCGCGGACCGCACCGGCGAGGTCCAGGGCGCCGTTCGAGATCACCCACTGGAGCTGGAGGCCGTCGCTGACGGCGATGCACTCGCGGGCCACCGTGGAGCAGTCGGTGTCCGGACGGAGCGTGCCGTTCGCGATCGCCGACCGGAACAACTCGGCCAGTTCGTCGACCGCGCGCTGATAGCGCTCGGTGAAGAGGGTGTGGGCCGCGCTGCCGGGGTCGGCCGCCTCGGCGGAGATGAGGACGAACAGTTCGATCAGGCCGGGCTCGGAGAGGCGGCGCTCGGTGGCGGTCACCATGGCCCGCAGGATGTCGCGTCCGCCCGCGTCCTCGGGCAGTCGGGTCCACCACTGCGCCTCGGTGGTGAACCGGTGTTCCATCACGGCCAGGAGCAGGTGTTTCTTGCTGCGGAAGTGGTGCAGCAGGCCGCCCTCGGTGATGCCGACGTCCTCCGCGACGCGGGTCAGAGCGGTGCGGTGGTAGCCCTCCTGTGCGAACCGACGGCTGGCCGCCTCCACGATCTTCTCCCGCCGGGCTATGCCCACCGAGTAGCTGCCGCGCCGGCCCCGGGTACTGCTGCTGGTCATGACGTTCACCGTACTCACCGCGGGGCGCCGGCAGGACGGCCGGACGCCTCCCCGGCCGGTGGTGTGACGTGCCTCACTCGCGAAAACCTAGCGCACTTGGTTTTTGGTTCGCATCATTACCGGAAACCTCGGCGTAACGACGCGCCGATCTCCCCTCGGAGCGACCATGAACCTTGCGCCCGACCCGGCGTCCCTGCCCACGGCAGACGCTGCGACCGGTGACACCGACGCGACCGGCCCCACACGGTCCGCCTCCGAAACCTCCCGCTGGACCCCCGCCGAACTGCGCCGGCTCGCCGCCCTGATCTGGCCCGGACAACTGCTCGTCGTGGCCGGCATCGTCGCCGCCAACTCCCAGCCGCAGATCGCGCAGCACTTCCACACCACGCAGATCGCCTGGTTCAGCCTCGCCTTCACCCTGGCGACCGTCGTCGCCACCCCGTTCGCCGTGCGTCTGGGCGACATGCACGGCAAGCGCCGCGTGATGCTCGTCCTCGCCGCGGCCGGCCTGGTGGGCGACCTGATCACCGTGCTGGCCCCGACCTACCCGGTCATGGTCCTCGGCCGGGTGGTCGGCGGTCTGTACGGTCCCGTCGCGGTCCTCGTCCTGGCAGCCGTCCGGGACCTGTTCCCGCCCCGCAAGGTCACGATGGCCCTGGGCACCGTCGCCGGTTCGGTCGGCGTGCTCAGCCTGCTCGCACCCCTGCTCTCCGGCTGGCTGCTGGACGCCTTCGGATGGCGCGGCGCGCTGTGGTTCCTCGTCGTCTCGACCGTCGTCGCCGCCCTGTCGCTGCTCGCGGTGCCCGAGACCCCCCGGCGGGCCGTGGCCGGCCGGCTGGACGTGACCGGAGCCCTCCTGCTGGGCGGCGGTCTCGCACTCGTGGTCTTCGGCGTCGGCCAGGGCAGCGGCTGGGGCTGGACCTCCGTGGGAGCCGCCGGTGCCATCGGCGCCGGCCTCGCCGCCCTCGGTCTGTTCGTCGCCGTGGAACTGCGGGTGGCCGCACCGATCCTGGACCTGCGCATGCTCAAACGCCGCTCCCTGGCGACCGTGCTGCTCGGTTCCTCCGTGCCCCAGGCCGCCTTCTTCGCCTCCCAGGCCGTCCTCATCTTCCTGGCGCTCTTCCCGCACATCCCGCACGTCTCGGACGGACTGGGATGGTCCACCACCCACAACGCGATCGTCGGTGTCCCCGCCGGACTGGTCACCTTCGCGGCCGGAGTCGGCGTGGGCCGGGCGGTACGGACCGTCAGCCCGCGCGCCGTCTGGTACGCGGGCCTCACCGTCCTGACCGCCGGACTCGTCCTCGCCGCCTTCTACCACCGCGACGCGGCCCAGATCGTCATGACCGGTGTCGTCATGGGACTGGGCGGCGGCATCCTGATGGCCGGCCAGCAGGCCATGATCGTGTCGGTGGTCTCCGCCGAGGAGCAGGCCGCCGCCAACGGCCTGTCCTCCCTGCTCACCCAGGTCTTCCTGGCCCTCGTCAACCAGATGCTCTACGCCGTCCTGGCAGCGGACTCCACCGTGCTCCGGGGCACCGCCTTCTACCACGACGACGCCTTCACCCACGCCTACCTGGCGATGGCCGCCGTCGTCGCCGCCGGGCTGCTGATCTCCCTCGCCATCCCCCGGCTGGCCCGCCCCGGCGGCGACGCCGCGCCCGACACCGTCACCGCCGTCCGGTGACGTGACCGGAAAGGCCCGCACCTGCCGGTGCGCCTTTCCGGTCGCAGCACCGGCCCACCGGTCCCTGACCCCACCGAGAGGAACACCCGTGCTCCCCGCCCGCCCCAGCCACCTGCGCGTCGAACACCTCGACAGGCCCCTGGGCATCGACGTGCCCCGGCCACGCCTGTCCTGGAGACTGCCGCACGGCGCCCGCACCCAGCTCGCGTACCGCATCGAAGCCGGTGACCGGGACACGGGACGGGTCACATCGGCCGCCTGCACCTACATCCGCTACGAAGGCCCCGAGCCGGGCGCGGGCACGCGCGTCGCATGGCGGGTGAAGGTGTGGACCGACCTCGGCGAGAGCGACTGGTCCGAGCCGTCCTGGTGGGAGACCGGGATGTTCGGGGCGCAGGACTGGCAGGCACGCTGGATCGAACCGGCCGAGGCGCGACCCGCTCCGGCCGGTCACCGCCCCGCACACCTGCTGCGTCACCCGTTCACCCTCACGAAGCCCGTCCGCGCGGCCCGCCTCCACATCACCGCGCACGGCGTGTACGAGGCGTTCCTGAACGGCAGCCGGGTCGGGGACGCGGAACTCACCCCCGGGTTCACCGCCTACCGCTCCCGCCTCCAGGTGCAGACCCACGACGTCACCGACCTGCTGCACCATGGCGGCAACGCCGTCGGAACGGTCCTGTCCGACGGCTGGTTCCGCGGCCGGCACGGATTCACCCGCGAGGCGGACGGATTCGGCACCCGTACCGCCCTCCTCGCCCAGCTGACCGTGACCCACCCGGACGGCACGGCCACCGTGCTCGGCACCGGCCCCGGATGGCGCAGCACCCCCGGAGCCGTCACCGCCGCCGATCTCATGGACGGCCAGACGACGGACCTGCGCGCCCACGACCCGCTCTGGGCGACCGCCGCCTTCGACGACCGGCACTGGGAGGAGGCCCACGTCGCCACCGGCGGCCTGTACGACGACTTCACCCGCCTCACCGGAGTCCTCGCCCCGCCGGTGCGCCGCGTCGCGGAGATCCGGCCCACCGCGGTGACCCGGCTGGGGGAGCGCCGGTACGTCGTCGACCTCGGCCAGAACATCAACGGCTGGGTCCGCCTGACGAACCTCGGCCCGGCCGGCACCCGCCTCACCCTCGTGCACGGCGAGGCACTCGACGCACAGGGCGACGTGACCACCGAGAACATCCGTGCCTTCGACTTCGCCACCCGGCGGCCCCTCCCCGCCGGACAGACCGACACCGTCACGTCCGCCGGCCGCCCCGAAGACGTCTTCGAGCCCCGCCACACCACCCACGGCTTCCGCCACGTCCGCGTCGACGGCCATCCCGGCCCCCTGACCCGCGACGACCTCACCGGCGTGGTCGTCCACACCGACCTCACCCGCACCGGATGGTTCACCTGCAGCGACGAGCGCCTCGACCGGCTGCACGAAGCCGCCGTCTGGAGCCTGCGCGGCAACGTCTGCGACGTGCCGACCGACTGCCCCCAGCGCGAGCGCGCCGCCTGGACCGGCGACTGGGCGGTCTTCTCGCCCGCCGCCGCCTACCTCTACGACGTCGCCGGCTTCACCGCCAAGTGGCTGCGCGATCTCGCCGCCGACCAGTGGGCCGACGGCACCGTCCCCAACTATGTGCCCGACCCGGCCGGCGAGAGTGCCCGCCGCGCCTCCGCCGAGGGCGCCACGAACGGATCGGCCGGCTGGGGCGACGCCGCGGTCACCGTGCCGTGGGAGATGTGGCGCGCCTACGGTGACCTCGACCTCCTGCGCACCCAGTACCCCTCCATGTGCGCCTGGGTGGATCTCGCCGCGCTCCGGGCACGCACCCGCCGCCATCCCGACCGGGCCGCCGCCCGCCCCGTGCCCGCCCCCCACGAGCGGTATCTGTGGGACACCGGCTTCCACTTCGGCGAGTGGCTGGAGCCGGGCGTGGCCCCCGACCTGGACCCCACCCGCGACCGCGGCGACGTGGCGACCGCCTACCTGCACCGCTCGGCCGGCCTCCTCGCCCGCGTCGCGGCCCTCCTCGGCAGGCCGGGCGACGAGGCCCGCTACCGGACGATCGCGGACGGCGCCCGCTCCGCCTGGCGGGCGGAGTACCTCGACGACGACGGCACGACCACCCCCGACACCCAGGCCACCCTCGTCCGCGCGCTGGCCTTCGGCCTTGTCCCCGCCCGCCTGCGCACCCGCGCGGCCGACCGGCTCGCCGCCCTGGTCCGCGCCGCCGGCACCCATCTGACGACCGGTTTCCTCAGCACCGGCCTGCTGCTGCCGGTCCTCGCCGACCACGGACACCTCGGCCTCGCCTACGAACTCCTCCTCCAGGACACGGCGCCCTCCTGGCTGACCATGATCGACAAGGGGGCCACGACCGTCTGGGAGGACTGGGAGGGCACGGACGGCGAAGGACGTCCCAAGATGTCGTACAACCACTACAGCAAGGGAGCCGTCATCTCCTTCCTCCACCAGTACGTGGCAGGCATCCGGACGGCCCCGGCCCCCGGCCCCGGCGAAGCGGGACACCGGCGTTTCCTCGTCGCGCCCCGTCCCGGCGGCGGCCTCACCTCCGCCTCCGCACGGCACGACTGCCTGTACGGTCCGATCGTCTCCGCGTGGCGCTGCCACGACGGCCGCTTCGACCTCACCGTCACGGTGCCCCCGGGCACCGAGGCCGAGGTCCGCCTGCCGGGAGACACCGCCCCCGTCCTCGCGGGCCCCGGCACCCACACCTACCGCCGCCCGGCACCGGGGGAGCGGGCCCCGGACACCGCGGCGGACGCGGACGCGCACCCCGCCGGCTCCTGAGCCTCTCCGGGACGGCCCCGCCCGTCCGGCCCGTGCCGCGGCACCGTTCCCGGCCGGTCCGGCACGGCTCTGCGGGAACGGGCGGAAGGACCGTCAGCGCAGCCGCCGTGCCCGCAGCACCAGGTCGTCCGTGTGATGCGCGCCGGCACCCCCGTCCGGCGCCACGCGCGGCCGCCGCTCGTCCGCCTCCACCACCCAGGCGTCGTCGAGCAGAGCGGCCACCGTCGAGGGCCAGACGTAGTCGGCCGGGTCGAAGCCGCTGTCGTGCGCCTCCCGGGTCTCCATCCCCGCGTGGTGCACAAGCAGCAGCGTGCCGCCCGGGGCGACGGCCGCGAGCAGCGCCCGTTCGGCCGCGGCCCCGGGGGTGCGCAGCAGGGCCGGGTACTGCGCGGAGACCAGGTCGAAGGAGCCCGGGGGGAGCGCCGCTTCCGTCAGTGCGGCGTGGACCCAGCGGATCTTGACGCCGGCGTCCCGCGCGTGCCCGGCCGCCCGGTGCAGTGCCACGCCCGAGACCTCCAGTGCCGTCACGTCCCAGCCTTCGCGGGCCAGCCATACGGCGTCCGCGCCCTCGCCGCAGCCGACGTCGAGCACCCGGCCGGGGGTGAGCCCGGCGGTCTCGGCCACGAGCGCGCCGTTGGGCCGGCCGCTCCACAACTGCGTCCGGTCGGCGTACCGGCCGTCCCACTCGGCCCGTACGGCGGGATCCCCGGCGTATCCGGCGGCAGGGAACGGGCCGGAGTCAAGCGGGTCGGCGGGAAACGGGCCGGGAAGAAGCGGGTTCTCGGACACGGGCGGTCCTGCGGTGCTGTTGTCGGTCACGGGCCAACCGTCGCCCCCGGCGCCCCGGTCACGCCAGCTCTGTTGCCGGTCCGGCAAAGCCGGTCTCCGACGGGGGTGCCCGGCACGAAGCCGCTCCGGCCGGAGGGACGGAGGGCCGGAGGGGCCGAACGCCACGACCGCGGTGACCGCCTGGCGCACGGCGTCGCCGTCCAGACCGTCGGAGGTGTTGACGTCGTCAATACGCGACGCCTAGTGTTGACGAAGTCATCAAGCGACCGCTACGGGCCGAGGTACACCCCATGTCCGACCGCCGAAGCACGTCCCCGCGAACGACGCCCGCCATGCTCATCGATGTCATGGACGCCGGTTCCGTCCCCGAACACAGACTGCAGGAGAGCCTCGGCCCCCTGGCCGCCCGGCTCGCCGACAGCGAGGGCACCGCCGAGGCCGCCCCGGACCCGGCCCGGCTGATCGTCCGGGTCGCCCTCACCCCCGCCCCCGTACCCGCCGCGGACGGTGCGGAGCCGGTGGCACTCTCCCGTGACCACCTCATCGACGCGCTCGCGGCCCATCACCAGATCGAGCGGGAGGTCACCCGGGTGCTGGGCCTGCCCGGCCCCCTGCCCCTGCTGACGCTCACGATCGAGGGCCCGTGGCAGCGCCGGGAGGCGGAACTGTCCGCCGGACGCGACCGCGACCTGGTCGGCATCGCCGAGATCGCCGAACTGCGAGGGGTCGCCCGGCAGAGCGCCCACCGCACCACCCGGCTGCCCGACTTCCCCGACCCCTACGCCGACCTGGCCGCGGGCCGGATCTGGCGGCGCCACGACGTCGAGGAGTACTTCGCCCGCCGCGACCGCAAGGCACGGGAGAGCAAGGCGCCCGCGGGCTCGGCGGCGCCGTCCCTCGTCTACCGGCTGCAGATCGCGAGCATGCTGGCCGACCTCCGCAGGCAGCTGCCGCCCGATCTGGCGACCGCGGCCGAGCACCCGCACCTGCTGACCGGCACCACGCTCGCGCGGGCCGTCGCCGAACTCGGCGGCCCCGCCGCGATCTGCGACCGGCTCAGCGTCTCGGTCCGCACCGTGCAACGCTGGATAGCCGGAACCGACCAGCCGCCGGCGTAGCGGGCGGGGTCCGGCCCGCCCCTGACCGCACATGTGTCCGTGCGCCCCGGCCGGGTGGCCGGGGCGCACGGACACGTCCTGCGCCGAACCCTTCGGACCGGGCCGGCGTCACCCCTGCCGGCGTCTCAACCCGGCAGTTTCCAGTTCTGGGCGGCCGAGCCGTTGCAGGTGTACAGCTGGAGCTGAGTGCCGTTCGCGGTCGAGGAGTTGGGGTCGTCCAGGCACAGCTTGGACTCGGGGTTGACCAGTGATCCGTTGGTGCCCGCGCTCCACTGCTGGGCACCGGTGCCGTTGCACGTCCAGAGCTGGATCAGGGTGCCGTTCGTGGTCCCGCTGTGGTCGGCGTCCAGGCACTTGCCCAGGGCACGTACCGTCCCGTCACCCGCGATGATCCAGTCCTGGGCGTAGCTGCTGTTGCAGCCGTAGATCTGGACATGGGTGCCGTCGGAGGTGGACGAGGACGCGTCGTCCACACACAGCCCGGACGCGACCGAGGAGGTCAGCGGTCCGATGCGCGGGGAGGCGGGCGCCGTGGTGTCCCCCGCGTACGAGGGCGGAGCCGCGGTCGCCGCGGTCGCCCACGAGGTGTTGGCGGCGGTGCCCAGGGTGAAGTCCAGGGTGCCGCCGGCCGTGACGGCCGAGGTGGGGGCGTAGGCGTTGTCCCACGCCGTGCCGTTCCATGCCGCCGACTGGACATAGGGAGCGTTGTCGGCGGCGCCGTTCCCGTTGACGGTCAGCGTCCTTCCCGACGGAAGAGTCACCACGGCCTGCGTGAACAGCGGTGAGCCCAGCGCCAGATCGGAGGTGCCCGGGGTCTCGGGGAACATGCCGAGCGCGGACCACACGTACCAGGCGCTCATCGCACCGAGATCGTCGTTGCCGTCGGCCAGCCCGCCCGGGGTGTTCGCCCAGATCTGGTCCTGGATCGCGCGTACCGTCCCCTGCGTCTTGTAGGGCTGCCCCGTGTAGTCGTACTCCCACGGCAGCTCGATGCTGGGCTCGTTGCCGACCCACGCATAGCCGTTGGCGCCCGTGTAGCTGCGCAGCACGGTGTCGAGGTAGTGGTTCATGGCCGTGTTGCCGCCCTTGGCGCGGGCCAGGCCACCGATGTCGAACGGGACCATTCCGGTGTAGATCCACGAGTCGGCCTCGACCATGTCGGTACCGCTGGTCGGGTCGAAGCCCCCGGTCCACGCGCCGCTCGCGTTGCGGGGTTCGACGAAGCCGGACGCCGGGTCGAGCACGTTGCGCCAGTCCTGCGCGCGGTTGGCGTACGTCTTCTGGTTCGCGGTGTCACCGAGCGCGCCCGCCATCGCGGAGAGCGCGAAGTCGGCGGTGTCGTACTCCAGAGTGGTGGCCACCGGACCGTAGAAGTTGCAGCAGCCGTAGCTGCCGTCGTGCGGCATGTAGCCGGGCGAGTTGAGATAGGTGAGGCCGGGCCGGTCGTTGTTGGCCGTGCTCGCCTGCTTGACCATGTCGGCCAGGGCGGTCGTGGCGTCGAAGTTCCTGGCACCGAAGGCGTAGTAGTCGGCGAGGATGGCGTCCGCCGGGTCACCGACCATGACGTACGACTCGCCGTTGTTCTCCGACCACTTGGGGAAGACCCCGGTCTGCGCGTAGTCGTCGACCATCGACTGCGCGGTGTCGGAGGCGACCTGAGGGGCTATCAGGGCTTCGAGCTGGGCCTGTGACCGGTAGATGTCCCAGCCGGAGTAGTTGGCGTACGCCGCGCCGTGGCCCGCGTCCACGGTGTGCGTCCGGCCGTCGAAGCCGTAGTACTGGCCGTTCGTGTCACTGATCACGTTCGGGTGCAGCAGCGAGTGGTAGAGCGCGGTGTAGAAGGTCTGCTGCTGCGCGGCCGTCCCGCCGGCGATCTGCACCTTGCCGAGCGTGCTGTTCCACGCGTCCTGCGCGGCGGCACGGGTCGCGTCGAAGTCCCAGCCGGTGTTCTCCGCGGTCCGGTTGGCGACCGCGTTGGCGACCGACACGTAGGAGACGCCGACCTTGGCCTGCACCACCGGGTTGCCCGTGGTGTCGAAGGTGACGTAGCCGTTCGAGGCGGCGGCGTCCGGGGAGACGGTGCCCTTCGCGGCCGTCGGTGACGTCGGATCCCCGGTGCCGGGGTTCTTGCCGTGCAGCACAGGCCTGCCCGGCTTCTCCGCGGCGTTCTTCGACGCCTTGTCCGGCGTCGCGGAAGGGGCGGCCGACGCCTTGGCGAGCGAGCTGCCCTGTGAGGCGAAGGGGTGGTCGAAGACCATGTCGAAGTACACGCTGTACGTGTTTCCCGCACCGCAGAAATGACCGCTGGTGACCTGCCCGCTCACCTCGGTGTTCGACACCTTGGTGAACTGCGTGGAACTCGCACCGTTCTGGCTGCCCGTCAGCTTGAAGACGAGGTTGGCCTGACTGGTCGACGGGAAGGTGAAGCGCGCCATACCGCTGCGCGTCGTGGTGGTCAGCTCGGTGGTCACCTGGTTGTTGAGAGCGACCTTGTACGATCCGGCGGACGCCGACTCGTTGGCGTGCGAGAACGCGTCCGTCGCGCCGGTGTTCACGGCCCCCACCGTGGGCAGCACCGGTATGTCACCGGCCGCCCCGCAGCCGGGTCCGGCGATATGGGTCAGGCTGAACCCGGTGATCGACGAGTCGTTGTACTCGTAGCCGCCGCCGTCGGGACGTGACGGCGTGTCCGGGCTCCACTGCACCATGCCGAACGGGACGTCGGCGCCCGGGAAGTCGTCGGCCTGGTTCGACGTCCCGATGAACGGATTGACGAGGGTCGCCGGCGAGGTGACGAGCGCGGCCTTCTGCGTCGCCCACGCGGGTGTGCACAGTCCGGCGGCAGCCAGCGCCGCGGCAGCGAACAGGCCGATCGCCGCGGCGGCGGGAGGTCTCGACAGGGGTCTCTTCACAGGGTTTTCTCCTCTACTCGGAGCGGGAGCCGAGCGCGACAACGTTGTCCGAAGAGCGGGAGACGCAGCCGCCCGATCGGTGACCGAGGGTGCCGGGGCCACCGAGGCTGGCAACGTTGTCGAGTCGTGGAGCCGGGATGCCTGAGATGCGAGCGCTTCGACGGGCGCCCGGGGGTGCGGGGGTGCGGGGGTGCGGGGGTGCGGGGGTGCGGGGGTGCGGGGGTGCGGGGGGAACTCTCCGCGAAGCTAGCCACAAGGCAGGGTCATGTCAACGACTCGCGCAAGCCGGCCCCGGAGAGCGCGACGGCGGGGCCCCATGACGCCGTGGAGCCCGTCCTTCGGACGCCCGGCGCTGCTTTCCGAAACCCGTCCCAGTGCCGCGGCAGGCAGCGTTTGCCCGTGAAGGAGCGGCGTCCGGTGCGTGCTCTCTGGGGGTCCCCCCTGCTCGAAGAGCTTGGGGGAGTGCCG
>NZ_JBEYWE010000008.1:0-317820 GCF_040644295.1 Streptomyces sp. NPDC047000
GGTTGATAGGCCGGATCTGGAAGCCAGGCAACTGGTGGAGGTGACCGGTACTAATAGGCCGAGGGCTTGTCCTCAGTTGCTCGCGTCCACTGTGTCGGTTCTGAAACCACGAACGGCCCCACACCCCCTCTTGGTCGGGGTGTGGTGCGGCTGCACGGTTTCACAGTGTTTCGGTGGTCATAGCGTGAGGGAAACGCCCGGTTACATTCCGAACCCGGAAGCTAAGCCTCACAGCGCCGATGGTACTGCAGGGGGGACCCTGTGGGAGAGTAGGACACCGCCGAACTCCTTTTACAGCTCTGGTTCCCGGGCACACCGCCCGGGAACCAGAGCTTTTTTGTGTTGAGGTAAGGTCGGGGGGCATCGTTGGCTCATTTTTCCTCCAGGAGGCCCCCGGGTGGAGGTCCAGGAGACCCGTGTCCAGACGAACCGGGTCCTCACCATCCCCAACATCCTCAGCATGGCGCGTCTGGCCGGCGTACCCCTGTTCCTGTGGCTGATCCTGAGGCCGGAGTTCGGGGGCCCCGAGAGCGACGGCTGGGCGCTGCTGGTGCTGGCCCTGAGCGGAGTCAGCGACTACCTGGACGGCAAGCTCGCGCGACGCTGGAACCAGATCAGCAGCCTCGGCAGGATCCTGGATCCCGCGGCGGACCGTCTCTATGTCCTCTCCACGCTGCTCGGCCTGACCTGGCGTGACATTCTGCCGCTCTGGCTGACCGCTGCACTGCTGACGCGTGAACTGATCCTGCTGGTGATGGTGGGTGTCCTCAGACGCCACGGCTATCCGCCGCCGCAGGTGAACTTCCTCGGGAAGGCGGCTACGTTCAACCTGATGTACGCCTTCCCGCTGCTTCTGCTCAGTGACGGAAGCGGATGGATCGCGTCACTCGCTGCGATTTTCGGATGGGCGTTCGCGGGATGGGGTACAACCCTGTATTGGTGGGCAGGAGTCCTCTATGTAGTGCAGGTCCGCCGCCTGGTACGTGCGGACGCCATGGCCGATTGAGCTCGCTGATTGTCCGGACCTAGTGGCTCGATGGCCCGCCGCGGAAAAGTGCGGGACAATCTGGACGGGTGAAGTCGGCTAGACCGTCGTCTCTTAGAGGAGGACGCTTCCGACATGAAGGCCGTCGTGATGGCTGGTGGCGAAGGCACCCGCCTTCGTCCCATGACCTCGAGCATGCCCAAGCCACTCCTGCCGGTCGCCAATCGGCCGATCATGGAGCACGTGCTGCGGCTGCTCAAAAGGCATGGGCTCAACGAGACAGTCGTCACCGTGCAGTTTCTCGCCTCATTGGTGAAGAACTACTTCGGTGACGGCGAAGAGCTCGGCATGGAGCTCAGCTATGCCAATGAGGAGAAGCCACTCGGTACCGCCGGGAGCGTCAAGAACGCCGAAGAGGCGCTGAAGGACGACGCCTTCCTCGTCATTTCCGGTGACGCCCTGACGGACTTCGACCTCACCGAGCTGGTCAATTTCCACAAGGAGAAGGGCGCGTTGGTCACGGTCTGCCTGACCCGCGTACCCAACCCGCTCGAATTCGGTATCACCATCGTCGACGAGGAGGGCCGCGTCGAGCGGTTCCTGGAGAAGCCCACCTGGGGCCAGGTCTTCTCCGACACCGTGAACACGGGCATCTATGTCATGGAGCCCGAGGTGTTCGACTACGTCGAGGCCGATGTCCCCGTCGACTGGTCCGGTGACGTCTTCCCGCAGCTGATGAAGGAAGGCAAGCCGATCTACGGCTACATCGCCGAGGGCTACTGGGAGGACGTCGGCACCCACGAGAGCTACGTCAAAGCCCAGGCGGACGTCCTGGAGGGAAAGGTCGACGTCGAACTCGACGGGTTCGAGATCTCTCCCGGCGTCTGGGTGGCAGAGGGTGCCGAAGTGCATCCCGACGCCGTTCTGCGCGGACCGCTCTACATCGGCGACTACGCCAAGGTGGAAGCCGGCGCGGAAATCCGTGAGCACACCGTGGTCGGCTCCAACGTCGTCGTGAAGAGCGGCGCGTTCCTGCACAGAGCCGTCGTGCACGACAACGTGTACGTCGGGCAGCACAGCAACCTCCGCGGCTGTGTCGTCGGCAAGAACACCGACATCATGCGGGCGGCACGGATCGAGGACGGCGCGGTCATCGGCGATGAGTGCCTCGTCGGTGAAGAATCGATCGTCCAGGGCAATGTCCGTGTGTACCCCTTCAAGACGATCGAGGCCGGCGCGTTCGTCAACACCTCGGTCATCTGGGAGTCGCGGGGCCAGGCGCATCTGTTCGGCGCCCGGGGCGTGTCCGGAATCCTCAACGTGGAGATCACCCCGGAACTCGCGGTACGGCTTGCCGGTGCCTATGCGACCACCCTGAAGAAGGGTGCGACGGTCACCACGGCCCGTGACCACTCCCGTGGTGCCCGTGCGCTCAAGCGGGCCGTCATCTCCGCGCTCCAGGCCAGCGCCATCGACGTACGGGACCTGGAGAACGTACCGCTGCCCGTGGCGCGGCAGCAGACCGCGCGGGGCAGTGCCGGCGGCATCATGATCCGGACCACGCCCGGCGTACCGGACTCCGTCGACATCATGTTCTTCGACGGGCAGGGTGCCGACCTCTCGCAGGGCAGCCAGCGCAAGCTGGACCGCGTGTTCGCACGCCAGGAGTACCGGCGCGCGTTCCCCGGTGAGATAGGCGACCTCTATTTCCCGGCCAGCGTCTTCGATTCGTACACCGGCTCGCTCCTGCGCAACGTGGACACGACCGGGATCGCCGAATCAGGTCTCAAGGTGGTCGTGGACGCCTCCAACGGCTCTGCCGGCCTGCTGCTGCCCAGCCTGCTCGGCAAGCTCGGCGTGGATTCGCTGACCATCAACCCCGGCCTGGACGAGTCCCGGCCGACGGAGACGGTCGACATGCGGCGCTCGGGGCTGGTGCGCCTCGGTGAGATCGTGGCGTCCTCGGGCGCGGCGTTCGGCGTGCGGTTCGACCCCGTGGGCGAACGGCTGTCCCTGGTGGACGAGAAGGGCCGCATCATCGAGGACGACCGGGCGCTGCTGGTCCTGCTCGACCTCATCGCGGCGGAGCGGCGCAGCGGGCGTGTGGCACTGCCGGTCACCACGACGCGTATCGCCGAGCAGGTGGCCGCCTACCACGGGACCCAGGTCGAATGGACGACCACATCGCCGGACGACCTCACCCGGGTGGGCGGCGAGGAGGGCACCATCTTCGGCGGCGACGGCAAGGGCGGGTTCATCGTCCCCGAGTTCAGCAGCGTGTACGACGGCACGGCGGCGTTCGTACGCCTCATCGGCCTGGTGGCACGCACACAGCTGACCCTGAGCCAGATCGACGCGCGTATCCCGCGCGCGCACGTCCTGAAACGCGATCTCGCGACTCCGTGGGCGGTCAAGGGCCTGGTGATGCGCCGCGTCGTCGAGGAGGCCGGGGACCGCTTCGTGGACACCACGGACGGGGTGCGGGTGGTGGAGACCGACGGGCGCTGGATCATGGTGCTGCCTGACCCGGCCGAGGCGGTCACGCACCTGTGGGCGGAGGGACCGGACGACGCCTCCGCGCAGGCCCTGCTCGACGAGTGGGCGGCGATCGTGGACAGCGCCGGGCGCTGAAACGGGACCAGCCGTACGTGCCGGACAAGCCTCCCCAAGGGGGCCTGTCCGGCACATGGGCATGGCCATTCGGAGGTATTGCCCGCGACGTGCGACGATGTGCGGCATGCCGCAGCAACCCCCCGTTCGGAGCACAGTCCCGCGGCGGCCGTCGCGTCCGGACGCCTCCATGTCGTTGCTCACCAACGTCATGGACCACAGTCTCGACGACGGGTACGCCGAGGCTGCCGCCCGCAGGCGGACGGCGGGCACGAGCGGCATGCCGAAGACCCTCCGGGCCAAGCTCGGTCTCGCCGGCGGTCTGGTCCTCGCGGCACTCGTCGTGACCGTCGGAGCGGCACAGGCGCGCGTGGCGGCGCCGGTCGTCGCCAAGGAGCGCCAGGAGCTCATCGACCGCATCGACCGGGAGACCAGGACCGCCGACAAGCTGGAATCCGGCGTGGACGGCCTGCGTGACGACGTGAGCGCCCGTCAGCGGGCCGCGCTGCGGCAGAGCGGTGGCAGTGACCGTGCCGATCTCGTGGGCGTCCTGTCGGGCGCCACAGCCGTGCACGGGCCCGGTGTGAAGCTGGTCGTCAACGACGCCAAGGAGGCTTCCTCGGGCGGCAGCGGCGACCCGCGCGAGACCTCCGGTTTCTCCGACACGGGCCGGGTGCGCGACCGTGACATGCAGCGTGTCGTCAACGGCCTCTGGCAGTCGGGGGCCGAGGCCGTCTCCATCAACGGGCAGCGGCTGACCGCGCTGTCCGCGATCAGGGCCGCCGGCGAAGCGGTGCTGGTCGACAACAAGCCGTTGGTGCCGCCCTACACCGTTCTGGCCGTGGGGGACGGGGACAAGCTGAGTACCGGCTTCCGGAACAGCCCCGACGGGGTGTATCTGCACACGCTGGAAGACAGCTACGGCATCCGGGCCACCATCTCCACGGAGAGCGACCTCCGGCTGCCCGCCGCACCGAGTGTGATCGTACGCACCGCACAGCCGAGCACTGAGAAGGGCACATCGTGATCGCCGTACTGGGCCTCGTCGTGGGAGTCGTGGCCGGCCTCTTGGTCCGGCCTGAGGTTCCGGTGGTGGTGGAGCCTTATCTGCCGATCGCCGTCGTGGCGGCGCTGGACGCCGTCTTCGGCGGGCTGCGGGCCATGCTCGACGGCATCTTCGACGACAAGGTCTTCGTGGTGTCGTTCCTCTCGAACGTGGTGGTGGCGGCGCTGATCGTCTTCCTGGGTGACAAGCTGGGGGTCGGCGCGCAGCTGTCCACCGGAGTCGTCGTCGTGCTGGGCATCCGTATCTTCTCCAATGCCGCGGCGATCCGACGGCACGTGTTCCGGGCGTGAGAACATGACCGACCGCCAGGAGCAGCCGGAGAACAGGTTGCGCAAGGAACTGCCCGAAGAAGTACCCGCAGCGGCTCCCGGTCCGCAGCCGGACCACCGGCCAGCGGCCGGAGAACGGACCGCGCCCGCCGCCGTGCCCGCCCCCTCGCCCGCCCTGACCGGACGTCAGCGGCTGGGGCAGGGGCTGTGGCCGCCCCGGATCACCCGGGCCCAACTCATCGTCGCGCTCCTGCTGTTCGGCCTCGGCTTCGGCCTGGCCGTTCAGGTCGCCTCGAACAGCGACAGCGACAGCGCCCTCCGTGGCGCGCGCCAGGAGGATCTTGTGCGCATCCTCGATGAACTCGACGACCGCACACAGCGTCTTGAGGACGAGAAGCAGGGTCTCGAGAAGCAGCGGGACGAACTGGCGAACAGTTCGGACCAGGCCGAGGAGGCCCGTAAGCAGACGGTCGAGAAGGAGAGGCAGCTCGGCATCCTCGCAGGCACTGTGGCCGCGCAGGGGCCAGGTATCACGATGACCATCGATGACACGAAGGGGACGGTCGAGGCGGACATGCTGCTCGACGCGATCCAGGAGTTGCGCGCGGCCGGCGCGGAGGCGATCCAGGTGAACGGTGTCCGCGTCGTCGCGAACACCTATCTGACGGATTCCGGCAAGAGTGTCGACGTCGACGGGAACAAGATCGACGCGCCCTATCGTTTCAAGGTCATCGGCAAGCCGCAGGACCTGGAACCGGCGCTCAACATCCCCGGAGGCGTGGTGCAGACTCTTGAGAAGGAGCAGGCCACCGTGACCGTCGAAAGGTCGGGCAAGATCGTCGTGGATGCCTTGCGGGCTGCGAAGCAGCCTGACTACGCTCGGTCGTCCTCCCGGTGAACCGGGGGTGCATGGGGCGCGTCGCGGCGGGGCATGAGGTTGCCCGGGGTCGGCGCACCGAAGAGGGGCCGCGTGGTGGAAACTGTCGGGTGGACATGGACGTTGTAAGAGTGTCCGGGTCGACCGGTGTATGCAATCAGGGTTCGTCCTGCCCCACGGGCGGGTCTGTTTCGGTCAAGGGGAATCGCCCGTGAAGTTGTTTGCGAAGTTGTTCGGCAAGAGCGCGCGAGAAGGCGGCGACAACGCTACGGCCCGTCATCGTGCCCAGCCTGAGGCGGAAGGTCAGCGTCCGCTGTTCCGCGACCAGGTGGCTGGTGCGGGCGGAGACATCTCCCGAGGTCAGGGCGCGTCGTCTGTTGACCCTGCCCAGGCCGGCGGCATAGGTTTCGGGCAACCGTCGACCTCAAGTACGGGTGGAGGGTTCGCGTCCGGCCCGTATGCGTCCAGTGCCCCGTCGGGGCAGGAGGATCCGTCCATGTCGTTGGTGTGCACGAGGTGCGGCAACCGCAATGCGGATCATGCCCGCTTCTGCTCCAACTGCGGCGCCCCGCTGCGCCCCGGCGCGGTGCCGGAGCGTGCGTCCGAGACGACCTCGACGATCTCCATCTCCGGCATCGAGGCGTACGACTCCGAGACCACCGGCCAGATCCAGATGCCGACGCTGTCGCCGGAGGCCCAGGCGGCCGTCGACGCACTGCCGTTCGGCTCGGCCCTGCTGGTGGTGCGCCGCGGCCCCAACTCGGGCAGCCGCTTCCTCCTGGACAGTGAGCTGACCACGGCAGGCCGGCACCCGCAGAGCGACATCTTCCTGGACGACGTGACCGTCTCCCGCCGGCACGTGGAGTTCCGGCGCGCTCAGGACGGCGCGTTCTCGGTGGCCGACGTGGGCAGTCTCAACGGCACCTATGTCAACCGCGAGCGGATCGACGAGGTCCCCCTGGCCAACGGCGACGAAGTTCAGATCGGCAAGTACCGGCTGGTTTTCTACGCGAGCCGGCAAGGCGTCTGACCTCCTCCGGACGCCATCCGGAGAACCCCAGGGAAGGTCCATGCTGCGAACACCGAGCGGCGGTGCCGGACACGGCACCGCCGCCACGGACAGCGGGCTGATGAGCATCGGCGCGGTGCTGGCCACGCTGCGCGCCGAGTTTCCCGAAGTCACCATTTCCAAGATCCGGTTCCTGGAGTCCGAAGGACTCATCGAACCGGGTCGCACACCGTCCGGCTACCGCAAGTTCAGCACGCAGGACGTCGAACGGCTCGGGCATGTGCTGCGGATGCAGCGGGACCACTATCTGCCGCTGCGGGTGATCCGTGAGCACTTGGACGCCATGGAGCGCGGCGAGGCCGTGCAGCTGCCGGTCGTGGGACGGCAGCGGGACGGAGAGTCCGGCGCGCCGTTCGTCGAGGAGCCCACGGCGGCGCGGATCGGACGGGACGCGCTGCTCGCCGCCGCCGAGATCGACGAGCAGGTGCTGAAGGAATGGGAGTCGTACGGGCTCATCGCCCCGCTCGAGGACGGGGCCTACGACGCCGAGGCGGCCACCGTCGCCTCGCTGGTCGCCGAACTGGGCCGGTTCGGGATCGAGCCGCGGCATCTGCGGGTGATGAAGGCCGCCGCCGACCGTGAGGCGGGCCTTGTCGACCAGGTGGTGGCCCCGCTCAGGCGCCACCGCAATCCGCAGACCAGGGTCCATGCGGAGGCCCGCGCCAAGGAACTCGCCTCGCTCACGGTGAAGCTGCACGCCGCCCTGGTGCAGACCGCGCTGGGCGTACGGCTGCCGTGACGGGCGGCGCACCCGGGAGGGGACCGGATCGGCCACCTGTTCCCGGCCCGACTACCCAAACGTCCCGGGCACGGCCTAGGGTTGCTGTGTGAACGAGCTCGATGTCGTAGGTGTCCGGGTCGAGATGCCCTCCAACCAACCGATCGTGCTCCTGCGCGAAGTGGGAGGCGATCGCTACCTCCCCATCTGGATCGGTCCGGGGGAGGCGACCGCCATCGCCTTCGCCCAGCAGGGCATGGCTCCCGCGCGTCCGCTGACCCATGACCTGTTCAAGGACGTGCTGGAGGCGGTCGGCCAGGAGCTCACCGAGGTCCGTATCACCGACCTGCGCGAGGGCGTCTTCTACGCCGAGCTGGTCTTCGCGAGCGGGGTGGAGGTGAGTGCCCGTCCCTCGGACGCCATAGCGCTCGCCCTGCGCACCGGGACGCCGATCTACGGCAGTGACACGGTGCTCGACGACGCAGGTATCGCGATCCCCGACGAGCAGGAGGACGAGGTCGAGAAGTTCCGCGAGTTCCTGGACCAGATCTCGCCCGAGGACTTCGGCACCAGCAACCAGTGAGCCGCTGCCGGCCCCGGCCGACTTGCGCTCCGTGCCGCCCCGGCAGACGCTGGGTCACCTCAGGGTTCGCCGCGGGTGCCGGCGGTACCGAGAGCGTCATGCGGCCGCCCGCGCACACATTCGGCTAGCCTTTCCCCGCGGCGGGGTGCGGGAAACCACTCGTAGGGTGATTATCACTCGGCGTGCCGAGTGTGGCGATCGTTGACGCACCCCTGGTGACTGCCTACCGTCGAGAAGGCAGGTCGAGGACGGAGGTCGGCGTGAGAAGCAGCGGCGGCGGTACGGCCGGGGGCGTCCCCGGAGCCGGTTACGGGGGGAGCGTTCCGTACCCTTCCCCGAGCTCACGGCTCCGTCCGGGCACGGGACACGCCCAGCCGGGCGGCGCGGCAGGTCATGCCCGGCAGCGACCGGCAGCCGTGCCGAACGGCGGAGGAGCGACGACGAGCATGGCGTCCGAGCAGATCGGTTACCGCGGCCCGACGGCGTGCGCCGCCGCCGGGATCACCTACCGGCAACTGGACTACTGGGCGCGCACCGGGCTCGTCGAACCGAGCGTGCGGCCCGCCCACGGCTCGGGCACCCAGCGGCTCTACAGCTTCCGGGACGTCGTCGTCCTGAAGGTTGTCAAGCGCTTTCTGGACACGGGCGTCTCGTTGCAGAACATCCGTACGGCCGTACGGCACCTCAGGGAATGCGGTTTCCGCGACCTGGAGCGGATGACGCTGATGAGCGACGGCGCCACGGTGTACGAGTGCACCTCGCCGGACGAGGTGCACGCCCTGCTCCAGGGTGGCCAGGGAGTCTTCGGCATCGCCGTCGGAGTGGTGTGGCGGGATGTGGAGAACGCGCTCTCGCAGTTGCACGGTGAGCGTGTCGACACGGGTGAGACCCTCATCGGGCCCAATCCGGCGGACGAACTGGCACGGCGGCGCAACCGGGCGGTCTGAGGCGCGCCCATGGGGACACCGGGACCACTTCCTTCCCGCCCGGCGACGCGGCAGGGGTGCCTGTGCGGCCTGCCGCACGGAGCATGTGACGCCGGTGCGGGCTCGGCGCGGACGTTGTCAGTGGCGTAGGGCAGCATCGGAGATGTGAGAGCCGCGCCCACCATCCTGCATCTCGACATGGACGCCTTCTTCGCCTCGGCGGAGCAGGCGTCCAAGCCGAGCCTGCGGGGGAAAGCCGTCATCGTGGGCGGGCTGGGGCCCCGCGGTGTGGTCGCCACCGCCTCGTACGAGGCCCGCGTCTTCGGGGTGCACTCGGCGATGCCCATGGCGCAGGCCCGCCGGCTCGCCCCGAACGCCGCTTGTCTCGTGCCGCGCTTCGGCTTCTACCGTGCCGTCAGCGGCCAGGTGATGGAACTGCTGCACGCCCTCTCACCGCTGGTGGAGCCGCTGAGTCTGGACGAGGCGTTCGTGGATCTCGAGGCCGGGGGAGTGGCGTGGGACGCCGAGTCCGCCCGCCGTACCGGGACGAAGCTGCGTGCCGACATCCGTGCGGCCACGGGGCTCACGGGGTCGGTCGGCCTCGCAGCCTCCAAGATGCTCGCCAAGATCGCCTCGGAGCGGGCCAAGCCGGACGGCCTCGTACTGATCGAACCGGGCACCGAACGCACCCTGCTCGGCCCCCTGCCGGTGCGGACCCTGCCGGGGGTCGGCCCGGCGACCGGCGACCACCTGCGGCGGGCCGGGATCACCACGGTCGACGAGATCGCCGAGGCGGGTGAGGACGAGCTCGTACGGCTGCTCGGCAAGGCGCACGGGCACGCGCTGTACGCCATGGCGCTGGCGCGGGACGACCGGCCCGTGGTGGCCGAGCGGGAGACCAAGTCGGTGTCCGTGGAGGACACGTACGACATCGACATCCACGACCGTGTCCGGGTCGGCACGGAGGTCCGGCGGCTGGCGGACCGCTGCGTGCGGCGGCTGCGCGCCTCGGGTCTGTCGGGGCGCACGATCGTGCTGAAGGTGCGGCGCTACGACTTCTCCACGCTGACCCGCTCCGAGACGCTCCGCGGACCCACCGACGACCCGGCGGTGGTGCGGGAGGCCGCCGCGCGGCTGCTGGACGCCGTGGACACGACGGGCGGAGTACGGCTCCTCGGGGTGGGTGTCAGCGGACTCGCCGACTACACCCAGGAGGACCTCTTCGCCCAGGCTGCCGGAGAGGAGACGGACACCGGACAGGAGCCGTCCGACGAAGCGTCCGCGTCGCAGCCGCCGCCCGCGCCGAAGGAGCGGCACTGGCCCGCGGGGCACGACGTACGGCACAGCGGGTACGGGCACGGGTGGGTGCAGGGCAGCGGCATCGGACGGGTCACCGTCCGGTTCGAGACCCCGGACTCGCCGCCCGGCCGGGTGCGGACCTTCCGCGTCGACGACCCGGACCTGGAGCCGGCGGATCCCCTCCCGCTGGTGACCCGGAGTCCGGGCCCGGACCTCGTGGCCCGGGCAGTGCCATGACGGCGGGCCCCGCTGCCTCCGGTCCTTCACCCGGACCTCCGGGAGACGCCCCGGAGAACGCCCCGGCACGGACCGGAAGGACGGTTCCGGCACGGCGCGCCCGGCCACGGGCGCGCGCTCCTACAGCTGGCCCGGACGGGCGCTACGCGTCCTCCGTGCCCGCGAGCCGGCCGAAGTCGCGGTCGGGCAGGGGCGGAGCCGGGGCCACGTCGAGGCCGTAGTGGTGATAGAGCTGGAGCTCCTGTTCGGGGGAGAGGTGGCGGCCGACGCCGAAGTCGGGTGCGTCCTTGATGAGACCGCGGTCGAACGGGACACGGAGGGTGCCCTCCACCAGCTCACTGGGCTCCAGAGGGACGAACGCGTCGCGGGAGAACAGACCGGTGCGTATGGCGGCCCACTCCGGTACGCCGGTCGCGTCGTCGAGGTACACCTCGTCGACGGTACCGATCTTGGTGCCGCTGCTGTCGAACGCTCTGCGGCCGATCAGGCTGCGCGGATCGATGTCGGTTCGCACGGTCCCGTCCCTCCACGTGGTCGCACCTCGTACGCGGTCACTACATCACCACAAAAGAGCACATCGGGGGCGGCGGCCAGTCGGAGGACCGCCGAGAGACCGTCCGTGAGGCCCGCTGGTACGCTGGCAGCGGCTGCTGACCCCGTGCGGGAGAGTCCTCCGGAAGCGTCGGGGGCGCCGAAGGAGCAAATCCTCCCCGGAATCTCTCAGGCCCACGTACCGCGCGGACGAGGTCACTCTGGAAAGCAGGGCGGGTGCCGACGGGCCCCCGCTCTCACCGACGGTGAAAACCGGGAGCGCTCGAGCGGCCCGGTGAAGCTCTCAGGTTGAGATGACAGAGGGGGAGGCCGTCCGGGGGATCCGCGCCGTGGTACCCCCTCGAAGGTCGCGTCAGACCAGGAGGCCTCCGCAATGACCGCCCACCGCATCCCGCTCTCCGAGCTCGAACAGGGCATCCCCTTCGAACAGCGCCACATCGGTCCCGACTCCGGGGCGCAGGCCAAGATGCTCGCGCAGGTCGGCTACGGCTCTCTGGACGAACTCACCGCCGCGGCCGTACCCGACGTGATCAAGAGCACCGCCGTGCTGGACCTGCCGGCCGCCCGCACCGAGGCCGAGGTGCTCGCCGAACTGCGCTCCCTGGCCGACCGCAACCAGGTCCTCGACTCCATGATCGGCCTCGGCTACCACGGCACCTTCACCCCGCCGGTGATCCTGCGCAACGTCATGGAGAACCCCGCCTGGTACACGGCGTACACGCCCTACCAGCCGGAGATATCGCAGGGCCGTCTGGAGGCGCTGCTGAACTTCCAGACCATGGTCGCCGACCTCACCGGCCTGCCGACCTCCGGCGCCTCCCTGCTCGACGAGGGCACCGCCGCCGCCGAGGCCATGGCTCTGTCGCGCCGTATGGGCAAGAACAAGAAGGGGCTCTTCCTGGTCGACGCGGACGCCCTCCCGCAGACCATCGCCGTCATCCGGACCCGCGCCGAGCCGACCGGCGTCGAAGTGGTCGTCGCCGGCCTCGCCGACGGCATCCCGGCCGGCCTCGCCGGACGCGAGATCAACGGCGTGCTGATCCAGTACCCCGGCGCCTCCGGCGCCGTACGCGACATCCGGCCTGTCATCGAACAGGCGCACGAGCTGGGCGCCGTGGTGACCGTCGCCGCTGATCTGCTGGCCCTCACGCTGCTGAAGCCGCCCGGTGAGCTCGGTGCGGACATCGCCGTCGGCACCACGCAGCGCTTCGGCGTGCCGATGGGATTCGGCGGCCCGCACGCCGGTTACATGGCGGTACGCGAGAGTTACGCACGCAGCCTCCCCGGCCGCCTGGTCGGCGTGTCCGTGGACGCCGACGGCCACCAGGCCTACCGGCTCGCCCTCCAGACCCGTGAGCAGCACATCCGCCGAGAGAAGGCGACCAGCAACATCTGCACCGCCCAGGTGCTGCTCGCCGTGATGGCCGGCATGTATGCCGTCTACCACGGTCCCGAAGGCCTGAGGGGCATCGCCCGGCGCACCCACCGCTACGCCACGCTCCTGGCGGCCGGTCTCGAGGCGGCCGGGGTCGAGATCGTCCACGGCGCCTACTTCGACACCCTCACCGCCCGGGCCGAGGGCCGCGCCGCCGAGATCGTCGCCGCCGCCCGGGAGCGCGGGGTCAACCTGTACCTCGTCGACGCGGACCACGTCTCCTTCGCCTGTGACGAGACCACCACCCGTGCCCGGCTGGATGCCGTATGGGGCGCCTTCGGCGTCACGGGCGACCTCGAGGCCCTGGACACGACGGCCGAGGACACACTGCCGCGGGAACTGCTGCGCACCGGCGATTTCCTCACCCACCCCGTCTTCCACCGGTACCGCTCCGAGACCGCGATGCTGCGCTATCTGCGCCGCCTCGCCGACCGTGACTACGCGCTCGACCGCGGCATGATCCCGCTGGGTTCCTGCACCATGAAGCTCAACGCGACCACCGAGATGGAGCCGGTCACCTGGCCCGAGTTCGGCGGACTGCACCCGTTCGCGCCCGCCGAACAGGCGCAGGGCTATCTCACCCTCATCCGTGAGCTGGAGGAGCGCCTCGCCGAGGTCACGGGCTACGACAAGGTGTCCCTGCAGCCCAACGCCGGTTCGCAGGGCGAGCTCGCCGGTCTGCTCGCGGTGCGCGGCTATCACCGCGCCAACGGGGAGGAACGCCGCACCGTCTGCCTCATCCCGTCCTCCGCGCACGGCACCAACGCCGCGAGCGCCGTGATGGCGGGCATGAAGGTCGTCGTGGTGCGGACGGCCGAGGACGGTGAGATCGACGTCGCGGACCTGCGCGCCAAGATTACGCAGCACCGTGACGAACTCGCCGTGCTCATGATCACGTACCCGTCCACGCACGGTGTGTTCGAGGAACACGTCGCCGACATCTGCGCCCGGGTCCACGAGGCGGGCGGCCAGGTGTACGTGGACGGTGCCAATCTCAACGCCCTGGTGGGCCTGGCCAGGCCCGGCCACTTCGGCGGCGACGTCTCCCACCTGAACCTCCACAAGACGTTCTGCATCCCGCACGGCGGCGGCGGTCCCGGCGTCGGCCCGGTCGGGGTCCGCGCGCACCTGGCGCCGTACCTGCCCAACCACCCGATGCAGCCCGCGGCGGGCCCGGAGACGGGCGTCGGACCGGTCTCGGCCGCCCCCTGGGGCTCGGCCGGTATCCTGCCGATCTCCTGGGCCTACATCCGCCTCATGGGCGGGGAGGGACTCCGGCGCGCCACACAGACGGCCGTCCTGTCCGCCAACTACATCGCCAGGCGCCTCGAACCCCACTACCCCGTGCTCTACACCGGCCCCGGCGGCCTGGTCGCCCATGAGTGCATCATCGATCTGCGGCCGCTGACCAAGGCGACCGGCGTGACCGTGGACGACGTGGCCAAGCGGCTGATCGACTACGGCTTCCACGCGCCGACGATGTCGTTCCCGGTGGCCGGCACCCTGATGATCGAGCCGACCGAGTCCGAGGACCTGGGCGAGCTCGACCGGTTCTGCGAGGCGATGATCGCCATCCGCGCGGAGATCGAGAGGACCGGTTCCGGCGCCTGGCCCGCCGACGACAACCCGCTGCGCGGCGCGCCGCACACCGCGGCCGCCCTGAGCGGCGAGTGGGAGCACGCCTACAGCCGCGAGGAGGCCGTCTTCCCGGCCGGTGTCTTGGCCGCCGACAAGTACTGGCCGCCGGTACGCCGGATAGACCAGGCGTTCGGCGACCGGAACCTGGTCTGCGCGTGTCCGCCGCCGGACGCGTACGAGGACTGAGCCGGCCAGAGCCCAGCAGGCCGCCCCGGCCCGGTTCTGGGCCGGGGCGCTGAGCCGCGGTGCCTCGGCAGCGGGGTGCGGGCGCGTGGTTCCGGCGTCGGTGTCGAGGCGGCGGAGCTCAGCGCCCCGGTCCCGCCCGTGCCGCGTCACACCGTCGCCAGAGCCACCTCGGTCGACTTGATCAGGACCACTACCGGCACCCCCGCCGCGAGACCGAGGTCGCCGACGGCGTCCTTGGTGATCGCGGCGGTGAGTTCGGCGCCGCCGACGTCCACCTTGACAGCGGCCATGGCGGCGCCCGTGGTGACGGCGGTGACCGTGCCGCGCAGCTGGTTGCGGATCGACACGCCCTGGACCGGCGCGGTCGCGAGGGACACCTCCGTGGACTTCACGAGGGCGCGTACGGCGGAGCCGGCACCGAGTCCGAGCTCCTCGGCCGCCTCCAGGGTGATCGCCGCGGTCAGGATCCGGCCGCCGTCCAGACGGACGCCGACCGTGGCCATGGCCTCGCCGGGGGTGACCGAAGTGACGGTGCCGGGGAGCTGGTTGCGGATGCTCAGGCTCATGGCAGGTGCCTCGCAGGGTGGTGGGTCCGTGGGGGAGGAGTGCTCACCGTAGCCCGGAGAGGGCGTCACGCCGGGTATGCGTGGGTCTGAGTCGCCTTGACCGTCGCCCAGAGCGCGGCGCCCGGCTGGAGGTCGAGCTCGGCCGCGGCGACGGTGGTGAGGTCCGCGGCGAGCGGGAGTTCACCGGACAGGTCCGCGCGGATCTGGTCGCCGTGGGTCTCCAGACCCGTGACCTCGCAGCGCCACAGATTGCGGGCGCTGGAGCCGGAGGGCCGCTCCCGGTAGAGGGTGACCGCGCCCGGCGGGAACGCCACGAAGACCTCGCCGGAGAGTTCCTCGGTGGTGGTGATCGCCGGACCCGTGTCGAGCCGGACGGTGTGACCGCCCTCGGCCCGGCCCCGGTACAGGTTCAGGCCGACCAGCTGGGCGATGTAGTCCGTACGGGGGTGCCGCGCGATATGGGTGGGGGTGCCCTCCTGCACCACCCGGCCGTCCTCGACCACGACCAGCCGGTCGGCCAGCACCATGGCGTCCAGCGGATCGTGCGTGACCAGCACGGCCACGGCCTCGAACTCGGCGAGGTGCCGCCGCAGCCGTGAGCGGACCTCCAGGCGGGTCCGGGCGTCGAGGGCGGCGAGGGGCTCGTCCAGGAGCAGCAGCCGGGGCCGCACGGCCAGGGCCCGGGCCAGGGCGACCCGCTGCGCCTGGCCGCCGGACAGCCGGCGCGGTTTGGCGGCCGCGTGGTCGCCGAGGCCCATGTGCTCCAGCCACTCGGCGGCCAGGGCGCGGGCCTCGGCCCTGGTCGCGCCGTGGCAGCGGGGGCCGAACGCGACGTTGTCGAGGGCGGTGAGGTGCGGGAAGAGCAGGTAGTCCTGGAAGACCACGCCGACCGGGCGGGACTCCGGTGGGGTGCGGTCCAGCGGGGCGCCGTCCAGGCGGAGGTGGCCTCCGGTGAGCGGGACGAGTCCGGCCAGGGCGCGCAGCGCGGTGGTCTTGCCCGCGCCGTTCGGGCCGAGCAGGGCCACGACGTCGCCGGGAGCGGCGGTCAGCGCCACGTCGAGACGGAAGGAACCGCGGTCGACGACGAGACGGGCGTCGAGGCCCGCGCCGCGCCCCGCACCGTCCGCACCGGTGTCCGGGGCCGTCCCGGCGGCCGTGGTGCCGTGGAGGTCGGCCGTGTCGGTCATAGGGGTATCGTCCAGCATCGTCGGGGTGTCCGGCGCGGCGGGCGCGGCACCGCTCGTGTCCGGACACCGGGTGCCGTGGAGGGTGGGGTGCCGTCGTGCGCCGGTTCTGCGGCCGTGCGCGCGGTGTCGCCCGTCGCGGCGCGGCGGGTGCGGCTCTCTGTCATGACGCCGTGATCCAGCGGTCCCGCAGCCCCGCCAGCACCGCGATCGACACGGCCAGCAGAACCAGGCTGAGCGAGATGGCGGCGGCCGGATCGCTCTGCAGCGCCAGATAGACCGCCAGCGGCATCGTCTGCGTGCGGCCCGGGAAGTTCCCGGCGAAGGTGATCGTCGCGCCGAACTCGCCCAGTGCCCGTGCCCAGGCGAGCACCGCGCCCGCCGCGACGCCGGGCGCGATCAGCGGCAGGGTGACGCGGCGGAACGCGGTGAACCGGGAGGCGCCCAGCGTCGTGGCCGCCTCCTCGTAGCGCGGGTCGGCGGCACGCAGGGTGCCCTCGACACTGATGACGAGGAACGGCATCGCCACGAACGCCTCCGCGACCACCACGCCCGCCGTGGTGAACGGCAGCGTGATCCCGAACCAGGTGTCCAGCCACCGGCCGACGACACCGTTGCGGCCGAGGGCCATCAGCAGCGCCACACCGCCCACCACCGGCGGGAGCACGAGCGGCAGCGTCACCAGGGCCCGGACGAGACCGCGACCCGGGAAGTCGACCCGGGCCAGCAGCCAGGCCAGCGGTACACCCAGTACCAGGCTCACCGCGGTCGCCGCGGTGGCGCTGACCAGGGACAGCCGCAGGGCCTGCCACACCTCGGTGCTGCTCAGCTGGCCGGGAAGGGTGCTCCACGGGGCGCGTACGAGCAGCGCGATCAGGGGCAGCAGCAGGAAGGCGAGACCCGCCAGCGCCGGAAGCAGCAGGGGCACCGGCACCCCGCGGCCACCCGGCAGGACACGTCGGCGCCGCGGCCCGCCCTCCAGGGTGTCGGCCGCGACGCCGGCCGTGTCGGCCTGGGTCACGGCTTGAGGAACCCGGCGTCGGTGAGCACCCGCCGGCCCTCGGCGGACCGGACGAGCGCGATGAACGCCTTGGCCGCGGCGGCATTGGGGGCGTCCTTGAGCAGGGCGATGGGGTAGTCGTTGACGGCCTGGGCCGACTCGGGGAACTCCACGCCCTCCACCTTGTCACCCGCGGCCTTCACATCGGTCTTGTAGACGACCGCCGCATCGGCCTCCTTCAGCTCGACCTTGGTCAGGGCGCTCTTGACGTCCTGCTCGTACGACACCGGGGTCAGCTTGAGGCTGCTGGCCTGCAGAGCCTTCTGGGCGGCCGCGCCGCACGGCACCGTCTTGTCGCACAGGACGACCTTGAGCCCCGACCTGGTGAGGTCCTTCAGGGAGGCGACCTTGTCCGGGTTGCCCGGCAGCGTGGCGATCTCGAGCTGGTTGCGGACGAAGGTGACGGGTGCCGCGGCCGTGTCCTTCTTGTCCGTCACGATCGCCATGGTCTTCGGGCTGGCGGCGGCGAAGACATCGGCCGGGGCGCCGCCGGTGATGCTCGCGGCGAGGGTGTCGCTGCCGCCGAAGCTGAAGGTGACCTTGGTGCCGGGGTGGGCCTTCTCGAAGTCCTTGCCGAGCGTGGTGAAGCTCTCCTTGAGGGAGGCGGCGGCGAAGACGGTCACCGTCCCGGACAGCTGCGGGGCGGCGGGCGAGGAGGAGCCGGACCCGGCGGCCGAGTCCGAGGAGGCCGAGTCCGAGGAGGAGCAGGCGGCCAGGGCGAGGAGCGCTGCGGCGCCGGCGCCGGTCGCCTGAAGGGTGCGGCGGGTGCGGCGCGCGGAACGGGTGATCACGGATGTACTCCTCTGTGTCTCCAGGTGAAGGCGGTCACGCCCATCCACGGCCGAGACGGGGCCGTGCGGCGATAATACTGCCCGCAATTGCGAGCCGATATCCCGGTTGATCGTCGCAACAGCATGGATCTTGGGCTCAGAGGGTCGCATATGCGTTTGGCTGCGGGGTGCGGCCGGGTAGGGAGAGCCGGGAGGTGGTGGCACGTGGCGCTCGTCGAGTTCGCCCTTACCGGGGACATCGCCCGGCCGGTCCGGCTGGCGGTGTCCGACCTTCTCGCCTGGCCCCAGCACCGCGTGAAGGTCACGTTCGACTGCCTGACCAGCGGGGTGCAGCACCACGGCTTCGCCGGGCCCCTGCTGCACGACGTGCTGTGCGACGCCGGGCCCGGCTTCGATCCCGCCCGGCGCAAGGAGCGGGCGCGCTTCCTGATCGCCGTCACGGGGACCGACGGCCACCGCGCCCTGCTGTCCTGGGCCGAGATCGACCCCGACTTCGCCCATGCCCCGGTGCTGCTCGCGGTCGGCATGGACGACACCCCGCTCGACGAGGCCGGACCCCAGCTGGTGCTGCCGCAGGACCGCTGCGGAGCGCGCTACGTCAGCGGCGTCAACGTGATACGGGTCGACGGTGGATACGGCGCCGGAGCGTGAGGAAGTGCCGCTCCACGGCGGTCCCGGGTGATCGCGGGCGGTCCCGGTGGCGCGCCGCCGGGTCTCAGACCCGGTCGATGTGGACGTTGGTCGACTTGACCCTGGCCGTGGCCTCCATGCCCACCTCCAGGCCCAGTTCCTCGACGGCTTCCCGGGTCAGCAGGGACACGAGACGGTGCGGGCCCGCCTGGATGTCGACCTGTGCGGCGACGTCGCCCAGCTTGATCGCGGTGACGATCCCCGGGAAGGCGTTGCGGACCGAGGTGTGCGGGGTCTCCTCCTCACCGGTCCCCGACCTGGCCAGCTCCACCGAGAAGGCGGCGAGGTCCCGTCCGTCGATCAGCCGCCGTCCGGCCTCGTCACGGTGGGTCTCGACCCGGCCCGCGTCCGCCCAGCGGCGTGCGGTGTCGGGGCTCACGCCGAGCAGCCGTGCCGCCTGACCGATCGTGTAGGAGTGCATGCCGGTCACCATAAGCGCAGAAGCAGCCAACCCGAACGAGTGACTGGTCCCAGAGGGTATCGCGATATAGCTTTAGTGCATGGAGCGATTCGGGGGTGACGACATGTCGGGTGACCTGTCCGGTGCGGCCGGGGGCGCGGTACTGAGGGCGTCGTACGAGGACCGGGACCGTGTGGTGGAGGTGCTGGGTGCCGCCGCGGGCGACGGGCGGCTGACCGCGGAGGAGCTGGACGAGCGCGTCGGGGCGGCCCTGACCGCCCGCACCCTCGGGGAGCTGGCCCTGCTCACCGCCGACCTGCCGGCGGCCGAGGGGGTGGTGGAGGCCGAGGGCGTCGTCCGTATCCGCCAGCAGGGTGCCTCGGTCGTGCGCGGTGAGGGCTGGGTGGTGCCGCGGCGGCTGGAGGTCGATTCGGAGTGGGGTGATGTGACGCTCGACTTCACCCGGGCGGTGATCACTCACGACACCCTGCTCGTGGACCTGGACATGCGCGGCGGCACGCTGACCCTGCTCACCCGGCCGGGGGTCGTCGTGGACACCGACGGACTGGAGCTGGGCTACGCCGAGGTCAGGTCGAAGGCGTTGGCCGGCCCCGGGGTGCCGACGGACCTCCGGGTACGGATATCCGGCCGTCTGAGCTTCGGCCGGGTGGTGACGCGGCACCCGCGGCGGCGGTTCCTCAGGCGTTCTCCGGTGACCTGAGTGCGGCCACGGACGGGCGGGGCCGACGTGCGGAGAGGAAGGGCGGTGCCGGTGACCGGTGCGCGCGATCTTGACGGGTGCGGGGGGTCTGATCCGTAATGGTCGCCAGGACCGACATATTCGGCAGAGGCGGCGAAACTTTCGGCGCGGAGGGGTGGTTGCGCATGCGGACCTACGACAACCCGGTGATCCCGGGCTTCCATCCCGACCCCAGCGTGTGCCGGGTCGGGGAGGACTACTACCTGGTCTGTTCGAGCTTCGAGTACTTCCCCGGCGTGCCCCTTTTCCACAGCCGCGACCTGGTGCACTGGCGGCAGATCGGCAATGTGCTCGACCGGCCCGGACAGCTGGAGATCGCGGACGGCATCCCGGCCTCCGGCGGGATCTACGCACCCACGATCCGTCACCACGACGGCCGCTTCTACGTGATCACGACGGACGTGGGAGGCAGGGGCACCCTCCTGGTCACGGCCGAGCGTCCCGAAGGCCCCTGGTCGGACCCGGTGCTGCTCGACCTGCCCGGTATCGATCCCGACCTCGCATGGGACGAGGACGGCAGCTGCTGGTGTGCCATGGCCGGGGTCGGTCTCGCCCGTATCGATCCCGGGACCGGGAAGGTGCTGGAAGGACCGATACCCGTGTGGTCGGGCAGTGGACTGCGGGACCCGGAGGCGCCGCACCTCTACCGGATCGGCGCGTGGTGGTACCTGGTGGTGGCCGAGGGCGGGACGGCACTCGGGCACAGTGTCTCGGTCGCCCGGGCCCGTTCCCCGCGCGGGCCCTACGAACCGGCTCCGGCCAACCCCGTCCTCAGCCACAGCGGCACCGCCCGGCCCGTCCAGTGCACCGGTCACGCCGACCTCGTCCAGGCGGCCGACGGCAGCTGGTGGACGGTACTGCTGGCGACCCGGCCGGGAGGTTACTTCCCCGAGTACCACGTCCTGGGCCGGGAGACGTTCCTGGTCCCGGTGGAGTGGGTGGACGGCTGGCCGGTGGCGGGCCCTGTGGAACTGCGGCATCCGGCTCCGGCCGCCTGGCATCCTTTCGGGCCCGAACCGGTGCGGGACGACTTCGACGCGGCCGTCCTCGCGCCGCAGTGGATCTCGCCGCGTTCCCGGCCGGAGGGCTCCTGGTCGCTGACGGAGCGGCCGGGCCGGCTGACCCTGCGGGCGACCGGGGAAAGCCTCGACAGCCCCGGCCACACCTTCGTGGGGCGCCGGCAGCAGCATGCCGACTGCCGGGTGACGGCCCTGCTGGAACCCGGCGCGGGCCGCGCGGGACTGTCCGTCCGCGTCGACGAGGCCCATCACTACGACCTGGAGGCCGGCGGGGGCACGGTGAGCGTCGTGGCCCGGATCGGGCCGGTACGGCAGCGCGTCGCCGAGCAGCGCCTGCCGCCCGGCCCCGTCACCCTCGCCATCGACATCCGCACCACCGGAGTGGTTCCGCCCACCGTCACGGCCGCCGGGCAGCAGGCACCCGGCATCAGGGCGGGCGGGCCCGACACCCTCGCCTTCTCGATCGAGGGCCCCGGCGGGAGCAAGCCGCTGGCCGAACTCGACGGAAGGTATCTGTCCACCCAGGTGGCCGGCGGCTTCACCGGCCGTGTGATCGGCATGTATGTCACCGAAGGCGACGCGGAGTTCGACTGGTTCGCATACGAGGGAAAGGATCCGGGATCCCGCGCCGGGTGAGCGTGTTCCCGTCCGGCTACCGGCAGTAGCCGCCCCGGGACACGGGTCGGGGCCGGTTCGCGCACCGGGCGCGGTCCGGCCCCAGATGGGTCACCGGGCGATCGCGTGCGTCACCCGGAGTGGTGCTCAGGCGGCCGTCATCACCTGTCCCGCATCCAGCAGGCGATGCGGGGCGATGATCTGACCGTCGGGCAGGAGCTCACCGGTGTCCTCGAACAGCACGACGCCGTTGCAGAGCAGGCTCCAGCCCTGCTCCGGGTGATGCGCCATGAGGCGGGCGCTCTCCCGGTCTGCGGAAGCGGCGGTCGGACACGGTGGCTGGTGCTGGCACATGGGTGGGATCTCTCGCTCTGTCGTGGTCATCTCAGTCCCCCCGTTGCGATAAACCGGTCGCAGTCCAGTGTTGCCCTCCCGGCGGTATTCCGCAGGTATTTCGCGGCACCGCTTCTCACAGGTTGAGGACGCGTCACCCGTGCGGTCGGTTCATCGCAACCATGCTGTCCCTTCGGGTGGTTCACCGTGGCCGGATGGAGCCAGGGCCCATGGGCACACCCGTCGTCGGGACTCGGAAGAGCGGTCAAGTGCACGTACGAGCGAAGCCCGTCCGGGGAAGCCCCCGTGCCCCGTGGCCGGGAGGCGACGGGGCACGGGGAAGGAGGTGCGTCAGGCCGGTGAACCGAGCAGTGGTGCAGGGGTCACCCGCAGGGTGAGGACGGGAAGCAACTCGGCGACCCGGAGGGGACGATGGGCCGCGATGCCGGGCGGGGCCGGGGCCAGCGGGACGAGGAGGTCGGTGGCGGCGGGATGGCCCTCGGCGCCGTCGGCGGTGCAGTCGCCGTGCAGCCACAGCGTGAGCATGTAGAGGCCGGGCACCGACAGCAGGCGTGCCTGGTAGGACTGCGGCAGGGCTTCGGCCTGGCTCAGCGCGCGCTCGGTGGAGGCGATGTAGGGGCCCTCGAAGAAGTGGGAGAAGGCCCATCCGTCGGGGGTCAGCCGGGTCTCCGCCGCGGCCACCGCGCGGTCGCCGGAGCGGATCAGGAAACGCCACCCGGCCAGCCGGGTGGCGGACACTCCCGCCGGGGTGATCTGGTCCAGTACATGGACCGGCAGCGGGAGTTCGGGGCTTGCGGTGTCCTGCGCGGTGCGCAGGGCGGGGGTACGGGCCTCATGGACGGCGGTGGGGGAACCGAGGGCCGTGAGGACGGTGCGCAGGGCGGGCGCGGGAGCCGGAGGGACATGCAGCGGCATGGTGGTCGCCTCTCAGGAGACAGGCGCGGTGGCGCGAGGGCGGGGGCGGACGGCGCTGTCAGCTCATGGGGTCGGCAGGGGTGGCCGGGGCCGGTGGGGCGGAGGACATGAACAGGGGTATGCGACAGACCTGCCGCGCGTCGCTCGACGGCAGGTCCAGGACCTTGGGTGCCAACCTTCTGCCTTGTTCGGCAAGTTTATATGAGCGTCGCTCAGGCAGTGTTTCGGCTAGCTGTTTTCCATGTGAAGAACAAGGATCCATTCGGTCGCTCAATCGCGGGTATTCATCCCGATTCCGTACCCGCCCCGCCGTGCTGACCTCGGTTTACGTCGCCGCCGCGGTCGGCCCGTTCTCGTCGGTGTTTTTCACGAGTTCCCAGAGGTATCCGAAACCGCCTGCGCCCCATGCCGTGTGAATGTGCCGCGGGCCACACCGACCAGAGTAGCGGTGTGCGGGCCCGAGCGGGGACGTTATGCATCGGCCCAGCGGGGCATCATGACACCTGACCCGGGACACGAGAGGCCGTAGCGTCGGCCCGCCCATCCGAGGAGGGAAGCTTCGATGGGGGAGAAGGTCGTTGCGGGGCAGTTCGATCTGTCCGACCGCCAGCGCTACCGCGCCAAGCTGCGGCGGTGCCTGACGGGACTGGAGCGGCTGCTGGAGCAGCAGCGGTTCGACCGCCCCAAGAACCTCATGGGCCTGGAGATCGAACTCAACCTCGCAGGCTCCGACGGCATGCCGAAGATGCTGAATGCGCAAGTTCTCGAGCGAATCGCCAGCCGCGATTTCCAAACAGAACTCGCCATGTTCAATCTTGAAGTAAACATAGCCCCCCATCGATTGGGTGGCAGGGTATTCGACCGGCTCGCCGAAGAACTCCGTACTTCCCTGGCATATGCGCACCGGAAAGCCGCGGAGGTGGACGCCGGAATCGTGATGATCGGCATTCTGCCCACGCTCGACCGGGACGACCTCGTCTCGTCGAACCTCTCCGCCGTGGACCGCTACACCCTTCTCAACGACCAGATCGTGGCGGCGCGCGGAGAGGACTTCACGCTCGACATCGACGGGGTGGAGCGGCTCAGCTGCACCTCGAAGTCCATCGCCCCCGAGGCCGCCTGCACCTCCGTGCAGCTCCACCTCCAGGTGACCCCGGCGCGCTTCCCCGATGTGTGGAACGCGGCGCAGGCGGCGAGCGCCGCGCAGATCGCCGTCGGCGCCAACTCGCCGTTCCTGTTCGGCCGTGAGCTGTGGCGCGAGTCCCGTCCGCCGCTGTTCCAGCAGTCCACGGACACCCGCCCGCCCGAGCTCCAGGCCCAGGGCGTGCGCCCGCGCACCTGGTTCGGCGAGCGGTGGATCTCCTCCGCGCACGAGCTGTTCGAGGAGAATCTGCGCTACTTCCCGGCCCTGCTGCCGATCTGCGACGACGAGGACCCGCTGAAGGTGCTGGAGGCGGGCGGCGTCCCCAGGCTCGGCGAACTCGTCCTGCACAACGGCACGATCTACCGCTGGAACCGTCCCGTGTACGGCATCGCCGACGGTGTACCGCATCTGCGTGTCGAGAACCGGGTCCTGCCGGCCGGACCCACCGTCACCGACGTGGTCGCCAACGCGGCCTTCTACTACGGCCTGGTCCGGGCCCTCGCCGAGGAGTCCCGACCGGTGTGGACGCGGCTGCCCTTCGAGTCGGCCGCTGCCAACTTCGACGCGGCGTGCCGGTACGGCATCGACGCCCGCTTGCAGTGGCCGCGGCGCGGCCGCTACGGCGGTACGGCCGAGGTGGACGCCGTGACGCTGGTACGCGACGAACTGCTGCCGCTGGCCGAGGCCGGTCTGGACGCCTGGGGTGTCGAGCGGGCCGACCGGGACCTGTATCTGGGGGTGATCGAGGAGCGCTGCCGCCGTCGCTTCAACGGAGCCTCCTGGCAGTCCGCGACCTTCCACCGTGCCCTGGAGCAGGGGCTGGACCGCCCCTCGGCCCTGGCCGCCACCACACGCCGCTACAGCGAACTGATGCGTCTCGGGGAACCGGTGCACACCTGGCCGGTGGGCCTGCCGGAACCGGTGCCGCTCGGCTGATCCCACCGTCTGCCGTCTGCCGTCCGTCTCCGCTGCCCGCCTCCGCCCTCGCGCATGATCTCCGTTACTGTCTCCGCAACCCCCGCGGGGCGAAGACGGGGTGCGGTGGGGGTCACTCAACTGGAGGCAGGTGTGCAGGTGGAGCCGGGGCCGGTGGCGGGTTCCTTTCCGCAGGAGCGGCCCTCGCGGCGGATCTTCCGTGACGAGACACTTCTCGTCCTGGGGCTCTCCCTGGGGGCCAGCGGAGTGTCGGCCCTGATCAGTTTTGTCGGGTCGGTCACGAAACCGGGCGGGCTGAAGGACCAGGCGGCCACGCTCAACGCCTCGGCGGCGCCGGGCCGCCCCTGGCTGGACCTGGCGTGGCAGCTGTTCGGGATCGCCACGGCACTGATCCCGGTCGCGCTCGTCGCGCACTTCCTGCTGCGCGAGGGGTGCAGTCTGCGCACCCTCGGCTTCGACCGCACCCGGCCCTGGCCCGACCTCGGCCGCGGCGCCGCGATCGCGGCCGTGATCGGCAGCACCGGGATCGCCTTCTACCTCGCCGCCCGCGGCCTCGGTTTCAACCTCACGGTGGTTCCCGAGGCCCTGCCCTCCGTCTGGTGGAAGTACCCGGTGCTGATCATGTCGGCGATGCAGAACGCGATCCTCGAAGAGGTCATCGTGGTCGGCTATCTGCTGCGCAGGCTGGGCCAGGCGGGATGGACGCCGGGCACCGCGCTGGTGGCCAGCGCGGTGCTGCGCGGCTCGTACCACCTTTATCAGGGTGTCGGCGGCTTCCTCGGCAACATGGTGATGGGTGTGGTGTTCGTCTACCTGTACCGGCGCTGGGGGCGGGTCGGCCCGCTGGTGGTGGCGCACTCCCTGCTCGACATAGGGGCGTTCGTGGGATACGCCCTGCTCGCGGGCAAGGTGGGCTGGCTGCCTACGGCGTGAGCAGCTCGCCGTCGATGACGGTGACCGCACGGCCGGTCAGCAGGGTGCGCTCACCCCGCAGACCCGTGCGCACCAGTCCGCCGCGCGCGGACGCCTGGCGGCCGGTGAGGTCGGGGCGGCCGAGCCGCCCGGACCAGTACGGGGCGAGCGCGGTGTGCGCGCTTCCGGTGACCGGGTCCTCGTCGATGCCGATGTTGGGGAAGAAGCAGCGCGAGACGAAGTCGTGGCCGTGCTCCGGGTCCGTGGCGAGGGCGGTGGCGATGATGCCGCGCGAGGAGTAGGAGCCGAGTGCCCCGTGGTCCGGGGCGAGCGCGAGCACGGCCGCCTCGTCCGCGAGTTCGAGCAGGAGGTCGCCCAGGTCGGGGCCGGTGTCGAAGGCCGCGACCGGCTTGGCGCCGAGCGCCTCGGCGACCCCCTCGGGGACCTCCGCCGGGGTCAGCCGGGCGGTGGGGAAGTCCAGGGTGATCGAGCCGTCCTCACCCGGCACGGCGCCGAGTACCCCGCTGAGGGTGGCGAACCGCACCGGGCCGCGGTGGGCGCCGGTGGCCAGCAGGACGTGGGCCGTGGCCAGCGTGGCGTGACCGCACATCCTGACCTCCTCGACCGGGGTGAACCAGCGCAGCGCCCAGTCCGCCTCGCCGCCCTCGGGCAGCCGGTGGGCGAACGCGGTCTCGGCGTGGTTGACCTCCCGGGCGACGTCCTGGAGCCAGGAGTCCGCCGGGAAGCCGTCCAGGAGCAGCACTCCCGCCGGGTTTCCGGCGAACGGGCGGTCGGTGAAGGCGTCGACGATTCGAATCCGCATACCGGGACGTTAGCGGGGCCGCGGCGGTGGCCGCCAAGGCCAATCGCGCCGCGCCGGCATCAGTTTCCCGTGCGGCCGGGCCGGAGGACACCTGTCGGCGGGGGTTGTCATCGACAGGTTCCCGATATATCGTTGACGCATCGCGACAGATCAACGACTGCGCGACCGAGTAGCGATGGAACGGAGTGGTGACCATGCACACCCATGGATACGAGTACGGGCACCGGCCCGAGGGTCCCCACCGGCGCGACCGGGGTGACCGTGGCGGTTTCGACGGGCGGCGTGCGGCGTTCGGTCCCTTCGGGCCGGGCGGTCCCGGTTTCGGCGGACCGGGCTTCGGCGGACCGGGCCCCTGGGGGCCCCGGGGACGCGGCGGCCCCAGGGGCAGGGCGCGGCGCGGTGATGTACGGGCATCGATCCTGGCCCTTCTGAAGGACCGGCCGATGCACGGCTACGAGATGATCCAGGAGATCGCCGAACGCAGCGGCGGTGCGTGGAAGCCGAGCCCCGGCTCGGTCTACCCGACCCTGCAGCTGCTGGAGGACGAGGGGCTGATCGTCAGTGAGACGGAGGGCGGCAAGAAGCTCTTCGCGCTCACCGAAGCGGGCCGTGCCGTGGCCGGCGACGGTCCCGACGCGCCCTGGGAGGAAGCCTCTCGCGGGGTCGACTGGGAGGCTCTGAACGACATCCGCCAGGCCGGTTTCGGGCTGATGGAGGCGTTCGGGCAGGTCTGGAAGACCGGCAGCAAGGAGCAGCGCGCGAAGGCGGTCGCCGTGATCAACGAGGCCCGCAAGAAGCTGTACCTGATCCTCGCGGACGACGGTGCGACGGACGAGGAGCCGGAGGACTGACGTTCCCGGAACGCGGGAACACAGGGCCGGGGGACTGCCGGTCCCGGTCGCTCGACGGCGTGCGAGGCGCCCTGCGGAGGTCTCCGCGGGGCGCCCTCGTGTGTCCGTGTCCGTGCCGGCGCCTCTCCGGGGCCCTGCCGCTCAGGCCACCAGCCCGGCCAGCTTGCGGAGCGACTCGTTCAGTGCGGCCGTCGCCGAGTCCTTGAGCTTGCCCGCCATCAGGGACACGGCCGCGCCGGTGAACTCGCCGTCGATGCGGACGGTCGTCCCGGCGTCGCCGTCGGGTGTGAGGGTGTAGCGGGTGGCCACGGTCACGGCCATCGGGCCCTTGCCGCGGATCGCCAGCACGCGGGCGGGCTCCAGCTCCTCGACGGTCCAGTCGACCTCGGCCGGGAACCCCATCAGCTTCATGTTCTCCTGGAACGTCCCGCCGACCTCCAGGTGCTCCGGTGCGCCTTTGGGGAAGCCGGTGTGCGTGGCGTTCCACTCCCCGTACACGGACCAGTCCGTGAGTTTCGCCCAGACCTGCTCGGGCGGAGCAGGCAGGCGTGACTCCGCGCTGACTTCGGCCATGCGACCACCTCTTCGTGTCGGGCTGATATGTCGCGGAACGTAGCCTCGGAGCCTCCAATATTCAATACTGATGAACCGTCAGGTTCCGTATGCAGTCGGGACGCGGTGCCGGATTGCGGCGCCGGGGGCGTCGGCGGAGTGCCGGGACGGTGCGCCGGGAAGGAGTGCCGGGACGCTCCGCGGAACGGTGCGTGTGTCTCGGGGTGACGGCGTCTGATGTCCTCCGCAAGGAGGAGATTCCGGCCGGCGGTGTCCACTCTGCGTGGGACGCGAAGATGCTTCCCCCCGGGGATGACGCGAACCGCCGGGACTGATGGGGTGGGGTACGTGCAACCCCGTATCCCGCGGCAGTCGGCCGACGACCGGTCCGTACGCCGTCCGGAAGACGATGCCAGGCTCAGTGCGGAGCTGGCAGCGGTGGTGGCCGGCGCGCGCCGCAGAGCCCTGCGGGACGGGGACCGGCACATCGACACGGCCCATCTGCTGCACACCCTGCTGGAGTCCGACCCCGCGGTGCGCGCCGTCTTCGGTGACGGTCCGCGGACCGTCCGGCTGCTCGGCTATCTCGTCCAGCGCTCCATCGGGTACGGCCTGCGGTGGCAGGGGGTCGCCGAGGACTCCGGTCCGCTGCCGGTGCCGCCGCCGGGGGGTGGCGCGGGCGTGAGACGGGGCGGGGTGAGCCTGGGCAAGGAGTCCGAGGGGCTTTCGCCGCTGGCCGGAGGCGCGCTGGAGCACGCCTGTGTGCTCGCCGCGCGGCGGGGCGGAGATCTGGTGCGCGGCACCGATCTGCTCGCGGCGATCGTCGCGGATCCGCTGGCACGCGCCGTGGAGGTGCTGGCCCACGCGGGGATCGACGCCGGAGGACTGGCGGTGCTTCTGCGTCCGGAGGTACGGGGCGAGCGCCCGGGTGCCGAGGGCGTGGAGCCCGGCGCCGTCGAGCCGGGCGTGGCCGGGCGGCTCGGTGGCGTCGGGAGCCGCACGGAGGGGCCCGACCACTGAGACAGGTGTCACTGGGGGTGACGCTCCTGTCGTCGCCTGTCATCATGAGCCGGTGCATACGTCAGGAAGCAGTCATGCGGACCGAGGCAAGGGTCTCGGACTCGGCCTCGCGCTCGGGTCGGCCCTCGCCTTCGGCGGGTCGGGCGTCGCGGCCAAGCCGCTGATCGAGGCGGGCCTCGATCCGCTGCACGTGGTGTGGCTGCGGGTGGCCGGTGCCGCGCTGGTGATGCTGCCGGTCGCCGTGCGCCACCGTGCGCTGCCCCGGCGGCGTCCCGCGCTGATCGCCGGGTTCGGGCTGCTGGCGGTGGCGGGCGTCCAGGCCTGCTACTTCGCCGCGATATCCCGGGTCCCGGTCGGTGTCGCACTGCTGGTGGAGTACCTGGCCCCGGCGCTGGTGCTGGGGTGGGTGCGGTTCGTGCAGCGGCGGCCCGTGTCGCGTGCGGCGGTACTCGGCGTCGTCCTGGCCGCGGGCGGTCTGACGTGTGTCGTCGAGGTGTGGTCCGGGCTGCGTTTCGACACGCTCGGGCTGCTGTTCGCGCTCGGCGCGGCCTGCTGCCAGGTCGGCTACTTCGTCCTCTCGGACCAGGGCGGCGAGGCCGGTGCCGACGCTCCCGACCCGCTCGGGGTGATCGCCTACGGCCTCCTGACGGGTGCCGTCGTGCTCACCCTCGTGGCCCGGCCCTGGACGATGGACTGGGCGGTGCTCGGGGGCACGGCGCGGATGAACGGGGCGTCGGTGCCGGCCGCCGCGCTGCTGGGATGGATCGTGCTGGTCGCCACCGTGCTCGCGTACGTCACCGGGGTGGTGTCCGTAAGGCGGCTCTCGCCGCAGGTGGCGGGGGTGGTGGCGTGCCTGGAGGCGGTGGTCGCCACCGTGCTGGCGTGGGTGCTGCTCGGGGAACACCTGTCCGCCCCGCAGACGGTGGGCGGCGCGGTGGTCCTTCTCGGCGCGTTCGTCGCCCAGTCCGCCGCACCGGGGAGGGCGGAGGGTGTCGTGGCCGGCAACGGCGCGGAGCGGGAACTCAGCCGGCCGGGGGTGGTGTGACGTGTCCCTGCGGTGCGTCGCGGGTGCCGCGCGGCTCCCCGCCGTCCCGGAGGCGCGGGGAGCCGGGACCGCCGCCCGGGTGCGGGGCCGCCGCGGCTGATCGTGCCCGCCCGGCGGAGCCGCGGGCCGGCGGGGTCCGGTGCCGCCGGGGAGACCCGGCGGCGTACGGGTGCCACGGGTCACAGTGCCGACAGGTACCCCGGTGTCTTTGTCCCCGGCCGCAGGTTCTCCGAGGGGACCGGGGCGCCGTAGGTCCTCGTCACCGGGATCACGCCTGCCCAGTGGGGGAGGGCGAGGTCCTCGGGGTCGTCGTTGACGCCGCCGGTGCGCAGCTTGGCGGAGACCTCGGCGAGGTCGAGGGCGATGACCGCGGTGGCCGCGAGTTCCTTCCGGTCGGCCCGGCGGGAGTCGGCGGAGCGGCCCGGCACGACCTGGTCGACCAGGGCGTCCAGGGCCAGCCGCTTCTCCTCCGGGTCGGTGACCTGGTGGGCGGTGCCGTGGACCACCACCGAGCGGTAGTTGATCGAGTGGTGGAAGGCGGAGCGCGCCAGCACCAGGCCGTCCACATGGGTCACCGTCACGCACACCGGGAGCCCCGGATCGGTTCGGCCCGTCATCCGCAGCGGACGCGAACCGGTCGAGCCGTGCAGGTAGAGCCGCTCGCCGGCCCGGGCATAGAGCGTCGGCAGCACCACCGGCGCGCCGTCGCGGACGAAGCCGAGGTGGCAGACGTAGCCGTCGTCGAGTATCGAGTGCACCACTTCCCTGTCGTACGACGCCTTCTCCGCGGCGCGGGTGGGGACGGTGCGGTCGGTCGGGGAGTAGGCGGCCGGCTGCGTCGGCTGCGGGGTCGGCTGCATGGCGTCTCCGGTGGTGTGAAGTATCGTACTAGTGCATAATAGGCTTTGTGCTAGGAGAGTATCGGATCGCAGGCCGCCGCGCAGCAGAGATCGCGGCCAGTGTCGAGCGCGCGGTGGGGGCCGGGGAGCTGCAGCCCGGGCAGTTGCTCCCCCCGATGCGGGAGTTGGCCGTGTGCCTGGGGGTCAACCCCAATACGGTCGCCGCCGCCTACCGCACCCTGCGGGAGCGCGGGGTCATCGAGACCGCCGGACGGCGGGGCAGCCGGGTACGGTCCAGACCGGCGACGACGGGACGCGAGCAGGCGCGCCTCGACGTACCGCCCGGGGTCCGGGACCTCTCCGACGGCAACCCCGACCCCGCCCTGCTGCCGCCCCTCGCCCCGGCGCTGGCCGCGGCGGCCGAAGAGGGTGACCTGCACAAGGTGCTCTATGGCGACGAACCCGTCGAGCCCCGGCTGGCCCGCCTCGCGCGGGCCGGTTTCGACGCCGACGGCGTGCCGGACGGGCCCCTCGCCGTGGTCTCCGGTGCGCTGGACGCCGTCGAGCGCGTCCTCGCCGCCCACCTCAGACCGGGCGACACGGTCGCCGTCGAGGACCCCGGCTGGGGCCGCACCCTCGACCTCGTACCGGCGCTCGGACTGCGCACCGCCCCCGTCGGCGTCGACGACGAGGGGCCGCTCGCCGACGACGTGCGCCGGGCCCTGACCGGCGGGGCGCGTGCCCTGATCGTCACGGACCGGGTGCAGAACCCGGTCGGCGCCTCGGTGAGCGCCACGCGCGCGCGTGCCCTGCGTGCCGTGCTCCGGGACCACCCGCAGACCGTGCTGATCGAGGACGACCACGGTCACGGGATCGTGGATCTGCCGCTGTGCCCGCTGGCGGGCGTCACCCGGCACTGGGCGTTCGTCCGCTCGGTGGCCAAGGCGTACGGCCCCGATCTCCGCCTGGCCCTGCTCACCGGCGACGCCGTCACCGTCGACCGGGTGCGTGGACGGCACCGGCTCGGGCCCGGCTGGGTGAGCCTGCTGCTGCAGCGGGCCGTCGTACGGCTGTGGGAGGACGGCGCGGTGGACGGCGCCGGTGTCGCCGCCGCCTACCGGGCACGCCGGGACCTGCTCATCGGCGCGCTGGCGGAGCGCGGCGTCGAGGCACACGGCGTCAGCGGCATGAACGTATGGGTGCCCGTCCCCGACGAGACCGGCGTCGTCGCCCGTCTGCTGCACGCCGGCTGGGCCGTCGCCCCGGGCGCCCGTTTCCGGATGAGCGCGCCGCCCGGCGTCCGGATCACCGTCTCCACCCTCGGCGCGGCGGAGGCCGGACCGCTGGCGGACGCGGTCGCCGCCGCCCTCGGCCCGGCCCCGGCACGGAGCTATGTGTGAGGCCCGGCGGGCCCTACGGCTTCTTCGTCCTCGGGCGTACCTGGGTCAGGGCCGCCCCCGCGAGGATGACCACCGCGCCGACCGGCGTCGACCACTTCAGGGACTCGCCGAGGAGCGTGACACCCGCCGCCGTGGCGATGACCGGGACGAAGTAGGTGACCATCTGCGCGGTCGTCGGGCCGACCTCGGCGACCAGTCCGTACTGGAGGAGGAAGGCCAGACCCGTGCCGAGCGCGCCCAAGGTGGCGATCGCCAGCAGGGGGAGCGGCGCGAAACGGGCCGGGGCGGTGGTGAACAGCGGTGTCACGACGGCGAGCTGGAGCGTGGCCAGGAGCAGCTGGGCACCCGTGAGGGAGACATGGGAGACGGCCGAGCCGGCCAGGGTGCGGCGGACGTAGATCCAGCCGACCGGGTAGCTGAACGAGGCCGCCAGGGCCATCGCGGTGCCCCTGGCGTCCAGGCCGCTGAAGCCCTGCCAGGCGCCCAGGACGGTCAGGACACCGAGGAAGCCCAGGCCGAGACCGGCCACCCGGACCCGGCTCGGCCGGTCCTCGGAGAGGGCGACCAGGGACAGCGCCATGCCCCACAGCGGTGAGGTGGCGTTGCAGATCCCGGCCAGGGTGGACGGGATCGTGAGTTCCGCGTAGGCGAACAGCGAGAAGGGGAGCGCGTTGAGCAGGAACCCCGCGACCGCCAGGTGCGCCCAGGTGCGGGCGCCGCGCGGCAGCCGCTCCCGTTTCACCGCCATCACGGCCGCCAGCACCGCCGTACCGAACACCAGCCGCCCGAGGGTGATCTGGAAGGGCGCGTAGCCCGTCGTGCCGACCTTGATGAGAAGGAAACTGAAACCCCAGATCAGCGACAGTGCGCCGAAACGGAGCCGCCAGTCGAGGCGGCCGCGGGCGCGGTCGGGGGCGCCGCGGCGGGAACGGGCGCGGCGTGCGGCGGGTGCGGGGGAGCTGGTGTCGGCGACGGTGGTCATGGAGGCAAGCATGCGATGCCCGACCTTGTAGCACAATCGAGAATTTCCATCTGGTATCTCGTAGCATTGCTTATATGTTGAATCTGGAACGCCTGCGCGTCCTCGACGCCCTCGCCCGGCACGGCTCGGTCAGCGGGGCCGCCGAGGGGCTGCATGTCACGACCTCGGCCGTGTCGCAGCAGCTGGCCAAACTGGAACGCGAGGCGGGGCAGCAACTGCTCGCCAAGAACGGCCGCGGGGTGCGGCTCACCGACGCGGGCCGGCTGCTCGCCGAGCACGCGGCGCGGATCCTGTCCCAGGTGGAACTCGCCCAGGCCGACCTGGAGGCACAGCACGGACAGGTCGCGGGCGAACTGCGCCTGGCGGCGTTCCCCACCGCCGCCCGCGGGCTGCTGCCCGCGGCGCTCGGCGCGCTGCGGGCCGCGCATCCGGCCCTGCGCGTGCGGTCACGGGAGCTGGAACCGGCGCTCGGCGTGGACTCGGTGGTCCGGGGCGACACCGATCTGGCCGTGGTCATGGACTGGTACAACAAGCCGCTGCCCGTGCCCGGCGGACTCGCTCACGCCGCGCTGCTCGACGACTCCGTGGACGTCGCCATGCCCGAGGGACACCCGCTCGCCGACCGGGCCGAGGTCGATCTGGAGGACTTCGCCGGCGACGAGTGGATCGCCTGGCCGGAGGGCGAGTTCTGCCACGAGTGGCTGCTCTACACCCTGCGGGCCAAAGGCATCGAGCCCCGCATCTCCCACTGCGCCGGGGAGCACCACACCCAGCTCGCCTTCGTCGCCCACGGGCTGGGCGTCTGTGTGGCACCCCGGCTGGGCCGCGAGCCGATGCCCGCCGGGGTGCGGGCCGTCCCGGTACGGCACCGGGCCCACCGGCGGGTCTACGCCGTCTGGCGCGCGGACGCCGACCGCCGCCCGTCCATCCGGGCGGCCGTCGAGGCCCTGCGCGAGGCGACGGCCGGCGTCGGCTGAGCGGGCGGACCGCCCTACGCGGCGCCCAGCTTGCGGAAGTCCCAGGAGACGGTCCTCTCCGGCTTCAGCCGCACCCACGCGTGCCTGCCGTCGTGCGGCATCTCCTCCAGACCGAAGTTCTTGCGGGCGAACAGCGTCTCCGGCGAATCGAGTTCGGCGCACAGCTCCCCGGTGCGCGGGCTCTCGCCCACGAACTCGACGCTGCCCGACAGTTCCACGCCGCGCAACCGGTCGTACTCCTCGCCCGAGTCCACGACGACCGCGACCCGCGGATCCCGGCGCAGATCCGCCCACCGCTTGCTGCGCACCACCGAGTACAGCCACAACGACGTGCCGTCCCAGGCGAACCACAGCGCGCTCACGTGCGGAGCGCCGCCCGCGGACACGGTGGCGACCCGGCAGGTGCGCTGCGTGGTGAGGAACTCGTCCAGCTCGCCGGGCGTCATCATGATCCTCCGGCCCCGGCGCTGAGTGACGGACATACGGCCCCCTTCTTCTCCCACGTCATGCCAGAGGGGGACGGGCGGTGCGGCTCTGTCCGCCGCCCGCGTGATCCTCTGACAACACGTCAGAAAAGAAGAATGGAGCGTCTTCCGTTCCCGTGCAACGGTGGTTAGTCTCACCGGCCCGCACCGTCGGCGGAAGGGGGCGTCATGGCGCCGTACGACCGGCCGGGCGAACCGCTCGACCCCGCGAGCACCGTCCTGCTCACCGTGGAGTGCCAGGAAGGAGTCGTCGGCAGGGACAGCGCACTGCCCGAACTCGCCCGTGAGGCCCGCGCGTCCGGGGCGCTCGGCAACGTGGCCAGACTGGTCGCCGCCGCGCACGAGAGCGGCGTCCAGGTGATGCACGCGATCGCCGAACGCCGCTCGGACGGCCGGGGCGCGAACCGCAACGCACGGCTGTTCCGCGCCGCCGGACAGCTGCCCGTACGGCAGCTCTCCGGAAGCGCGGCGGTGCAGGTCGCGGCGCCGATCGAGGTCACCGGCGAGGACATCGTCGTACGGCGGCTGCACGGTCTTTCGCCGCTGCACGGCACCGGCGTCGACGCACTGCTGCGCAACCTCGGCTGCCGCACCCTGATCGTCACCGGAGTGTCGGCCAACGTGGCGATTCCCAACGCCGTGTTCGACGCGGTGAACCTCGGCTACACCGCCGTGGTCCCCCGGGACGCCGTCGCGGGGGTGCCCGCGGAGTACACCCATGCGATGATCCGCCACACCCTCGCGCTGGTCGCCACCATGACGACCACCGACGAGGTGCTCTCCTGCCTCAGGAGCAGGCCCGCGCGATCCTCCTGACGACGTGTCCGGTCACGCCAGGGTGATCGAGTCCCCGCTCACCGTGATCTTCTCCTCGGGCAGCCCCTGGGTCGCCGGGCCCTTCTTCACACTGCCGTCGGTCACCGAGAACTGGCTGTTGTGGCACGGGCAGACGATCACCCCGTCGGCGATGCTGCTCACCGCGCAGCCCTGGTGGGTGCACGTGGCCGAGAAGGCCTTGTAGGTGCCCGCCGTCGGCTGGGTGACCACCACCCCCTGGTCCTTGAAGATCTTGCCGCCGCCCTCGGGGATGTCGGCGGTCTTCGCCAGGGCGCTGCCGCCCCCGGCCGCGGCGCTGCTCGTACCGGCCCCGCCCTGGGCGTCCGAGGTGCCTCCGCCCTGGGCGTCCGAGCTGCCGGAGCCCGAGCTGTCGTCGCCGGAGGAGCACGCGGTCAGCGCGACGGCGATTCCCGCCGCACCGACCGCCGCCACGACGGTGCGACGGGCAGGTGCTGCCGCGGGACTGAGCGATTCGCTGGTCATGCCGACGTTCCCTTCGAATGAGCATGGCTCGTGGATCTGTCAGGAGGTACGGCCGGCGGACCGGAGATGTTCACCGGCCGTGTCGCGGTCCGGACCATGCCGAGAGCTTGACGTGCTTTTGATCAGGCAGGCGTAAAGCCACGCTGTCGATTCCCTGTCGCGTCCCGTCCCGCCCCGCACCGCCCTTCCTCGCACCGCCGTCCGCCGCCTGCCGCCTGTCGTCCGCCCGTCCCGGCCGGTGCCGTCGCCCGCGGCCGTCCCAGTAACCTGGCCCGATGCTCAAGGAAGTCACCGCGACCCGCTACATCACGCCCCTGCGCGAGGGCGGATCGCTGCCGGGGCTCGTCGAGGCCGACGACCTCGGCACCTACGTCCTGAAGTTCACCGGCGCAGGACAGGGCCGCAAGACGCTGGTCGCCGAGGTGCTCTGCGGCGAACTGGCCCGGCGGCTCGGGTTCCGCGTGCCCCGGCTGGTGACCGTGGACCTCGATCCGGTCCTCGGCCTCGGCGAGCCCGACCCGGAGGTGCAGGAGCTGCTGCGCTCCAGCGGAGGTGCCAACCTCGGAATGGACTTCCTCTCCGGCGCCCTCGGCTTCGACCCCCTGGCCTTCCCGGTCAGCCGGGCGGAGGCCGGGCGGATCGTCTGGTTCGACGCGCTGATCAACAACGTCGACCGGTCCTGGCGCAACCCCAACCTGCTGGTCCGGCGCGGTGACCTGTGGCTCATCGACCACGGCGCCACCATGATCTGGCACCACAACTGGCCCGGCGCCGAAACCTCCGCGGCCCGCCCCTACGACGCCTCGGACCACGCCCTCGCCCGCTTCGCCCCGGACGTCGCCTCGGCCGCCGCGGACCTCGCGCCCCGCGTCACCGCGGATCTCCTCGCGGAGGTCACCGCCGAGATCCCCGACGCCTGGCTGCGCGGCGAGCCCGGCTTCGGTACCCCGGACGAGCTCCGCCAGGCGTACGCCCGCCCCCTTCTCAGCCGCGCGGCCACCGTTCACGAACGCATCACCGGCACGGAGCCCGCCGCCCGGCGGCCGGCCGCCCGAACCACCCCCGAGGGGAAGAAGTGAGCGAGCGCCACCTCCACATCGCCGGACATGTGGCCGAGCGCCACATCACCCGGGCAGGTCAGGGCGGCGACCGGGACGTGTTCGAGTACGCCCTGCTGCGTGTCGTGCCGCGGGTGGAGCGCGGGGAGCGCATCAACGCCGGGGTGCTGGTCTACTGCCGCGCCCGCTCCTACCTCGGCGCCCGCACCCATCTCGACGCGACCAGACTGCTGGCCCTCGACCCGGACGCGGACACCGCGGGCATCCGGGCCGCCCTGACCGCCGTGGAGAACATCTGCGCGGGCGGCGACGCGGCAGGCCAGGCCCGGCACGACGACGCCGGCCGGCGGTTCCGCTGGCTGGTCGCACCCCGCTCCACCGTCGTGCAGCCGGGCCCCGTGCACACCGGTCTCACCACCGACCCGGCCGCCGAGACGGAACGGCTCCTCGCGCTCCTCGTCAGGTAATGGATCACACCCGTCCGGCACCCCGTTGACACCGGGTGCCGGTACTTCTAGCGTCTCGGGTGCCGAAGGTACTAAGCGGTCGCTCACCGAGGGCGTACCGTGGGAGCCGCAGAACAGCTCTGCCGATCAGGCTTTCTCGAGGGCGAGGAGAACCAGCGATGACCACCACTGAGCAGCGGGTCGCCGTAGTCACCGGCGCAGCGCGCGGTATCGGTGCCGCCACCGCCGTACGGCTGGCCGCCGAGGGCAGGGCGGTCGCGGTGATCGACCTCGACGAGGCCGCCTGCAAGGACACCGTGGAGAAGATCACCGCGGCCGGCGGCCGGGCCCTCGCGGTGGGCGCCGACGTCTCCGACGAGGCCCAGGTGGCGGCGGCGATCGCCCGTGTCGCCGAGGAGCTCGGGGCGCCGACGATCCTCGTCAACAACGCGGGCGTGCTGCGCGACAACCTGCTGTTCAAGATGAGCGTCGCGGACTGGGACACGGTCCTGAACGTGCATCTGCGCGGCTCGTTCCTGATGACCAAGGCCGTCCAGAAGCACATGGTCGACGCGGGCTTCGGCCGGATCGTCAACCTCTCCTCGTCCTCCGCGCTCGGCAACCGCGGCCAGGCCAACTACTCGGCCGCCAAGGCCGGTCTGCAGGGCTTCACCAAGACCCTCGCCATCGAGCTCGGCAAGTTCGGCATCACCGCCAACGCCGTCGCCCCCGGCTTCATCGCCACCGACATGACCGCCGCCACCGCCGCCCGCGTCGGCATGGGCTTCGAGGAGTTCAAGACCGCGGCGGCCGGCCAGATCCCGGTGCAACGCGTCGGTGAGCCCGACGACATCGCCAACGCGATCGCCTTCTTCACCGGCGAGGCCGCCGGTTTCGTCTCCGGCCAGGTCCTGTACGTCGCCGGCGGACCGCTCAGCTGAGAGCGCCGACACACCGATCAAAGGGAACCGGAACATGACTTCGCAGCTCCCCGAGCCCTCCGGCAAGGTCGCCCTGGTCACCGGCGCCAGCCGGGGTATCGGCTACGGCGTCGCCGAGGCACTCGTCGCCCGGGGCGACCGGGTGTGCATCACCGGGCGCACCGAGGAGGCCCTCAAGGAGGCCGTCGGGAGACTCGGCCCCGAGCGGGTCATCGGCGTCGCCGGAAAGGCGCACGACCTCGAGCACCAGGCCGAAGCCGTCGGGCGCACCATGGAGGCGTTCGGCCGTGTCGACTTCCTGGTCAACAACGCCGGTACCAACCCGGTGTTCGGGCCGATCGCCGACCTGGACCTGAACGTCGCGCGCAAGGTCTTCGAGACCAACGTCATCTCCGCGCTCGGCTTCGCCCAGAAGACCTGGCACGCGTGGCAGAAGGACAACGGCGGCGCCATCGTCAACATCGCCTCCCTCGCCGGACTCGCGCCCTCGCCCTTCATCGGCGCCTACGGTGTCAGCAAGGCCGCGATGATCAACCTGACCCAGCAGCTGGCGCACGAGTTCGCACCCCTGGTGCGGGTCAACGCCATCGCCCCCGCCGTCGTCAAGACGAAGTTCGCCCAGGCGCTGTACGAGGGGCGGGAGGAGGAGGTCGTCGCCTCCTACCCGCTGGGGCGGCTCGGCGTGCCCTCCGACATCGGCGGCGCCGCCGCGTTCCTCACCTCGGCGCAGTCCGACTGGATCACCGGGCAGACGCTCGTGGTCGACGGCGGCATCCTGCTGAACGCCGGCGTCGGCTGACCGTCCGGCCCCGGCCCCTTCCCTGCCCCGGCCCTTGCCCCGCCCGGTCAGGGGGCAGAGGCAGGCGGGGGCCGCGCAGGCCCCGGCCCCGTGACCACCGGCTCCACCAGGGCGCCGTTCCCGCACCGGGAGCGGCGCCCTCGCCGTGGTCGTACGGGAGGGCCGGCGAGAAGCGCGGGCGGGACGACCGCGGTGCGGCGCGGAGTTTCACCCGTCCGGGGGCCGGTTGTCAGTGGGCGCCTGTAGGTTCTGAATCCGGGGGAACCTCCGAACGGACCCCCGACCGGACCTGCGCCGGATCTCGAAGTGACCGTACATCTAAGGACGTTGACGTGACCGACATCGCCATGCTGCCCGAGTCCTGGCGCCCGGTGCTGGGCGACGAACTGCAGCAGCCCTACTTCAAGGAGCTCACCGAGTTCGTCGAGGAGGAGCGGGCGAACGGCCCCGTCTACCCGCCGCGCGAGGAGGTCTTCGCCGCGCTGGCCGCGACCCCGTACGACAAGGTGAAGGTCCTCGTCCTCGGCCAGGACCCCTACCACGGCGAGGGCCAGGGCCACGGCCTGTGCTTCTCCGTCCGTCCCGGCGTCAAGGTCCCGCCGTCCCTGCGCAACATCTACAAGGAGATGAAGGAGGAACTCGGCACGCCGATCCCGGACAACGGCTATCTCATGCCGTGGGCCGAGCAGGGCGTCCTGCTGCTCAACGCGGTCCTCACGGTCCGCTCCGGCGAGGCCAACTCGCACAAGGGCCGCGGCTGGGAGAAGTTCACCGACGCGGTCATCCGCGCGGTCGCCGGCCGGCCCGACCCGGCGGTCTTCGTGCTGTGGGGCAACTACGCCCAGAAGAAGCTCCCGCTGATCGACGAGACCCGGCACGTCGTGGTGAAGGGCGCACACCCCTCGCCGCTGTCGGCCAAGAAGTTCTTCGGCTCCCGCCCCTTCACCCAGATCAACGAGGCGGTGGCGAAGCAGGGCCACGAGCCGATCGACTGGACCATCCCCGACCTGGGCTGACCCCGGTCTCCCCGGCCCCGTGACGCACGGGGCCGCCTGACCGGGATCGGGCCCGCCTGCGGTTAGCGTCGGGGGAGGAGCCGGACCAGGGTGCGGAGGACGCGGTGGCGGAGTGGCAGGGGCAGCCGGCGCCGGACGCCGTGCTCACCAGGATCGGGCAGGTCGTCATGCTGCACCACGCCGGGGACCGGGAGGAGGCACGGGACCGGCTGCTGGTCCTGTGGGGCGAACTCGGCGAGCACGGGGACGCCCTGCACCGCTGCACCCTGGCCCACTACCTGGCCGACACCCACGACGACCCGGCCGACGAACTGGCCTGGGACCTGAGGGCGCTGTCGGCGGCGGAGGAACTCACCGTGACCTCCGCCGCCGACCTCCCGGCCCGGATCGCCGCACATGCCCTCACCCCCTCCCTCCACCTCAACCTCGCGGCGGACTACGCCAAGCTGGGCCGCCCGGAGGCCGCGCGCAGCCATCTGAGCCGTGCCCGCCGCGCCGCCGGCTCCCTCGCCCATGACGGCTACGGCTACGGTGACGGCGTCCGCGCGGAGATCAGACGGCTGGAGACGACGCTGGGGGAGAGGCCGTAGCGGTACCGGGCCGGTACCGGTCCCCGGCAGCACCGGCGCGCACCGGGGCCGTGACCCCGGTGCGCTCACCGCCGGTACGCCTGCGCGCAGACCCTCGCCTCGGGGCTGTCCGGGCGCCAGCCACCGTACGTGCGGCCCAGCGCGCACACATCGGTGCCCCTGCGCACCGCTCGGGACAGACCGGAGGCGTCGGGCACGGCGGGGACGCCCGCCCGGGGCGGCGCGGGACGCGGTCGCGGGGCCGGGCGCGCCGGGCGATCCGGCGGACGGCGGACGGGCGCGGGGCCCCCGGCCGGTTCCCGCTCGCCGGGGCCGGGTCTCCGGGACGGCCCGGTCGTCTCCAGGGCCTCCCGGGCGGGGGCCTGCACGACCCGTGGCCGGGCAGAGCCGTCCGGCCGCTGCGCCGAGGGCCGGGAGGGGGCCGTCGGCGGTCCGGGCGCGGCCGGACGCTGGACCGTCGTACAGCCGGACAGGGCCGATACGGCCATGGTGACCAGGAGCGCCGCGGTGGTCGTCGTTCGATGCACCCGCACCAGTCTGCTGGCGGGCGCCCCGGAACGGAACGCCCGACCGGCCCGGCGTACTCCGAACCGGGGAGGTCCGGCCCTGTCCGGGGGGTGACACGGCGCCGGGTTGACGCCCGGCAGGCCGGACGTCCTCCTCCGCCGTGCGGGCGGGGACCCGGCGCGGGCCGCACCGCCCGCCGCCGCGGGGGTCCCGCCGCAGCCGGCCGCCGTGCCGGAACGGCCGCCCGCCGTCCCGGCAGCCGCCGGGGGCCGGTCCCCGCCGCCGTATGCTTCCGGAAGGCAACGGCAGGCAACTTGCGAGGAGCGCCCGTGAAGGTCGGCTGCATCGGACTCGGCGACATCGCGCAGAAGGCATATCTGCCGGTCCTGGCGGTCCAGCCCGGCATCGAACTGCATCTGCACACCCGCACCCCGGCCACCCTGGAACGCGTCGCCGACAGCCTGCATCTCCCGCCCCGGCAGCGCCACACCGCCCTCGACGACCTGATCGCCCAGGGCCTCGGCGCCGCCTTCGTGCACGCCCCCACCCCCGCGCACCCCGAGATCGTCGCCAGGCTGCTGTCGGCGGGTGTCCCCACCTACGTCGACAAACCGCTCGCCTACCGGCTCGAGGACTCCGAACGGCTCGTCGCGCTCGCCGAGCGGCACGACGTGTCCCTGGCGGTCGGCTTCAACCGGCGCCACGCCCCGGGGTACGCGCAGTGCGCCGACCATCCGCGCGAGCTGATCCTCATGCAGAAGAACCGCATCGGGCTGCCCGAGGAGCCCCGCAGGATGATCCTCGACGACTTCATCCACGTGGTGGACACCCTGCGGTTCCTGGCGCCGGGTCCGGTCGACGACGTCACCGTGCGCGCCCGTGCGCAGGGTGGACTGCTGCACCATGTCGTCCTCCAGCTCGCCGGCGACGGCTTCACCGCGCTCGGTGTGATGAACCGGCTCAACGGCTCGACCGAGGAGATCCTCGAGGTCTCCGGGCAGGACACCAAACGCCAGGTCGTCAACCTCGCCGAGGTGATCGACCACAAGGGCCAGCCCACCGTGCGACGGCGCGGCGACTGGGTGCCGGTGGCCCGGCAGCGCGGCATCGAGCAGGCGGCGCTCGCCTTCCTCGACGCCGTACGGGCGCGGAAGGTGCTCAGCGCCCGGGACGCGCTGGCGACCCATGAACTGTGCGAGCGGGTGGTACGCGCGGTCCAGGAGCACCCGGGCGCGGCCTGAGCTTGCGGAGTCCCTCCACCGCGCCCAGCACACCCAGCACCAGCAGCGCTCCGTACACCGGCCAGTCGCCGTAGCGGACGTACGGGGTGACGCCGTGCGCCAGGGGCACCTCGTACACCCGGGCCGTGCTCGCGCCGGTGCCGAGCCAGGGACCGATCCGCTCACCGCCGGGGCCGTAGACGGCGGAGACGCCGGTCAGCGTGGCGTGCACCATGGGGCGGCCGGTCTCCGCGGCCCGCAGCGCGCCCAGCGAGGCGTGCTGCTCCGGGGCCCAGCTGTGCTGGAAGGTCGAGGTGGACGACTGGCCGAGCAGCACGTCGGCGCCGTCCTGCGCGAGATGGCTGCTCATGTCGGGGAACGCGGTCTCGAAGCAGATCATCGGGCCGACCCGCAGCCCGTGCCCGACGTCCATCACCACCTGCCTGCCGCCGCGCTGCCGGTCCTCGCCGGCCGCCTTGCCGACCGAGGTCGCCCAGCCGAGCAGGGAGCGCGCCGGGACGTACTCGCCGAAGGGGACGAGCCGCATCTTGTCGTACTGGTCGCCGGTCGGGCCGCCCGGGCCGATCAGTATGGCGCTCTTGTAGATGCCGGGCCGGTCCGAGCGGCGGGCGTCCACGTTCACCAGGATGTCGGCCTGCGTGGCCCGGGACAGGGCGGCGACCCGCCGGGCCAGGTCCGGCCGCTGTGCCAGGTCGAAGCCGACACTGCTCTCGCCCCAGACGATCAGGTCCACGTGCTGTCCGGCGAGCTGCCGGGTGAGCCGCTCCTCGCGGTCGAAGCGCCGGTCGCCGCTGTCGGCGCCGCTGACCACGCCGGGCTGTACGACGGCGATCCGTACCGTGCCGTCCACGGCGGGCCTCGGCGCCCACACCCAGGCAGCCGAGGCCACGGCGCCGATGACGAGCAGCGAGGCCAGTGCGGGCACCCGTGCCGCGCGCACCGATATCAGCAGGGCGACGGCCACATTGACGGCCACCACCAGCAGACTCAGCAGCCACACCCCGCCGAGCGACGCGAGCCGCAGCGCCGGTGCCACCTGCCACTGGCTGGCACCGAGCATGCCCCACGGGCCGCCGAGGCCCTGCCAGGACCGCACCAGTTCGACGGCGAGCCAGCCCGACGGCAGTACCAGGAACGCGGCCGCGGCCCGCCCCCGGGACGGCACCCCGGCCAGCAGCCGCCGCACCGCCCAGCCCCAGGGCGCCCACAGCGCGCCGAGGAGTCCGGCGATCAGGAAGATGAACACGTGCAGGCTCGGCAGCAGCCAGTGGTGCACGGCGACCATGAAACCGAGCCCGCCGCACCAGCCGTCCCAGGCCGCCCGCCTCCCGGTCGGCGCGGAGCGCGCCAGCAGCAGCCACGGGACCAGGGCGATGTAGGCGAACCACCACAGGGACGGCGCGGGGAAGGCGAGCATGGGCAGGGCACCGGCGAGCGCGGCCGTCACGCTGCGACGCCAGGGGGAGGTGAGCCAGCGGTCCAAGGTCTTCATACAACGGCTCCCTACCCAGCGGGTGGCTCCAGTGTGCGCGCCCGGAGCGGATCGCCGACAGGGGGCCACCGGCCCCGACGATCACCCGAGACGGTCGTCCTGCCCACCGGGCAGCCGCCGCCACTTCTCCTGAACGACGACCTCCGTCAGCCGCCAGCCCTCCGCGGTCCGTACCAGCCCGAAGGAGTAGCGCCCGCCGCAGACGAAGTCGGGGGCGGTGGAGGCGCCGGGCTCCCGCGGGCCGCCGGCGGTGAAGCGCATGGGGTTCAGGTAGTCGGCCCGGACGTGTGCCGTGTCACCGGTGTCCTGCGCCAGCGGACCGAACCGCAGCCGCCGGTTGACGATCAGATGCTGCCGCACCGGGAAGATCCGCAGGCTCTCCGCGAGCCAGTCGGCGACCCGTTCGGCGGGCCCCTGCACGCCGCCCGCCGAACGGTAGTCGGCCCGGCCGTCCGGGGCGAACAGCGTGCGGTACGCCGTCCAGTCGCCGTCGTCCACCGCCGCCGCGTACTCCGTGATCAGGCCGTCCACGGCCAGCCGGTCGAGTACCGTGGCGAGCTCCGCACGCTGTGTCATCGGGTCAGTGTTGGGTACGGGGCGCGCGGAGCCAAGAGGCGTGCGCCGGCAATCGGGGGAACGCCGCGGTCGGCAGCACGTGGGGCGTCAGGCCGCCTCGATGATCTCGCCGCGGATGGCCGCGGCCCACCTCACGACCAGCAGCTCGTACTCGGCACGCTCCTGCGTCGTGAGGGAACCGCCCGCGCGCAGCCACAGGGCGCGGATCCGCTCGTTCAGCTCGGCAGCGGAGCGCACGGAACCAGGGGCCATGGAATCGGGGGACATGCCGACAAGCGTAGGCGAGGGCACTGACACTGCGCTACCGGGCAGCTACGCAACCCGTATGGAGTTGGTCACGGGTTCCGCCGGGCGAGAGCAACTGTGCTGTCCGGAAGCCGACTTGGGTGCTCCGGGTGCCGGTGCCCGGTCAGCCCGCGGACTCGGCGGCATGCGGGCTGAGCACGCCCGCCGCGACCAGCGCGATGATCACGATGCCCAGCGCGACGCGGTACCAGACGAACGGCATGAAGCTCTTGCTGGAGATCCACTTCATGAACCAGGTGATGACCGCGTACCCCGACACGAACGCGATCACCGTCGCGAACAGCGTCGGCCCCCAGTCCACGTGGTCGCGCTCCAGCGCGTCCTTGACCTCGAACACCCCGGACCCCAGCACCGCCGGGATGGCCAGGAGGAAGGAGTAGCGGGCCGCGGCCTCGCGCCGGTACCCCATGAACAGGCCGCCGCTGATGGTGGCGCCGGAGCGGGAGACGCCGGGGACGAGGGCGCACGCCTGGCACAGACCGAAGATCAGGCCGTCCCTGACGCTCAGGTCCTCGAGCGACTTGCGCTGCTTCGGGGTCCGGTGCCGGCCGCCCTTCTCGTCGCGTGCCGCCAGCCGGTCGGCGACACCGATGATCACGCCGATCACGATGAGCATGGTCGCGGTGACCCGCAGATCGCGGAACGGTCCCTCGATCTGGTCCTTGAGGGTCACGCCCAGCAGGCCGATGGGCAGGGAGCCCGCGATCACGAGCCAGCCCATCCGGGCGTCGTGGTCGCCCCTCATCCCCTTGTCCGCCAGGGAGCGGGCCCAGGCGGACACGATCCGGACGATGTCCTTGCGGAAGTAGATCAGCACGGCTGTCTCGGTGCCGATCTGGGTGATCGCCGTGAAGGCGGCGCCCGGGTCGTGCCAGCCGGAGAACGCCGCGGTCAGCCGCAGATGGGCGCTGGAGGAGACGGGCAGGAACTCGGTCAGCCCCTGGACCAGCCCGAGGATGAGGGATTCGAACCAAGACATGGAGTGGCGGCGTCCAAGCGCAGATCGGGGGATGGGCGGAGGAAGACGGGAAGGGTAGGGGAGGGCATGACGGACCGGGCGCAGCGTGCCGCGTCCGTGGCGATCATGTGTGCGAGGCGTCAGCCTAGCGCTTTGCCGTGCACTGAGGATCGCGGGGGTTTCTTGGGAGCTTTTTGACCCTCTCTTGAACGTTCGGACCGTGCGGGCCGTCCGGCTCTGGCCGGTCCGATGCGGGGGTGGTTGGGTGTTGACCGTCCGCCGTACCGCCTCGTACGTTGCGGCACAGGAGAAAGCGCTTGCTGTCCTTGCTTGCTTTGCTCTCTTGGGGGTTGATCACTTCATGCCGCCGTCCGCCGTCCCGCCGGAGAACTCCCGGCCCCCGTCCTCTCCGCTCGCCGGCCGCCGGGTCCGGGTCGCCGTCGTCGGCACGGGAGCCATCGCACGCGGCTCGCATCTGCCGGCGTTCGCGCGGCTCGCCGAGGAGGGCGAGACCGAGGTGGTCGCGGCCGTCGACGTGGACGCCGGCTCCGTCGAGGCGTTCTGCGCGGCGGGTGGCGTACCGCACGCCTACACCGACCTGGACCTGATGCTCCGTGAGCAGCGGCCCGACCTGGTCACCGTCTGCACCCCGCCCACCCTGCACCGGGCGCAGACCGTCGCCGCGCTGCGCGCCGGGGCGTGGGTGTGGTGCGAGAAACCACCGGTGCCCTCGCTCGCCGACTACGCCGCCGTGGAGGCGGCCGAGGGCCCGGACGGCGGACCCTACGCCTCGATCGTCTTCCAGCACCGCTTCGGCTCGGGCGCGCGGCACGTCCGGCGGCTGCTCGCCGAGCGGGCCATGGGGCGACCGCTGGTCGCCCACTGCCAGACCACCTGGTACCGGGACAGCGCCTACTACGCCGTGCCCTGGCGGGGCCGCTGGCGCACCGAGGGCGGCGGGCCCGCCATGGGCCACGGCATCCACCAGATGGACCTGCTGCTGGACCTGCTGGGCCCGTGGAGCGAGGTGCGGGCCATGGCGGGGCGGCTGGTCCACGACCTGGAGACCGAGGACGTCTCCACGGCCCTGGTCCGCTTCGAGGGCGGCGCGCTCGCGACGGTGGTCAACAGCGTCCTCAGCCCCGACGAGGTCAGCCGCATCCGTATCGACTGCGAGCATGCCACCGTGGAGCTCACGCACCTCTACGGCCACGCCAACGCCGACTGGCGCATCACCCCGGCGCCCGACGTGTCCGGCGAACTGGCCGCCGACTGGCTGCGTTTCGGGCCGGACGTGCCCAGCTCCCACCTGGCACAGCTGCGCGAGCTGGTGGCGAGCATGCGCGCGGGGCGCCGCCCCCGTGCCAGCGGCGCCGACGGGCGGACCAGCCTGGAACTGGTCAGCGCGCTCTACAAGTCGGCGTTCACGGACACCACGGTGCGGGCCGGGGAGATCGGCCCCGGGGACCCGTACTACACGGCGCTGCACGGCGGGGCACCCGGCTGGGCACCGGCCGAGGGCGGGCGGGACCGGGGGGCCCCGGCAGGGGCGACGGGGCTCGTCGCCGCGGAAGGGACCACCGCGGACGCCGGGGGGAAAACCGTCGACGCCGGGCCGGACGCCGTGGCCACCGAGCGGACCGGCCCGGCGGGCGGGGCGGCTGGCCCGGCGGACGGGCAGGCCGCCGCCGGGACCGGGCAGAGCACCGTGGGCGGGGAGCGGACCGCCGCGGGTGTCGAGCGGACCGCCGTGGGCGAGGTGCCCGCATGACCGGTCCGCGGATCGTCCACGCCCACGGCGACCGGATCACGCTCATCGACCGGGCCTCCGGCATCGAACTGCTCAGCTACGTCTACGCCCCCGAGTCCGCCTGGGAGGCGCCGAAGCCGTACGTGCACCCGATGCGCACCCTCTCCGGTGACGTCGTCACCGGTTACCGGCCGAGCGACCACCGCTGGCACAAGGGCCTGTCCCTGACCGCCTCGCATCTGTCCGGGGCGAACCTGTGGGGCGGTAACACCTATGTGCACGGCAAGGGATACCTCGAGCTGCCCGAGCGGGTCGGCTGGATGGCGCACGTCGCCTTCGACGAGGTCGGCTCCGACGGGGAACGGGCGCTCATCGCCGAGCGCCTGACCTGGCACCCGCACGACGGGGCGCTGTGGGCGGACGAGGTACGGCGCCTCGAGGTGCACGATGTCGATCCGGACGCCGGTTCCTGGGAGCTGACCTGGACGAGCGCCGTCACCAACCGCCGTGACGTACCGCTGCGGTTCGGCAGTCCCACCACCGCCGGCCGCGAACTGGCCGGTTACACCGGCCTGTTCTGGCGTGGCCCGCGCGCCTTCCGGGACGGCCGGATCATCGGCCCCGACGGCGAGGGACCCGGTCTGATGGGCACCCAGGCCCCGTGGCTTGCTTACTCCGGCGAGCACGACGGCACCGACGGCCACGCGACCCTGGTCTTCGTGCACGCCCCCGAGAACGACCACTCCGGTGCGGACGGCACCCACCCGGCGCACTGGTTCGTGCGCAGCGACCCGTTCGCCGGGGTGGCCCCGTCCTGGGCCTTCCACACCGAACTGGCCCTGGCGCCCGGCGCCGTTCTCCGCCGCCGCTACCGGGTCGTGGTGGCCGACCGGGCATGGGGGCGGGAGGAGATCACCGGATACCTGGAGGACCGTCCGTGGTGATGCGGGAGGCTCGTCGGCCGGCTCACCCGACGGCTCCCCCGCAGGTCAGGCGGCGGTGGGCCCCGCCACGGTCCAGCCAGGGGACTGCGGGTGGGCGGTGAGGTCGTCGTGCCGCACCGCCGCACCGCAGGCGGTGCACGTGACGACGGGGACCAGTTCGTTCCCGCAGGTGTGCACGATCACCATGGGGCGGTCGCCGTTCCCGCGCAGATGCCGGTCGCCCCACTCCATCAGCGTCATCAGCACCGGCTCCAGCTCGAGCCCGGCCCGGGTGGGCCGGTACTCGAAGCGCTGCGGGCGCTCGCTGTAGACCTGCTTGGTCAGTATCCCGGCGTCGACCAGCCGCCGCAGCCGGGTCGCCAGGATGTCGCGCGGGGCGCCGATGTTGCGCACCAGCTGGTCGAAACGGCCGTTGCCCAGGCACACCTCCCGCAGGACGAGCAGGGAGTACTTCTCTCCGACGAGCGCCAGGGCATCGGCGATCGAGCAGGGGCGTGCGTCTTTGCGAGCGGCCATGGGGCCAGTGTAGGCAGGGTTTGATTTCCGAATGCAGTGGGCCGGGTGAGTCCGGATCTCCTACTCGCCGGTGGCCGCACGCGCCGTCCCGCAGGCGCCCTACCGGACGGCCGCCCGCAGGTGATGCCGCTTCCGCCAGGCCACCAGGACACCCGCGAGGGCCGGCAGGGCGATACAGGCCATGGCGATCAGGAACGCGGGTGAGGTGGGTGCGGAGGCACGGGCGCCGGCGACGGCGTAGGCGGCGGTGTTCGGGACCGAACCGAGTGCGGTGGCCAGCACGAACGGCACCCAGCCCATCCGGGAGACGGCGGCGCAGTAGTTCGCGGCCCAGAACGGCACCCCGGGGAAGAGCCGTGCGGCCATCATCGACCGGAACCCGTGCCGGCTGAGCTGTCCGTCGGCCGCCTTCAGCCACCGCCCGCGCAGCAGCGGTCGCAGCGCGTCCTGCCCGAGCATCCGCCCCAGCCCGAAGGAGAGTCCCGCGCCGAGCACCGTGCCCGCCAGTGCCGTACCGAGCCCGAGCTGCGACCCGAACAGGGCACCGGCGGCGAGGTTGAGCAGTGGCCGCGGTACGAACGCCACGGTGCACAGCCCGTAGGCCCCCGCGAACATCAGCGCCGCGGCGAAACCGCCGAGCTGCGGCGGCCACCCGTCGGCCAGCATGCGCTGCGGCTGGAACAGCAGCACCAGGGAGGCGGCCGCGCCGAGCAGCGCGACGAGCAGCGACAGGCGCGCCCACGGCGAGAGCAGCGCTCTCGCGCACCGGGCGGTGAGACCGGCCGGGGCGGCGGGCGGGACGGGCACGGGCGAAGCGGTGACGAGCTCCGTGGCGACGGCCCGGGGAGAGGCCGTGCCGGTGCCCCCAGAGCGGGTGGGTGCATCGAGCATTCCGCGACAGTAGCCCACGGACGGGTGTGATCGCCGTATGGAACGTCTCAGCCCGGTGCCGGGCGGGAAAACCGTTCGACGGTTCGCCGTCCGTCCGTCATGCTCGGGGCATGTTCCGGCCCGCCTTCCTCCTCACAGCGTCCGCCCTCGTCGCGGATGCCCCGAAGGCTGCCGCTGTCCCGGACCTCGACGCACTCGACGGCGCACGAAGCTGACCCTCCCCGGATCGTCCGGCGGACCCCGCAGGGGGAGGGTCGGCACCTTCCGGGGGTCCCCGTTCCGGCCGCGCTCTCCCGCACGGCCGGGGCCGTCAGGAGCACCATCGAAGAGGCTTCGAGGTACAGCCATGCCCAAGACCGCCTACGTGCGCACCAAGCCGCACCTGAACATCGGCACCATGGGGCACGTCGACCACGGCAAGACCACGCTCACCGCCGCCATCACCAAGGTTCTCGCCGAGCGCGGCACCGGAGGCGGCACCCGCTACGTGCCGTTCGACCGCATCGACCGGGCCCCGGAGGAGGCGGCGCGCGGCATCACCATCAACATCGCGCACGTCGAGTACGAGACCGACACCCGGCACTACGCCCATGTCGACATGCCGGGCCACGCCGACTACGTCAAGAACATGGTCACCGGCGCCGCGCAGCTCGACGGGGCGATCCTCGTCGTCTCCGCGCTCGACGGGATCATGCCGCAGACCGCCGAGCACGTCCTGCTCGCCCGGCAGGTGGGCGTCGACCACATCGTCGTCGCCCTCAACAAGGCCGACGCGGGGGACGAGGAGCTGACCGACCTGGTCGAGCTGGAGGTCCGCGAGCTGCTCACCGCGCACGGTTACGGCGGCGACACCGCGCCCGTCGTGAGGGTGTCCGGGCTCCGGGCCCTGCAAGGGGACCCGCGGTGGACGGCGTCCGTCGAGGCGCTCCTCGACGCCGTGGACACCTATGTGCCCCTGCCCGAGCGGTACGTGGACGCGCCGTTCCTGCTCCCGGTGGAGAACGTGCTCACCATCACCGGGCGCGGCACGGTCGTCACGGGCGCCGTCGAGCGCGGCACCGTGCGGGTCGGTGACCGGGTCGAGGTGCTCGGCGCGGACGTCGACACCGTCGTCACCGGGCTCGAGACCTTCGGCAAGCCGATGGACGAGGCCCAGGCCGGCGACAACGTCGCGCTGCTGCTGCGCGGAGTCCCGCGTGACGCGGTGCGCCGCGGGCATGTCGTCGCCGCGCCGGGGAGCGTGGTGCCGAGCCGGCGGTTCACGGCACGGGTGTACGTGCTGTCCGGGCGCGAGGGCGGCCGTACGACACCGCTGTCCAGCGGGTACCGGCCGCAGTTCTACATCCGGACGGCGGACGTCGTCGGGGACGTCGACCTCGGTGAGGCGGCCGTCGCCCGGCCCGGGGAGACGGTCACCATGACCGTGGAACTCGGGCGGGCGGTGCCGCTCGAGCCCGGGCTCGGGTTCGCCGTCCGGGAGGGCGGACGGACGGTCGGCGCGGGGTCCGTCGTCCGCGTCGGATGACGGCTGTCCGATGACGGCCGGCGGATGACGGCCGGCGGATGACGGCCGGCCGACCTTTTGGTCCGTCTGCCGTCTGCCGTTCGCCGTTCGCCGCGAGGGCTCGCGGGGAGGTGTCCGGACCGGGGTTCCGCCGTACCGGTGTGGCCGGCGGTGCGGGCCGAGCCGGTCCGGACCGGCACAATGGCGGGGTGAGTGAAGCTGTGCCCGTGGTCCGGGAGACCGAGTTCGGGGTCGTGAAGCTGATGCCCGACATCGACCGGGAGCGGGCCTGGCTGCTCACGGTCGACGGGGCGCCGCAGTCGTACGTCGATCTGGACGCGCCCGCGCATCTGGAGTTCGAGTACGCGCGGCGGCTCGGGCATGTGCTGGACGGCCTGGGGGAGCCGGGGCGGGCACTGGACGTGGTGCATCTCGGCGGCGGCGCGCTCACCCTGCCGCGCTACGTCGCCGTGACCCGGCCCGGCTCCCGGCAGGACGTCGTCGACGCCGACCGGGGGCTGCTGGAACTGGTGGCCGCGCATCTGCCGCTGCCCGACGGCGCCGGGATCACGCTGCACGCCGCCGACGCCCGCGCCTGGCTGGCGGCGGCCCCGGACCGCTCCGCCGACGTGATCGTCGCCGATGTCTTCGGCGGCTCCCGGGTCCCCGCCCACCTCACGACGCTCTCCTACGCCCGCGAGGCCGAGCGCGTCCTGCGGACCGGCGGCGTCTACCTCGCCAACCTCGCGGACGCGGCGCCGTTCACCTTCCTGCGGTCCCAACTGGCCACGTTCGGTGCCGTGTTCGAGGAGCTGGCGCTGGTCGCCGAGCCGGGCGTGCTGCGCGGCCGGCGGTTCGGCAACGCGGTGCTCGTCGCCGCCCACCGGCCACCGGACCTCGCCGCCCTGGCCCGGCGCACCGCGGCCGACGCCTTCCCGGCCCGGGTCGAACACGGCGACCGGCTGCGGGAGTTCGTCGCCGGGGCACGACCGGTGCGGGACGCGGACGCCGTACCGTCGCCGGAGCCCCCGGAGGGTGCCTTCGGCATCGGCTGACCCTCCGCGGGGCGCCGCCCCTCTGTCAGCTGCCGGTGGGCTCGCCGTGCAGACGCACGGTGTCGAGGATCTTCATGACGGTCGCCTTCGGGACCTCCTTGGACACACCCTTGGCGCCGAAGAAGTTCCATGACACGAAGTCGCCGGCGGAGTTCTTGAAACCGAAGGTGACGGCCTTGCCGTCGCTGGCGCACTTGCCCTTGGCGGGTGTGTTCGTCGACTGGGCCCACGCGATGCTGCCCTTGATGCCGGAGGCGGTCGTGTAGGGCTGGGCCTTCTTGTCGGCCGTGATGCTCTTCTTGTCCGGCTGGGTGTAACCGCCGTAGACCCACCAGGCCACCGTGTTGACGGCCACCTCGTCGGTGGTCTTGGCGCCGTTGGCCCCCTTGGAGCCGACCGCGGCCAGTTCCGTGTCCTCGGAGTGGCCGTCCTTGTCGTCGTCGGAGGTGCACCACTTGGACTGGTACTGCGCCGTGCCCGACATGGTGACCAGCGGCTTGAGGTCGTCCGACTTCTCGTCCTCGAAGCCGAGATACATGGTCGGGGACTGGACCTCCCAGTCGGCCGGTACGTCGAAGGCGATGCCCCACTTGGGGTTGACGACGACCTTCCAGCCCGCGACGGTCGGCTTGAGGGTCTCGTTCCCGCGCGGATTGTCGTCCGAGCCGGACGCCGACACGGTGGGCTGAACGGACGGCGACGTGCCGGCCGACGAGTCCGTCTGCTTGCCGGAACCGCCGCCCGCCTCTTCGTCCCCCTTGCCGCCCAGCACCAGGAAGCCGGTCACGCCCGCCGCCACGACCACGGCCGTGGCCGCCCCGATCGCGATCCACTTCGTCCGGCCGCCGCCGCCCCCGCCACCGCTCGCCGGCGGACCGCCCGGCGCGGGCGTCCCCGCCGGTGCCGGAGCGCCCCACTGTCCCTGGTGCGGCTGCTGCGCGTACGGGCCGGGCTGCTGATAGCCGGGCTGCTGATAGCCGGGCTGCTGATAGGGATTCGGCTGCTGATACCCCGGCTGCTGGTACGGATTGCCCTGCGGGTTCTGCTGCGGGTCGTGTTGCGGGTTCTGCTCGCCCCCGGGCGGCTGCTGTCCTGGCCACATGGGCAGTAACCCTAGTGCCCGTCATGACACGGCCGGGTCACCGTCCCTTGTCAGGGACGTACCGAGTCGGTCGCGGAACGGGAAACTCTGGCCAGACTCACCTACTCGTTAGTAACATCCCGTCCATGAGCGCAGATCAGATGTCGATCGGCGAGCTGCTCGCCGCCACGGTGCCGATGGTCCGCACCTTGAACCTCGCGTACCTGGAGACCACTCCGGAGAAGGCCGTGCTGGCCCTGCCGGACCAGAGCGAGTACCGCAACCACGTCGGAGGGCCGCACGCCGGGGCCATGTTCACGCTCGGCGAGTCCGCGAGCGGCGCCGTCGTGCTCGCCGCGTTCGGCGACCAGCTCTCCCGGGCGGTCCCCCTGCCGGTGACCGCCGAGATCGCGTTCAGGAAGATCGCCCTCGGCCCGGTCACCGCGACCGCCACCCTGGGCCGGCCCGCCCCCGAGGTCGTCGCCGAACTCGACGCGGGCAGGCGCCCCGAGTTCCCGGTGACGGTCGCCATCCGGCGCGAGGACGGCGCGGTCACCGGCGAGATGACCGTCGTCTGGACCCTCCGCCCGAACAGCACGGACGGCCCGAACAGCCCGAACAGCCCGGACAGCGCCGGCGGCGGGGCCGGTCCGGCCGACGGGGCGCATCCGGGGAGTTAGCCCGCGCCGCCCGGCCCCGGCGGCCCCCGGCCGCCTCGGGGCTCGGGCGCCGGGAGGGCGAGCGGGTACGCTTCCTGTGTGCGCCCTGCCGCCTCGCCGCACCGTCCGGTGCCCTGTGCGGCGCACACCCGGAGTGCCGGGTCGCGAACGGGAGGAACCGGCGTTGCACGTCCAGGAGTGGCTCGACACGGTGCCCCCGGCCGCCGTCTACGCCGTCGTGGCCCTGGTCATCGGCGTGGAGAGCCTCGGTGTCCCGCTGCCCGGTGAGATCATCCTCGTCTCGGCGGCCCTGATGTCCTCGCAGCACTCGGGCATCAACCCCGTCGTGCTCGGCGCCTGCGCCGTCGTCGGCGCCGTCGTCGGCGACTCCATCGGCTACGCGATCGGGCGCAAGGGCGGCAGACCGCTGCTCGCCTGGCTGGGCGCGAAGTTCCCGCGCCACTTCGGTGAGGCCCATGTCGCCACCGCGGAGCGGTCCTTCGAGAAGTGGGGCATGTGGGCCGTCTTCTTCGGCCGCTTCATCGCCCTCCTGCGCATCTTCGCCGGCCCGCTCGCCGGGGTGCTGCGCATGCCGTACTGGAAGTTCCTGACCGCCAACGTCCTCGGCGGTGTGATCTGGGCGGGCGGGACGACCGCCGTCATCTACTACGTCGGTGTCGTCGCCGAGTCCTGGCTCAAGCGCTTCTCGTGGCTGGGTCTGGTGGCGGCGGTGCTGATCGGGCTCGGCTCGTTCGTGGTCGTCCGGCGCAAGGCGAGGAAGGCGCAGCACCAGCAGACGGCGGCCGAGGAGGCGGAACCCGAGCCGGTGGCCGCCGCCGAATGACCTCGCGCGTCTGACCGCACGTGAGCGCGGGCCGCCGCTGCGGGACCCCGCTGCGGCGGCCCGCGCCGGTCTACCCCTGTCGGTGCACCTCCTGGTGTGCCTTGCCCAGGTCCGCGTACCTCGTGCCGTTCAGCGTGATGCCCTCGCGCTCCTCCGGCGTCAGCTCCCGCCGCACCTTCGCCGGGACCCCCGCGACCAGCGACCCCGGCGGCACCACCGTTCCCTGCGGCACCAGCGCCTGCGCGGCGACGAGCGAACCGGCTCCGATCACCGCGCCGTTGAGCACCGTCGCGCCCATGCCGATCAGGCAGTCGTCCTCCACCGTGGCCCCGTGCACCACCGCGTTGTGCCCCACCGAGACCCGCTCGCCGACCGTGACCGGGAAGCCGGGGTCGGCGTGCAGGGTGCAGTTGTCCTGGACGTTGCTCTCCGCGCCGACGGTGATCCGCTCGGTGTCGCCGCGCAGCACCGCGCCGTACCAGACGCTCGCCCCCGCCCCGAGCGTCACCTCGCCGATCACCGAGGCCGTCGGCGCCACGAAGGCCGTGCCGTCGATCCGCGGTTCCCGTCCGCCGATGCCCGTGACCAGCGCGCGGTGCGTCGTCATCCGTGTCTCCTCGTCCGTGTCTTCTCGCCGTCCGTGTCCGCCGGGCGGCTCCGGTCCCCCGCACCGTACCCATCCGGTGGGGCGAAGATCACAGCCCGCCCGTCTCCTGGCCCCCGGCGCGCGCTGAGTACGGTGTGCGGGTGCCCGGAAGCAGGAACACGTTCTCGTCATGGCGGCGCCGCCTCGCCCAGCGCGCCGTCCACGCGGGCTGGGCCTGGGCGCAGCGGACCGGCTCCGTCACGGCCGATCACCCCGGGCGGTTCCGCTTCGGCGCCCTCGGACCGGCCACCCGGCTGGCCTTCCCGCTGGGCACGGTCTTCGGCGAACCGTGGATCCACGTCGGCTCGCACTGCATCATCGGCGAACAGGTCACCCTCACGGCCGGCCTGATGCCCGACCTCGACCTGGGTCCCGACCCCATCCTGCGCATCGGTGACGGGGTGGTCCTCGGCCGCGGCAGCCATGTCATCGCGGACACGGCCGTCACCATCGGCAGCGACTGCTACTTCGGGCCGTACGTCTACATCACGTCCACGAACCACTCCTACGACGATCCCCATCAGCCCATCGGCAAGCAGTGGCCGAGGATGGAACCGGTGGAGATCGGCCCCGGCTGCTGGATCGGCACCGGTGCGGTGATCCTGCCGGGGGCGAGGATCGGCCGGAACGCCGTGGTGGCCGCCGGTGCCGTGGTCCGGGGCGCGGTCCCCGACCACGCCGTGGTGGCCGGGGCGCCTGCCCGTGTCGTCCGCCGCTGGACGCCCGCCGAGGGCTGGCAGCCCCCGCTGCGCACCCCGGCGCCGGTGCCCATACCCGAGGGCACCACCCCGGGTCAGCTGCGGGCCCTCGCCGACCTGGACGAGGCCGCGGTCGCCCGTCTCACGGAGCTGGACGCCGGGACCCTCGCCGACGGCTGACCCGGCCCGGGCGCCGCCGCCCTCCGCCCCGTTCCCCGTACCGCCCTTCGCCTGCCGTGACCGCCACCCGCCACCCGCCGGCGGTTCACCCCGTTGCCAGCAGCAGCGTGCCCAGCAGGGCGAGGCCCGCGCCCGCCGCCTGGATCACGCGCAGCCGTTCGCTGAGGAAGCCCCGGGCCGCCAGCGCCGTCACCACCGGGTAGAGCGAGGCCAGCACCGCGGCCACGGTGACCGGGCCGAGCCGCGCCGCCGTCGAGTAGGTGCCGTTCGCCGCGACGTCGGCGAGACCGACGAACGCCAGCGCCGGGAGCGAGCCCCACGGGAAGCCGCCCGCCGGAAGCACCGGCGTACCGCGCGCCACCATGGCCCCGAGGCCCGCGCCGCCCGCCACCACATTGGCCACCCGCTGCACGAACAGGGCGAGGAACAGTCCCGTGACGGTCGTCGACGCGGCGGCGATCAGCACGAACACCATGCCGAAGCCGAGGGCGGCGACCAGCGTCAGTACGATCGCCCGCCGCTGCACCGGCGCACCCCGCAGCTGAGGGCCGCCCGCCAGCACCACTCCGGCGACGGCCACCGCGATGCCCGCGGCCTGCCAGGGGCCCGGACGTTCGCCGAACAGCAGCCCGGCGCCGACCGGGACGGCGACACTGAGGGTGGCCAGCGGCGAGACCACGCCCATCGGGCCGAGTGCCAGCGCCTCGTAGAAGCAGATCATCGCCACCGGGCCGATCAGACCCGCCGCGACCGCGAACCACAGCCGTGGTCCGGCCTCGCTCCAGGCGCCGGTCGCCACCACGATCGCGCCGAGGACGGCCGTGGCGATCCCCTGGGAGACGACGACCACGGTCAGTGCCGGTGCGCGCCTGCTCAGCAGTCCGCCGCCGAAGTCGGCCAGTCCCCACAGAAGGCTGGTGGCCAGGGCGAAGAACACGGTCACGGGTCGCCTCACAGTACAGTTCGGTGAACAAGGGGGTGCACCCCACCATAGTTCGGTGAGGTGCACTCTGTCATACATAATATTGCACTATCGGGCCACTGGCCTTCACCCACCACCCTCAGGCCCACCGAGACCACGGACGGAACGTGTCGGACCTCGACCTGCTGACCCAGTCCCTCGCGCGCAACGTGAAGCGCTGGCGCACCGAACGGGGCTTCACGCTCGACACGCTGGCCGGCCGCGCCGGGGTCAGCCGCGGCATGCTCATCCAGATCGAGCAGGCGCGCACCAACCCCAGCATCGGCACCGTGGTCAAGATCGGCGACGCGCTCGGCGTGAGCATCACCACCCTGCTCGACTACGAACAGGGCCCCGCCGTCCGGATCGTCCCCGCCGACCAGGCCGTACGGCTGTGGCACACGGACGCGGGCAGCTACAACCGCCTCCTCGCGGGCACCGAGGCCCCCGGCCCGCTGGAGATGTGGGACTGGCGGCTGATGCCGGGCGAGGGCAGCCCCTCCGATCCGCACCCCACGGGCACGGTCGAGATGGTCCATGTCACGGCGGGTGAGCTGACCCTCACCGTGGACGGCATCGAGTACCGCGTCCCGGCGGGCGCCAGCGCCTCCTTCGAGGCCGACACCCCCCACACCTACGCCAACGACGGCGACGAGCCGATGCGGATGGTCATGGCCGTCTCGGTGCCGCCCGTCCGCTGAGGCGGCCCTCGCCGCGGGAAAACGCCCGGCCGCGCGGCCGGACACGGCTGTTAGCGTGCCGTCATGCGCGCACCCATCGGAGACTTCGACACCGTCCGCCCCGCCCCCGACTGCCTCGCCGACCTCGTCCCGCCGGTCGCCGACGCCGTGCGCGGCTGGTCCGGCGGCGTGCCCGCCGACCAGATCCTCCACGTCGAGACCGACCCGCGCTGGGCCGACACCGCCGTCTTCGTCGAGCACTACGGCCGCGAACTCCTGGAACGGTCCGCCAACTGCGTCGTCGTCGCGGGCAGGCGGGGCGGCGAGACCACCCTCGCCGCCTGCCTGGTGCTCTCCACCACCCGGGTCGACGTCAACGGCACGGTCCGCCGCCGGCTCGGCGTGCGCAAGGCGTCGTTCGCCCCGGCGGACACGGCGACGGGGGAGACCGGCATGGAGTACGGCGGCATCACCCCGGTCGGACTGCCCGCCGGCTGGCCCCTGCTCATCGACTCCGCCGTCGTCGACCTGCCCTGGGTCCTCGTCGGCAGCGGCCGCCGCGCCGGAAAACTCCTCCTGCCGGGAAAGGCCTTCGCCGACCTGCCCGGCGCGGTCGTCCTGGACGGCCTCGGAGTGGCCTGAGCCCCGGGCCGGGGCCGGTACGGTTCAGCCCAGGCGCGGGTACTCGATGGCCGGGCAGCGGTCCATGACCATCTCGAGCCCCGCCGCGCGGGTGCGCTCGTACGCCGCCTCGTCGACGACGCCCAGCTGGAACCACACCGCCTTCGCGCGCTTGCCGACCGCCTCGTCGGCGACCTGCCCGGCGAGGCCGCTGTTGACGAAGACGTCGACCACGTCCACGGCGAACGGGATGTCCGCCAGCGAGGTGTACCCCTGCTCGCCGTGCACCGTCTCCGCCTTGGGATGCACCGGCACGACACGCTTGCCGTGCCGCCGCAGCACCTCCGCGACGCCGTACGCCGCGCGCCGCTCGTTGTTCGACAGGCCCACCACCGCCCAGGTGTCACCGAGTTCGGTCAGGATCGTGCGGATCGTCGCTGCGTCGCCGTGCACCGCGGCCTCCTCCGGCCTGGGAAAGGGATGGGCAAAGGCTGCCCCAGGGGGTCCTCACCGGGGCAACAGCGCAGGGTATACGGTGATTCCCCGGTACGGGAAAGGGGTGGCCGATGCCCGGTTCCGAAGCTCTTCGGCATGATCCAGGGCGCGGCGTCCCGAATCGTCGCGAGTTGCCTGCGGCCGGCCCGCCGTCCGCCTACGCTCGCCCCGTGCTGCGCATCACCGACGCCCGCACGGGCGAATCCGCCGATCCGGTCCCGGCCCGCCGCGGCCTCACCCGGATCGAGGTCCACACCCGGGACTTCACCACCACGGCCCTGCGGGTGCTCCTGGTCGCCGACCTGTTGCAGCGCGCCCTGGAGATCGGCGGCACCCCCGTCTGGGCGCTGCTCGACGGGGACCGCCACCAGGCCGACCTGCGCGCGGCGGGCGCCGCTCTCGGCATCCGCCCCTTCGAGGACAGCCGCGGACTGGGCGAGGGTCTCGGCGAGGCCCAGGTCGTCCATGTGGCCGCCGCCGACACCGCCGCCCGCCTGCAGGACCCGGGCGGCGTGGTCGTCGCCGTCGCCCCCGTCACGCCCGCCGGTCCGGCACCCGTGTACCCGGCCGGCGGCACCGACCCCGCCGTACCGCGTCTCGCCCTGCTCTCCCGGCACCACGCCGACCCCCTGCACCTGGACGCCGCGGTCCTCGACGCGGCCCGTGACACCCTCGCCCGACGGCGCCGTGCCGTGGCCGACTGGGCCAGGCGCCCCTCGCGGCCGGTACCGGACGAGGTGCGTGCCCGGCTGCGACGGGCCTGGGAGGACGACCTGGACGTCCCGGCCGTCCTGGAGATCCTGGAGACCGTGGCGGAGCATCCCGACCTGCCGGACGGCGCCCGCTTCGAGACGTACGCCTACGCCGACCGGCTGCTGGGCCTCGACCTCACCCGTGACCTCGGATCCCCGGCATGACCGCCCGCGCCGGAGCGGGACCGCTGCGCCGGCTGGTCGTCCTGCGGCACGCCAAGTCGGCCTGGCCGGTGGGCGTCCCCGACCACGAACGCCCGCTGGCGCCCCGCGGCCGGCGGGACGCGCCCGCCGCCGGCCGCGCCCTAGCCGAGGCCGACTGCCTGCCCGATCTCGCGCTGTGCTCCACCGCCGTCCGCGCCCGCGAGACCTGGCAGCTGGCCTCCGCCCAGTGGGGCACCCCGCCGCCGGTGCGGTTCGACCCGCGGCTGTACGCCGCCGGGGTCCCCGACCTGCTCGAGGTGGTGCGCGACACACCGCCGGAGGTGGAGACCCTGCTGATCGTCGGGCACAACCCCGGCATGGAGGAACTGGTCCTCGAACTCGCCGGGGACGGTCTCGACGACGCCCTCGACCAGCTCCACACGAAGTTCCCGACCTCGGCGATCGCCGTCCTGGCCTGGCACGGTCCCGGCTGGGAGGCCCTCGCTCCCGGCACCGCCCTCCTCACCGGCATGACAGTGCCCCGGGGGAGGAAGAAGCACGGCTGACCGCCCGCCGCCGCCCGCGGCCGGTGTCCGTGGCGGAGAGGCCGCCGTCCGGCACATAAGCTGACCGGATGCAGGACGAGTACCGCACCGTCGCCCGGCCCGGTGTCCACGAGACCGAGGTGAACCGCTCCCGCTTCCTGTGCGCGCTCGCCCCGGCGGCCACCGAACGCGAGGCCCAGGACTTCGTCGCCGCCGTCCGCAAGGAACACGCCGACGCCACGCACAACTGCTGGGCCTACGTCATCGGCGCCGACGCCGGCGTCCAGAAGGCGAGCGACGACGGCGAACCCGGCGGCACGGCGGGCGTCCCGATGCTCCAGATGCTGCTGCGCCGGGACATGCGTTACGTCGTCGCCGTCGTCACCCGCTACTTCGGCGGCGTCAAACTCGGCGCCGGCGGCCTCATCAGGGCCTACGGCGGTGCGGTCGGCGAGGCCGTCGACCACCTCGGCACCGTCACCCGCCGGCGCTTCCGGCTGGCCACCGTCACCGTCGACCACCAGCGCGCGGGCAAGGTGCAGAACGACCTGCGCGCGACCGGACGCGCGGTCCGCGACGTGCGGTACGGGGAGGCCGTCACCATCGAGATCGGGCTGCCGGACGCCGACGTCGACGCCTTCCGCGCCTGGCTGGCCGACGCCACCGCGGGAACGGCCGGGTTCGAACTGGGCGGAGAGGCATACGGGGACGCCTGACGGACCGCGGTGCGGGCCACCGCCGGTGACGCGCTTTTTGTCGCACAGGGCGCCCCAGGGACCGGCAAGCGGTCGATGCCGGTCGATACCGGTTGATAGGGGAGTGGCCGGCCGCGATGTCGGACCCGGCCGTTAGTCTCGGGAATCATGAGGCTCCTGCACACTTCCGACTGGCATCTGGGCCGGGCGTTCCACCGGGTGGACATGCTCGAGGCCCAGGCCGGGTTCATCGGCCACCTCCTGCGCACCGTGCGCGAGCGCGAGGTGGACGCGGTGGTCGTGTCGGGAGACGTCTACGACCGCGCGGTGCCCTCCCTCGCCGCGGTCGAACTGTTCGACGACGCCCTGCACCGGCTCGCCGCCCTCGGCGTGCCCACGGTGATGATCTCCGGCAACCACGACTCCGCCCGCCGCCTCGGCGTGGGCGCCGGGCTCATCGGGCGCGCGGGCATCCACCTGCGCACCGACCCGGCGGCCTGCGGAACGCCCGTCGTGCTCCGGGACGACCACGGCGACGTCGCCTTCTACGGCCTGCCCTACCTCGAACCGGCCCTCGTCAAGGACGAGTTCGGGGTGGACAAACCCGGCCACGAGGCGGTGCTCGCCGCCGCCGTGGACCGGGTGCGCGCCGACCTGGCCGCCCGCCCGCACGGAACCCGCTCCGTGATCCTCGCGCACGCCTTCGTCACCGGCGGCGAACCCAGCGACAGCGAGCGGGACATCACCGTCGGCGGGGTGGCCGCCGTACCGTCCGGCGTGTTCGACGGCGTGGACTACGTGGCGCTCGGGCATCTGCACGGCTGCCAGACCCTCACCGACCGCGTGCGCTACTCCGGTTCGCCGCTGCCGTACTCCTTCTCCGAGGCCGCGCACCGCAAGAGCATGTGGCTCGTCGACCTCGGCGGGGACGGGACGGTGAGCGCCGAGCGCGTCGACTGTCCGGTGCCCAGACCGCTCGCCCGCATCCGCGGTCCCCTGGAGGAACTGCTGGCCGACCCCGCGCTGGCCCGGCACCGGGAGTCCTGGGTGGAGGCCACCCTCACCGACCCGGTCCGGCCCGGCGAACCCATGGCACGCCTCACCGAGCGGTTCCCGCACACCCTCAGCCTGGTCTTCGACCCCGACCGTGCCGAGGACGAGCGGGGCCTGTCGTACGCCCGCCGCCTCACGGGGCGCAGCGACCAGGAGATCGCCGAGGACTTCGTCGCCCATGTGCGCGGCGCGGGACCGGACGGTGCCGAACGGGGCGTGCTGCGCGACGCGTTCGACGCCGTCCGCACCGACGACACCGTACGGGAGGCCGGCCGGTGAGGCTGCACCGTCTCGACCTCACGGCCTTCGGCCCGTTCGGCGGCTGCCAGTCCGTCGACTTCGACGCCCTCGCCGCCGAGGGCCTGTTCCTGCTGCACGGCCCGACCGGTGCCGGAAAGACCTCCGTCCTGGACGCCGTGTGCTACGCGCTGTACGGCGCCGTGCCCGGTGCCCGGCAGAGCGGCCAGGGCATGAACCTGCGCAGCGACCACGCCGACGGCGCCACCCGTACCGAGGTCCGCCTGGAGTTCACCGTCGCCGGACGCCGCCTGGAGATCACCCGGCAGCCGCCCTGGGAACGCCCCAAGAAGAAGGGCCGCCCCGGTACCACCGTCGAGAAGGCGCAGAGCGGGCTGCGCGAGTACGACGCCGGGACCGGTTCCTGGAAGGCCCTCGGCCGCTCGCACCAGGAGATCGGCGAGGAGATCGCCCAGCTGCTCGGCATGAGCCGCGAGCAGTTCTGCCAGGTCGTCCTGCTGCCCCAGGGCGACTTCGCGCGGTTCCTGCGCGCCGACGCCGAGGCCCGCGGCAGACTTCTCGGCCGTCTCTTCGACACCCGGCGCTTCGCCGAGGTCGAGAAGCGCCTCGCCGAGCGGCGCCGCACCACCGAGGCCAGGGTGCGGGAGGGGGACGCGGCGCTGCTCGCCGACGCCCACCGCATGCAGCAGGAGGCGGGCGACGCCATGCCCCTGCCGGACCTCGCCCCCGGCGTTCCCGGCCTCGCCGAAGCCGTCCTGACCGCTGCCGCCGTCGCCCGCAGCACCGCCCGCGAACAGCTCACCGTCGCCCGCTGCCGGCTCACCGCGGCCGAGTCCGCCCAGGCCACCGCCGGGCACATCCTGGACGAGGCCCGCGAACTGGCCCGCCTCCAGCGCCGGTTCGCCGAGGCCCGGGAGCGGGCGGCGCGGCTGGAGGCCCGAGCCGGCGACCATGACCAGGACCGCGCCCGCATGGACCGGGCACGCAAGGCCGAGACGGTCGCGCCCGCCCTCGACCTGCGCCGCGCGGCAGAGGCCGGACACCGGCGTGCCGCCGGGGCCGACGCCCGCGCGCGAGCCCAGCTCCCGCCGTCGGACGCCGGTTCTGCCGCCGCGGACCTGGCCGCCGCCGCGCGCCGCGCCGCGGAGGAGCTCGGCGGCCTCGAGTCGGCCCGCCGGGCCGAACAGCGGCTGACCGCGCTGCTCACCGAGCGCGCCGGGCTCGACCGCCAGGAGCGTGCCGACGACGACGTCATCCAGGACGCCGATGCCTGGCTCGCCGGGTGGGACACGGCGCGTACGGCCCTGCAGACCCGTGTCGACGCCGCCCAGGAGGCCGCCACCCGCGCCGAACAGCTCGCCGAGCGGCGCGAGCCGCTGCGGCTGCGGCTCGCGGCGGCCCGGATGCGCGACCAGCTCGCCGGGGACACCCGGGAGGCACAGGACCGGGCGTCCGCCTCCGCCGGTCGCGCCCTGCGCGCGCACGCCCACTGGCTGGACCTCAGGGAACAGCGGCTCGACGGCATAGCCGCCGAACTCGCCGAACGCCTCGTCCCCGGCGAACCCTGCGCGGTCTGCGGCGGAACCGACCACCCCGCCCCCGCCCGCAAGGCCGCCGGCCAGGTCGACCGCCAGGCCGAACAGCAGGCCCTCGCCGCGCACCGGCACGCCGACGAGCGGCGGGCCGAGGACGAGCAGCGGCTCGGCGTCGTCCGCGAGGCCCTCGCCGCCGCCACCGCCGAGGCGGGCGACACGCCCACCGACCTGCTCGCCGCCGAGGCCGACGACCTGGAACGGCGGTACGCGCAGGCCCGGCACGAGGCCTCCGCGCTGCACGGGGCCCACGAGGAGCTGCGCCGTGCCGAGCGCGAGCGCGAGCAGCGCCTGGCCGAGCGTCAGGAGGCCGCCGTCCGGGCCGCCTCCCGCCTGGCCCGCCGTGACGGCCTCGACCGGGAGAAGGCCGAACTCGAGACGGAACTGACCCAGGCCCGGGGTGCCGCCGGCAGCGTGGCCGCCCGGGCCGCCCAGCTGGAGCGCCGGGCGGCTCTGCTCACCGGGGCGGCCGACGCGGCTCGCGCCGCCGCCGACGCCGCCGAGCGCCTCGAGGAGGCCGACGTCCGGCTGGCCGACGCCGCGGTCCGCGCCGGGTTCGGCACCCCGCAGGACGCGGCGGCCGCCCTCCTCGACGACGCCGCCCACCGGGACCTCCAGCGCCGCCTGGACACCTGGCAGGCCGAGGAGGCCGCCGTCCGTGCCGTGCTCGCCGAGGCCGGTACCGCGGACGCAGCCCGGCGGCCGCCCGCCGATGTCGCCTCGGCCGAGGCGACGGCCACGGCCGCGGGCCGCCGGGTGCGCGACGCCGCCTCCGCGTGCGACGCCGCCGCCCGCCGCTGCACCGAGCTCGACCGGCTCGCCGCGCGTGCCGCCGGGGGCGTACGGGCCCTGGCGCCGCTGCGCGCCGAGTACGAGCGGGTGGCCCGCCTCGCCGCGCTCACCGCGGGCACGGCCGCCGACAACGAGCGCAAGATGCGCCTGGAGTCGTACGTCCTCGCCGCCCGTCTGGAGCAGGTCGCCGCCGCCGCGACCACGCGGCTGAGCCGGATGTCGTCCGGCCGCTACACCCTCGTGCACTCCGACGGCCGCTCCGGACGCGGCCGCAGCGGGCTGGGGCTGCACGTCGTGGACGCCTGGACCGGCCGCGAGCGCGACACCGCGACCCTGTCCGGCGGCGAGACCTTCTTCGCCTCGCTCGCCCTGGCCCTGGGCCTGGCCGACGTGGTCACCGACGAGGCGGGCGGGGTCCGGCTCGACACCCTCTTCGTCGACGAGGGCTTCGGCAGCCTCGACGACCAGACCCTGGACGAGGTCCTGGACGTCCTCGACTCGCTGCGGGAACGCGACCGCAGCGTGGGCATCGTCAGCCATGTGCCCGACCTGCGGCGCCGTGTCCACGCCCAGCTGGAGGTCGTCAAGGGCAGATCGGGCTCCGCGCTGCGGCAGCGCGGCACCGGCGGCTGACCGGTGCCGCGGCCGGCGGCGGCACCGGCCGGGACGGCTACAGCCGGGACAGCTCGTCCACGAGGTCGTCCAGACCGAGAGAGCCCTGGGACAGTGCCGCCATGTGCCACGCCTTCAGGTCGAAGGCGTCACCGTGCCGTTCGCGGGCCTTCTCACGGCCCAGCAGCCAGGCCCGCTCGCCCAGTTTGTAACCGATGGCCTGGCCCGGGATCGTCAGATAGCGGGTCAGCTCGCTCTCGACGAAGTCCGCCGGACGGCTGCTGTGCGCACCGAAGAACTCCTGCGCCAGCCCGGGCGTCCAGCGCTCACCCGGCCGGAACGGGGAGTGCGCCGGGATCTCCAGCTCCAGATGCATGCCGATGTCGACGATGACCCGCGTCGCCCGCATCATCTGCGCGTCCAGGTACCCGAGCCTCTCCTCCGCGTCCGTGAGGAAGCCCAGTTCGTCCATCAGCCGCTCCGCGTACAGCGCCCAGCCCTCGGCGTTGGCGCTCACCCCGCCGACCGTGGCCTGGTAACGGGACAGGTCGCCGGCGACATGCGTCCACTGGGCCAGCTGGAGATGGTGGCCGGGGACACCCTCGTGGTACCAGGTCGACACGAGGTCGTACACCGGGAACCGGGTCTGCCCCATCGTCGGCAGCCAGGTGCGGCCCGGCCGGGAGAAGTCCTCCGACGGCGGTGTGTAGTACGGCGCCGCGGCGCCGCCGGGCGGAGCGATGCAGGACTCCACCCTGCGCACCCGCTCGGCGAGTTCGAAGTGCGTGCCGTCCAGTTCCCCGATCGCCTTGTCCATCAGGCCCTGCAGCCAGTCGCGGACCTCGTCGACGCCCTCGATGTGCCGGCCGTGCTCGTCGAGGTGCGCCAGCGCCGCCCACGGCGTGGCCGCGCCCGGCAGCACCTTCCCGGCCTCCCGCTTCATCTCGGTGAGGAGACGGTGGTACTCGTCCCAGCCGTACGCGTACGCCTCGTCGAGGTCGAGATCGGTGCCGTTGTAGTAGCGCGACCAGCGCGCGTACCGCTCCCGGCCCACCGCGTCCGGGGCACCCTCGATCGCCGGCGCGTACACGTCGCGCATCCAGTCCCGCAGCTCCACCACGGCCGCCGTCGCCGCGCGGGCCGCCTCGTCGAGCTCGCCGCGCAGCGCGTCCGGGCCCGCCGCCGCGAAGCCCTCGAACCAGCCGTGTCCGGAGCCGTCCGGGGCCGCCCACTCGGTGAGCTGACCGGTGAACGTGGCGGTCGGGCGGGGGCCCGCCGGCAGCCCGCGGTCGAGACCGAGGCGCAGCGACTCGCGGTACCCGGCGAACGCGGCGGGCACGGCGCGCAGCCGTTCGGCGATCGCGGCCCAGTCCTCCTCGGTCCGGTCCGGCGTCACGGTGAGCACCTCGCGCACCCGGTGCGGGGCCGTGTCCAGGTTGCCGACATGGCGCAGGCCCTCGTCGGCGTCGTGCACCGCGAGCTCGGCGGTGAGCCGCTCGCGCAGCAGCCGGCCACAGCGCCGCTCGATGCCGCTGTCCGCGCCGGGCCCGCGTTCCGCCTCGTCGAGCCGCGCGAGGGTGGTGCGGGCCAGGTCCGCCAGGGCCTCCTGCCCCGCGGGTGAGGTGTCGGGCAGCCGGCTCGAACTCTCCGGCACCCCGAGATACGTACCGGTGACCGGATCCAGGGCGATGAGTGCGTCGACGTAGCCGTCGGCGACCTGACGGGGCAGCGGGCTGGTGAAGTCAGACATGCGGCCATCCTCGTACGGTGGTGACGCCCGCGTCACCCGGATTCCGCCGGGGCGCGCCGGTGCCGCCGCCGCTGTCCGCGCCCGGGCGGCGGCGGGCCGCACCCCCACGGCCGGAAGACCGGCCGGGTTCCGGTCCGGGCCGTCGGCTGCCGCGAACCCGTCCGGCCCCGCTGCCGCGGATCCGTCCTGCGGGCCGCGGCCTCACGGGGGCGCGGCCCGCGTGGTGGTGCAGGGCGTCAGGTGTCACGCGTACCGGGCTCGAGACTTCCCGTGGGTTCTCGCCGGGCGTGCGGTCCACACGGCGTCCCGCTGCGGCGAGTCGCCCGCCCGGTCGCACCGGGCCACCGCCGGCGTCCGCCGGGGCGGCCACCGCGTCTCGTCGTCCCGGGGGCCTCAGTCCCGCAGGACGTACCGGCCGAACCGTTCCGCCCGCACCGCGGCCGGGACGGCGTCCAGGCGGGCGGTGATGACCAGCGTGCCCTCCTCGATCTGGTAGTCGAGCGGGAGGCCGAGACCGCGCATCGCGGCGACCATCCCGGTGTTGGACGCCTGCGTCACGGCGTACACGCTCGCGCAGTCCGCCTCGACGGCCATCGCCACCAGGCGCTCCAGCAGTTCGCCGCCGATGCCGCGCCGCTGCCACTCGTCCTCGACGAGGAGCGCGATCTCGGTCTCGTCGCCGTCCCAGAGCAGATGGCCGAGACCGACGATCCGCCCGGAGGCCGTCCGGGCGGCGAGGGTGCGGCCGAAGCGGGGGCTGAGCAGGTGGTTGAGATAGCGGTCCGCGTCGCCGACCGGACCGTGGTAACGCCTGCTCAGCGTGCCGGTGGAGCAACGCTCGTGCATCTCCCTGGCCGCCGCCAGGTCGTCCGTTCCGGCACGGCTCACGGTGATGTCATGACCCTCCGGCAGGGTCAGCACGTCCTGGCCGCGCGGTATGCGCATGCCCAGCCGGGAGTCCAGCTCCACCAGCGCGCGGGCCCGCGCGAACTCGGTCGGGGTGAACGGCAGATACGGCCGCTCCACGGTGATCACTCCGCCTTCCGGTGCCCGCAGTCGCATCACGGTGTCCTCCAGCACGCCCTCGGCGGGTGCCTCGACGGCACCGGGGACGCCGGACACCGGTCGCGCGGGCAGCGAACGGATGGTGCAGCGTCCCAGCAACTGCCGCAGCGCGAGCGGCAGTTCCGCGGCGTCGAGGGCGGTGCGGGTGGCGAGACCGAGGATCCGGGTCGGGGCGTCCACCAGATCGTGGGCGTCGGCCCGCTCGATCCAGGTGTCCGCGCCACCGGCCGAGGATACCGCGTCGGTGATCTCCGGCGCCGCGAGCGCGGCGGGGGCCCGCAGCAGGAACTCGTCGACCGTGCCGACCGCCAGCGGGTGGGCCTGGAGGCTCAGGATGTCGACCTCGCGCCCGGCCAGCGCGGCGCACAGGGCGGCCAGCGAGCCCGGCGCGTCCCTGACCGTGGTCCGCATCCGCCACAGCATGTCCGGAGCGGGTGCGGTGCCGCCGGTACCGGCACCGGTACCCGTACCGGCGGCACCGGTGTCGTCCCTGGGCGGCGCGTGACCGTGGCGCCGTGTCCACCGTGTGCGCAGGCCCGTGAGGAGGCCGGCGAGCCCGGCCGGCGCGGTCCGGCGGCCGGGTCCGGGACGGTCGTCGTCGGCGTGCGTCGCACCAGTCATGTCTCGATTCATGCAGCCACTGTGAAGGAAAGGTGTTGCGTGATCACAAACGCATTGTGACTGATGGGTTAAGCACGCTTATGGCTGATTTGTTGTTTTTTCTTGTACTTACCCGGTGGGTTACCTGCGGTATCCGGCCGCGGCCGCCGTAACCGCGGAGCTCACTGCCCCACGAGACCGGGCTGCAGCACCTTGGTGAACAGGACCGTGCCGTCCTGCTCGCGCAGCCGTACGGTCAGCTCGCCGCTGTCGCCGTCGATGTCGACCTCGCCGAAGAACTGGTACCCCCCGGCCGGGGACACGTTGGAGGCGGTCGGCGCCTTCACGAACACCCGCTCCGGGCCGAACGTGCCGTCCAGGGCGCTGGCGGGGAAGGCGCCGGCGTTCAGCGGGCCGGAGACGAACTCCCAGAACGGCTCGAAGTCCGTGAACGCCGCCCGTGAGGGCTGGTAATGCTGCGCCGAGGTGTGGTGCACATCGGCCGTCAGCCACACCGTGCCGGTGATCCGGCGGTGCTTGACGTACCGCAGGAGTTCGGCGATCTGCAGCTCACGGCCCAGGGGCGCGCCCGGGTCGCCCTGCGCCACCGCCTCGAAGTTCGGCCTGCCCTCCGTCGTGTCGGGCACCACGAGGCCGAGCGGCATGTCGGCGGCGATCACCTTCCACACCGCCCGGGAACGCGACAGCTCGCGTTTGAGCCATTCCAGCTGCTCGGCGCCCAGGATGCCCTGCGGGTCGGTGGTCCGGTCGTCGGGGGAGTTGGCGTCGCGGTAGGTGCGCATGTCCAGGACGAACAGGTCCAGCAGCGGCCCGTGCCGCATCACTCGCTGCACCCGGCCCTCCTTCGCGCCCGGCCGCAGCGTGGAGACCGGGAAGTACTCGCTGAACGCCCGGCGTGCCCGCGCCGCCAGCACGTCGACGCTCTTCTCGGTGTACCGCGTGTCGGTGCTCGCGATCACCTCGCCCGGGTACCAGTTGTTGCGCACCTCGTGGTCGTCCCACTGGATCACCGACGGGACCCGGGCGTTGAACCGGCGCAGGTTCGCGTCGAGCAGGTTGTAGCGGAAGTTGCCGCGGAACTCGGCCGGCGTCTCGGCGACCTTGGACTTCTCCTCGGTGGTGACGTTGCGCCAGAGACTGCCGTCGGGCAGCGCCTGGGTGGCGGAGAGCGGGCCGTCCGCGTAGATGTTGTCGCCGCTGCAGAGGAAGAAGTCCGGGTCCAGCTTCTCCATCGCGCGGTAGATGGTGTAGCCGCCGAAGTCCGGGTTGATGCCCCAGCCCTGACCCGCCAGATCGCCGGACCACAGGAAGCGCACGCCCCTGCGGCGCTGGGCGGGGACGGTGCGGAAGGTCCCGGTGACCGGCTCGCCGGTGCGGCGCGGGTCGTCGGGATCGGCGAGGAGCACCCGGTAGTGGATCTGCTCGCCGGACGGCAGACCGTGCAGCCGGGTGGTGCCGGTGAAGTCGGTGCCGGCGCCGAGCAGCGGGCCGTGCCAGGTGTGCGGGTTGCGGAACGACTCGGTGGCGGCGGTCTGCACGATCATCCGGGCCGGGCGGTCGGAACGCACCCACACCAGACCGGAGTCGGCGGTCACGTCGCCGGTCTGCACACCCCAGTCGGCCGAGGGCCGTCCGGAGCGGGCGAACGCCGGGGCGGCGCCGAGCGTGCCGGGCAGGGTCAGGGCCGCCGAGGCGGCGAGGGAGCCGCGCAGTACGCCGCGGCGCCCGGGGAACGGACGGTGTGTCATGGCTGTGCCTCCATGGAACGGGTTCCGGCCGGTGTGCACAGCCACACCTACTGGGGTGCCGCGGCGCACACGGAAACCAGGAGTGAACAGATCCGCCCCCGGTCCCCCGGCTCGGCAGGTGCTCGGGCGTGATGCCGCGATGCGGGGGTCCGGCAGCGGTCGACGAGCGGACCGTGGCGGCGGCTTTCCGGGACCATGGCTTTTGGCGGTGCGGCTGATGCACAGGGGCCGTACGCGGCCCGCCGTGCCCGGCCGCCGTGCCCGGCCGCCGTGCCCGGCCGCCGTGCGCGGCCGGTGGGCGTGGACGAGGCGCGTGGACGAGGCGCTGCCCCTCGCGGCGAGCGGTCAGCGGCTGCCGTCGAGGATCACGCGGGCGACCAGCGCGGGGTCGTCGTTCATCGGGCAGTGCCCGCAGCCGGGCAGGCTCACCAGGCGGGCGCGCGGGATGACGTGCTTGGCACGCACCCCCTGGCGGCGGACCAGCAGCAGGTCCCGGGTGCCCCAGGCCACGGTGACGGGGATGCCCGGGATGTCCTCGGTCCACCGGACCGCCGCACCCGCGCCCAGCGTCCGCTCGAACCCGGTGGCGTTCGCCAGCGCCAGCGTCTCGGCGACCACCGCCTCCGGTGAGCGGCGGCCCGGACGGGCGTAGATGGTGCTGGTCAGGAGCGTGCGGCCGGCCGCGGAACGTGACAGCCGCTCCACCAGCGGAAGGGGCAGCCGCCGCGAGAGGTGCCGCATCGTCAGCAGCACACCGAAGGCGTAGCGCCGCTCGGCGTCGGACCAGAACCCCGCCGGTGACAACGCCGTGACGGACCGTACGAGCTTCTCCCGGCCGAGTTCCAGGGCCAGCAGCCCGCCGAGCGAGTTGCCCGCCACGTGGGGCCGTTCGACGCCCAGTTCGGCGCAGAGCCCCGCCAGGGCGGCGTTCACCGTGGGCAGGTCGTGGGCGAGGCCGTCCGGCAGGGCGGGGGAGTCACCGAATCCCGGCAGGTCCACCGCGATCACGTCGCGCTCGGCGGCGAGGATGCCGGCCACCGGGTCCCACGCCTGCCGGTGATGGCCGATCCCGTGCAGCAGGAGCAGCGGCTCACCGTGGCCGGTACGCGTGTACGACACCGTCACGGGCTGCGGACCGAGCGGGGAGGGGACCTCGTAGGACACGGTGGCGGACGGCATGGGGGCTGCTCCTCGTCTGGGACTCGCGAACGGGCGCCGGTGCGGCGGAGGACACCGGCGCGGCGGGCATGCCGACGGCCGGGCAGGCAGACAGCTTGGCAGTAATCGCTACTGACGGGTAGCCCCCTGATGGTGCCCGCGCCCGCGCCTGCCGGCGGTCCGACACGCCGCGACGCGCCGTCCTGCCCGGCCGGTCGCGAACGCTGTATGAACGCTCTGTTGCCCGGCCCCTGTGCACCCACTATGGGAACAACGATTGGTATTGACCAAGGATGGGGGCCGCCCTATGGTCGCTGAGAAGTGCAACAACCTTTCATATTCAAGGGCGCCTTAAGAACGCCGCCGGACCACGGTTATTGCGGAGGACAGGGTGGGGACCACGCAGCTGGAACCGGTGCCGGAGCCGAAGTACTGGCATCTGAAGACCGTGCTCAGTGAGGCACTGGACTCCGAGTTCGCCGTGGGCGAGATCCTGCCCAACGAGCGCGATCTCGCCGCCCGCTTCGGCGTGGCCCGTGCCACGCTCCGGCAGGCGCTCGAGCAACTGGAGCTGGAGGGCCGGCTGCAACGCAGGCGCGGCGTCGGTACGACCGTCGCCCCGCCGCGGGTCGGCGTGGCCGTCGGCACGGAGCGGCATGCCTGGCCCGGCACCGCGGGCGACGCCTGGCAGCCGGTGGACTGCGTCACCGCTGTGCCGCCGGCGGCGGTCGCCGCCGCGCTGGAGATCCCCGCGGACGAACCCGTCCACACGGTGCGCCGCACCCGCACATCGCACGGTCAGCAGGTCGCCGCCGAACTGCTCTACATCCCCGCGACGTCCGTCCCCGATCTCTCCGGGATCGACACGCCGTCCGGAGCGGCACGCGCGCGTGCCGTGCTGCGCGAACTGCAGCACCTGCCGCTGGAGGACCAGGACCGCGCCGTGGAACTCGGCTCGGCCCGCGCGGACGACGCCAGGGAACTCGACCGGCTGCCCGGGGCGCCCGTCCTCGTCGTCACGACCCGCTTCGTCGCGTCCGGCCGCACCGCCGCACTCTCGACGGCCACCTACCGTGCGGACACCTGCCGTCTCACCTTCGGCGCCTCGGGCGGCGTCGAGATCCACGAGGGCCCGGAACGCCGGGCGTCCTGACCTGCACCGGACCGGTCGGTGCGCCGGTCCGTGCGCCGGTCCTGTGGTGGGCCGCGGACCACAGGGGGCGCGGTGCCCGCGGCCGGGTGCCCTACCGGCGGCCCGTCACCGCCGTGCCCTCGACCGCGAACAACTGCTCCTCCACATGGTCGAGGGCGAGCCGCAGCGCGCCGGCCGCCACCGCCGCCTCGCCCAGCAGGGACAGGGCCACCTTCGGCGGACGCAGGCAGTAGCGGGCCAGTTCGCGGCGCAGCGGCTCCAGCACACCGTCGAGTCCCGCCGCCCATCCGCCGACCACGACCAGCTCCGGATCCAGGGCCAGCACGAGCGCGGCCACATCGTGCACCAGCCGCTGGATGAACCGGTCGACGGCCGCGCGGGCCCGCTGGTCGCCCTTCTTCGCCAGGGCGAACACCTCGGCGACCGCCTGCTCGTCCAGCGGGTGGAGCGGCTCGTCGGTCGTGGACAGCAGCGTCTCCGGGGTCACCTCCCGTCCCAGCAGATGCAGCGCGCCGATCTCGCCGGCGGCTCCGCCGAAGCCGCGGTGCAGCCGGCCGCCGATCAGCGAACCGGCCCCCGGGCTCAGCCCGGCCAGCACGAACACCATGTCGTCGGAGTCGGTGGCGCAGCCCTTCCAGTGCTCGGCGAGGGCGGCCGCGTTGGCGTCGTTCTCGACCAGCACCGGGCAGCGGAAGGAGCGGCTGAGCCGCTCCCCGAGGTGCAGCCCCGTCCACTGCGGCAGCGCCGTGCTGAGCCGTACGGTGCCGTCCGCCTCGATGATGCCGGGCGTGCCGACGCCCACCGCGCGCAGCGACCCGCGCGGGACACCGGCCCGCCCCAGCAGGGCGGTGACGGCGGTGCGCAGCCGCTCCAGGCGTTCGTCCGCGTCGGCCGTCGCGGCCACCTCTCCCGCCTGGGAGGCGAGCACCCGGCCGTCCAGGTCGGCGAGGAGCGCGGCGACCCGGTGCGGGCCGATCTCCAGACCGAGCAGATGGCCGGCCTCGGCGCGGAACCGGAACCGCCGGGCGGGCCGCCCCTGCCGCCGTACGGCACTCTCGTCGGCCGCCTGCTCGACCACCAGGCCGGCCTCGATCAGTCCCTCGACCACACCCTCGACGGTCGGCCGGGACAGCCCGGTCACCCTGGTGATCTCGGTCAGTGTCGCGCGGTCCGTGGCACGCAGAGCGTGCAGCACCACCGCGGAATTGATCCTTCGCAGCAGCGAGGGATCCCCGCCGGTCAGCCGCCCCAACGTCCGTCCTCCCAGCTCGTGCGCGTGTGGGGCGGATCGTACTCGGCACGGCGGGCAGCGGCGAGTGCGGGTGCACGGGGACCCGGTACCGGACCGGCGGACCGGGTGGGACCGGACGGTCCGGATCCACCCGGTGGACGGGACGCGGCTGACGTACCACCAATTGCCAGTGGTGGCCGCTGCACCGGATCGGATGGACATCGCGAAGCAGTTCGCCGCCATCGATCCGCTGCGCGGACGGTCTTTCCCGCGGAGCGGGGCAGCACGGGAGGAGACCCGGGCGCAGTTCGAGGCGGAGCGGGACGGACCGGGTGAGCGGCTCGCCGAGCGCTGGGGGCGCCCCGAGTGATCAGCCTGCACAGCGCGTTCGAGCGAACCGCTCCCGATGAGGACGCCGAGGAGCCCTGGGCCTCGCTCAGCGCGCACGTACCGGACGTCCATGTGCGGCACCCGACGCGTGGACCGCCGGGTCGCCCTCGGGGTCTCGCAGTGGGACCGTGAACTTCCGTTCCAGCTCCTCGCGGTGGTCACGGAGACGGCCCCGGCCCGACCGCCCGCTCCGGCCGCACTGCCCTCCGGACCGCCCCGATCAGACCCGGCGGCGGTCCGGCCGCGCGACCGCCCGGAGCCGTCCGAACTCCTCCGCCATGGTCCCCGCCGTCCAGTGCGCGTTGAGCCCGCTCGGATTCGGCAGCACCCACACCCGGGTGTCCCCGAACGTCCGCTCCTGCGGCCCCACCCGGGCCGTGCGCTCACCGAACGCGGCCCGGTAGGCGGTGACGCCCACCACCGCCAGCCAGCGGGGCCCGGACCGGGCCGTCTTCGCCGCCAGCAGCCGCCCGCCCTCCCGGTACTCCTCGGCGGTCAGCTCGTCCGCCCGGGCCGTCGCCCGCGCCACCACGTTCGTGATGCCGAGCCCGTACGACAGCAACTCCCGCTGCTCGGCGGGCCGCAGCAGCCGCGGGGTGAAACCGGACAGGTGCACAGTTATCTGCACTATCCCTGCTCGTTGGCATCGGTGACGGTTCCCGAGAGGACAGAGGAGAGTGAAGGTGGACCTGCGACATGAACTCATGGAAGGGCGGGCGGACATCCCCCGCGTCGGGGCGGTGTTCCCGGCGAGGGGCGTTCATCCTCCCTATATCGTCGTCAACGGGTACGACGACGAGATCGAACCAGTCACCGCTTACCTGCGTGACCTGGCCCTGAACGACAGTAGTCCGCTGACGGTCCGCAGCTACGGGTACGGGTTGCTGCGCTGGTTCAGGGTGCTGTGGCTGCTCGGGGTGCCCTGGGAGAAAGCGACCGAGGCCGAGACAGCGGTGCTGGCCGGGTGGCTACGGACGGCGGCGAACCCACAGCGCCAGCGGAAGACAGCTGGCGGCTCGGTACCGGGCTCGGTGAACCTGCGGACCGGCAAGCCGGTGCTGCGAGTGGGGTACGCGCCGCGGACGATCAACCATGCACTGTCGGTGGTCAGCGGCTTCTACGAATTCCACGCCCACCAGGGCAACGGACCGGTCACCAACCCTGTACCGGTCTCACCGCAGAGGCGCCGGGCCCTCGCTCACCGCAGCCCGCTGGAGCCCAAGCCGGTGTTGGGCCGTGCCCGTCTGCGGCAGAAGGTTCCGGACCGTCCGCCGCGGTCGATCCCCGATCGTCTGTGGGATGAGCTGTTCGAGCGGATGGGGTGCGAGCGCGACCGCGCACTGCTGGAGTTTTACGTCTCCAGTGGCGCCCGCGCCGAGGAACTCCTCGGTGTCGGCATCGGGGACGTCGACTGGGCCGGCCAGAAGGTCTACGTGATCTCCAAGGGCACGCGGGACAGGCAGGCCGTCCCGGCCTCACCGCAGGCGTTCCTCCGCCTGGCTTCTTACCTGGACGAGATCGGCACGCTCGCGGCGGGCGAATCGCTGTGGCGGACCCGCCGCGGCCCGGACCGGCCCATGTCCTACTGGGCGGTGCGCCGCGTCATCCAGCGGGCCAACGAAGCTCTGGGCACCAACTGGACCCTCCATGACCTGCGGCACACCGCGGCGAGCCGCATGGCCAACGGCGGCAAGCTGACGCTGCCGGAGGTGCAGGCCGTTCTGCGTCACGCCAACATCCAGACCACCAGTCGTTATCTAACGGTCCGTATCGAGGAGATCTTCGACAAGCTCACCGAGCACTACAACACCCCGCGTGCTGAACGGAGTTACCCCTCCGGCTACAACGCCGACGACATCGCGGCGGTGTTCGGTGCCTGACACACAGCTTCGTACCACCGGCCTCAGTCGCCGTCACGGCCCGGTCGTGGAGGGGCTCCAGTTCGCCAGCCGCTTCGTCGGGGGAACGATCACGCCGGAGCCCGCCGTCGCAGCTGCCCCGCCCCGGCCGCACGGCGAGTTCGCCACCGCCTCCGCCTCGCAGCTGTCGAGCGTGGCCGGCGCTGCCGCGATCTGGCCCGACACACCTCGCGCGACCCGCCTGAACTGGACCCACTCCACGCGCACGCTGCTCGAATACCTCCTCACCTTCCCCGGTGAGACCTGGCAGCAACGGTGGGACGCCAGTCCGCTCGGCCGAGGCGAGGTCGACGCCGAGGCAGTCGCATCCCGCCGCACCACGGGGACGAGCATCGTCCCGGGGATCCGGGCTTTGTACTGCCTGCGGGTCATCCGGCCCACCCTGCTGGCTCTCCGCCGCAACCCGCTGCCCAACTTCGGTCCGACGTTCATCGCCGCCCAGGAGGACCCACTCCTGGACACGTTCGCCGAGCATGTGCGCGTCCACCAGATCCGCCACGTCCACCGCCGCGACGCGATCAACGAAGTATGCATGGTGCTGGCCAGCCAGGACGTCGCCCTGAGCGACGTCACCCCGGCCGCTCTGCTGCACTTCGCCCACGAGAACCGAAAGGCCCGCTGCGTTCTGCGGCCCGGCAGCCAGGCATCCAACCGCCTAGCCGGCCGAGGCATCTGGAACGTCCTGCACGCCATGGGGCACTTCCCGCCCTCCACACCGGAGAGCATGCGGGCCGCCTCGCTGCGCGGACAGCTCAATGTCGAGGAACTCGTCGACCAGTACGAGATCACCAACCAGGCTGTTCGCAGCCTGCTCATCGACTACCTCGCCCGCCGCAAGGCCGACACCGACTACTCCACCCTGAAGGACCTGGCCTGCAAGCTCACCCGCCATTTCTGGAGGAACATCGAGAAGATCAACCCGGACCAGAAGGACCTGCGCATTTCGCCGGAGACCTACACGGCTTGGCGCCAGGTCATCACAGTCAAGGACGACGGCAAGCCTCGCGTCGGCCAGGACAGCATCGTCATCGCGCTCCGCTCCTTCTACTACGACCTGCACACCTGGGCCGCCGAAGAGCCCGAACGCTGGGCGGCATGGGTTGCGCCGTGCCCCGTCCCGCCCAGCGAACTACGCGGGCTCGGAGCGCGCCGCCGGCGTATCAACGAACGTTCCGCCGACCGCACCCGCCAACGCCAGCCTCTCCTGCCTCTGCTCGTCAACCATGTCGAAACCCGCTACGACCGCGCCCGTCTGCTCCTGGAGCAGGCCGACAAGACCGCCGAGGGCGAGGTGTTCACCCATGAGGGCACCGAGTACCGGCGGATTCGCACCGAAGCCGACCGTAAACTGCTCCGCCACGGCGATGCCGTTCCCACCCGCGTGCAGGAAGTGGAAAGCGGCCGGATCATCCACATCGGCACGGAGGAGGAAGGCGCCTTTTGGGAATGGGCGGCCGTCGAGACCCTGCGCCATTCGGGCGTGCGCATCGAGGAGCTCTGTGAACTGACCCACCTGAGCATCCGCCAGTACCAGCGGGCGAACGGCGAGGTCATCGCGCTGCTGGTGATCGCACCGTCGAAGACGGACCGCGAGCGCGTCATCCCGATGTCTGCCGAGCTCTTCCACGTGATCGCCTCGATCGTCCGCCGCCACACCCGCACCGGCCGTCCGATCCCGCTCGTCAGTCGGTTCGACTACCACGACAAGGTGTGGAGTGCCCCGATGCCGTTCCTCTTCCAGCGCCAGAACGGCACCACCCCCATGGTCTTCAGCACCGCAACCATCCAGGTCATGCTCGGCCGGATCTGCGACCAGCTGGCCAAGATCCACCAGGAGTTCCGCGGGCTGAAGTTCACCCCGCACGACTTCCGTAGAATCTTCGCCACCGAGTTGGTCAACAGCGGCTTGCCGATCCACATTGGCGCCGCTCTCATGGGTCATCTCGATGTCCAGACCACCCGTGGTTACGTTGCGGTCTTCGACGAAGATGTCATCCGTCACTACCAGGAGTTCATCCACCACCGCCGCGAGGTCCGACCTGAGGGCGAGTACCGTGACACGACGGACCAGGAATGGGACGAGTTCGAGGACCACTTCGACCGCCGCAAGGTTGAACTCGGATCCTGCGGACGCCCCTATGGCACCCCTTGCCAACACGAACACGCCTGCATCCGGTGCCCGATGCTCCACATCAACCCGAAGATGCTCGGTCGCCTCGAAGAGCTCGAAGCCGACCTCCTCGCCCGCCTTCAGCAGGCCGAAGGAGAAAACTGGCTCGGCGAGGTCGAAGGCATCAACCTCACGCTCACCTTCCTACGTGGGAAGCGCGAGGAGACCCAACGACGGGCACAGAGGCCGACCGTCGATCTGGGGATTCCGGCCCGCCGCCTGCCTGGGGACGGGTGAATCGTGCCTGGCGCAGGCGCAGGCGGCCCTGTTCTCGTATAGCTTCGGCGACTGGACATGTAGCGCTGCGTGACCGGCGTGAACGTCGTATCCCCGTGCTGGGCGGCTCGTGCCCGGCCGTCGGAGCGTGGCCCCGCCCGGGATCCGTCACTTCGATGGACACTATGCCCCCTCAGCCGAGGTCGGTGGAACTGACCCTGATAGCAACCCTGTTCAATATGACCCACCGGGTGCTACAGTTTCCGGCTAGCTTCATCATCGTCAGTTCATGTGCTCAGCACGGCCGTTGCCATCCGAGTGGCCCGGTCGAGCCAAGGCTCCACCCGTCATTGACCGGCGGGTGTCCTGAAAGAGCGGTGAGTTGGGCGGTGTGTGCCACAACCCTGGACGGCCACCCGGCCGGGAGGGCAGGTGGGGGCACGGTGCCGAGTCAGGTCCCAGCCCTCGCCCTCTGCTCACCAAATCGGTGAGCAGGTCGAGAGACTGAGGAAGACTCCCGTGTCTGTACCCACTTCGGCCGTCGAGCCGCAGCTTTCCTTCGGCAACGAGTCGGACGTTGTCGATCACCGACGCATCGGTGCTCAACTGCGTCCGCCAGCCTCTCAGGCAGTGATCGACAAGAGCGTCGCCGCCGGGATCGTGGCCGGGCTGAGCCAGGAGCTGGCCGAGACGCTGGCCGCCGCCGCTGCCGACCAGCAGCAGCTTCGCCGGGCCCTGCGCTCGCCGAAGGTGCAGCGTTTCGGCTCCGAGGAGTTCGCGTACATCGAGTTCGATGTCGTTACCTGGCGCGTTCTGCCGTCGCCCGACAATATCCGCTTCGAGGACGAGCACGCTCGCGGCACGATCGGCATGCCTCGGTTCGGGGCCGTCGAGGGGCAGGCGCTGCTCACCTTCGAGATGGACTCGGCCGACAAGCTGATCGACGCCATGGCCCCGCGGATCGCCGACATGGTGGCGAACAACCCGCACGTCGGCTCCATCCTTGACCGCGGTATCGAAACTCCGGGATGGCTAAGTGCAGTCCGGGTGATCACTGACTTGGGTGTCGTGACGAGGCTTGAATCCACGGATGGCTTCGGCCGTACTGTGGCCAGCCACGAGGGACTCGGCATCACGTTCAAGGACGTCGCATGGAACCTTCGTCCCGGCAGCCGACGCGCGACCAACCTGCTCCGGGACCTCGTGGAGTGGGCTGGAAGCGACATGGTCACGGACGAGCAGGCCCGCAAGGTCCGCTGCTCCATCATGCCCAACGCCCGGGTGATCATCGGCTTCTCGGCCCCGCGGGGGTTCGACCGGGCCCGTCGGCGGTTCGTGGCGCACCTCCACATGGCGCCGCCCATGAACTTCTCCACCGCGACGACGCTGAACGCCAAGGCGAACGCCGCGGTGGACAACCTCTACGAACGCGGTCTGCTTCCCGTCCCCGGCGGAATGACCGCCGAAGGGGTCCGCGACATCCTCGACGGTTCGGACCGCGAGCATGACCTTCGCCCCGACGAGGTCGCCGTCCTGGCCTGCGGCGCACTGAACCCTCACCCGAACAAGCGCCAGGCCCGCGCGGTGAACGAGGCGATCGTCGACCTCACCGGCGCGAAGCCCAAGCTGGAGGAGCGCACCCAGCTGGCCGCCGAGGTCGCCCTGCGGGGCTTCCCCGCGGACAAGCGGCTCACCGCCCTGCGCTCGTCGCTCGACCGGGCCTGGCGCTGGTCGGTGCTGCGCGGCGTCGAACTCACCCGCAGGTCCCCGCTCGACCTGCTGCCCGAGGCGCTTCGCGAGCTCGTACAGGCTGGAGAAGGCGCCGGGCCGGCCATCGCCGAGCTCGCCGCGCTGGCCAGCTACCACCTGGTCGGAGGCCGAACCCAGCTGCTGACCCGCTCCGAGTTCGGCGGCCGCGGCAGCAACACCGAGCCCCAGCAGATCATGCGGCAGCTGGCCAAGACCGACGTCGGCCTGCGGCAGCTGTGCCAGATCGTTCTGGACGGCCGGGCGGGACGGGACCCGCAGGAGCTGGCCAAGGGCACCATGCCGCAGGACAAGCAGATCGCGGACGCCGACATCCTCACCCCTGAGCGGCTGCGTGAACTCGCCGACCTGTTCGAGGAGGAAGGCATCACGCACGCCAGCCCCGAGGACCGATTCGCGATGGCGCTCAAGGACTTCCAGGCACGCCTCGACGACCTGCTTGACGCGGCCCAGCAGGTCGGCGGCGTAATCGGCCAGGACGGCGTGGCGCTGGTGGACACGTTGGGGTACGACAACTCCAGCGTGCGGAACACGCTCGTCGAGATCACTGACCTTGTCTCGGAATGGCGGGGCACTCGCCGCCGGGCCGACCGTATGCGGGCCGACCTGGACGAGAGTGGTGACGCTCGATGAAGCACTCCGCGTACACGCTCACTCCGGAGAACTACAACACCGCGTGCGATCTCGCTGGAACCGCGCTGCTCCGGCGCATCCCGGCCGCCTCGACGATCCTGCAGATCACAGAGGATGCAGCTTGGAACGAATTCTCGACGGGTGTCTACATCGCCGCCGACTCGGCGAACGTCATCCGCTACATCGGGAGCGCGATCCGTCAGGGATCGGTCGGTGACCGCGTCCAAGAGCAGGTACTGCGCGGACGCGCCGATCGGTGGACCCGCCTGATGGTCGTCCCGCTGGCAGCGGACACCGAGGAAGGCCTCGTGCGCAGGATCGAGGGCCGGATCGGAACGGTCTTGCGCCCGCTCGACACCAAGCGGCTCCCCACGCTCGGAGGACCCCGACGACCTGCCCCGCGCAGGGCTGCCCGGTAACCAAGGAGCGTAGAGATGGCCCCACCGCCACCGGAGCGGTGGGGGGCCATCTCTTGCTGGGCAGCCAGGCGTGTCGTAATGACGACAGGCGCCGCAGGTGTGGAATGAACCCGGACTATCCGATGGCGGCTGCTGACAGGGTCTGCTGACAGCAGGGTCGACGGCACCTCCAGCCGCCTCCACCCGCTGGAACGGCCAAAGTTCGGCGAACTGCTGGCGTACGCGCGGCTGGCGACATGGTGCACATCTCCGACATGTTCCGCCTCGAACGCAGCACCGGGCACCTCCTCGACATGCTCGATGTCCTGCACCGCGACCGGCTCGCTCTGCGCATCCACGACGGCGTTCTCCAGCATGGACCCCACTGCCGCCATCCGCGCATCGAGGAGCTGCTGTCCACCGTGAAGTTCATGGTGCAGGCCCTCGCCACGGCTGGCGAACTCCAACTCGACCTCCAGCGGGAGCTGACGTATGACGGGCTGCGGGCTGCCAAGGCCAAGGGCAACAAGGGCGGGCGCCGCCTTGCCATCGCGGCGGACAAGGCCGACGTCGTGCGCACCGGCTACCTGGAAGGCGGGCCATCACCGCCCTTGCCCGCGACCACGACATCAACCGCGGAGCCATCCGCACCGCTGTCGCTGGCCTTCTGCCCGAGCACGTCGCCGACGAGGTTGCCCTGGCCCCGAACCTGCGCATCACCCTCGACATGCCCGGCAAGGTCGCCGACTTCCGCCGCACTGCCGAACTGAACGACGCCGAGCAGACCGCACTCGACGGGGGCCAGGCCGTATGACGCGGCATCGGCTACACCCGCCGCGCCCGCAGTCCACCTCCGGCTCCTCGAGCGCCGCCTGATGCTCGACGGCGCCGGGGAGATCCCCGCCCAGCGCATGGACCGCTGCAAGCGGCAAGTCTGTCTGAAGCTGGCTCGAAACACGCGAGCGTTGGGCTACGGAGCGTAGCTAGGAAGCCTGTAGTAAATCGTGAAATCCGTGCTAGCGTGTTTTCATGACTCCAGCTCGCACAGCAACCTCCTCCGCGGTAGCGGCTGCGCTAGGCCTGCGTCCCGCGACGGTGCAGCGGTACGCCCGCAACGGGCGGATCCCTTTCGATACGACTCCGGGCGGGCATCGCCGATTCAACATCGACGAGGTGCGAGCCGCGCTAGACCAGCAGCCGACCCCACAAACGCCAGCACCTACAAGGTTCCGGGGGACACGCGGCTGGCTGGTGGACGCCCTGGAGCTGGAGGGGTGGGCTGAGCGTCTCGTGGCGCGTGACGAGCTGCCTGGGCTGATCCGAACCCTCGTCATCGGTTCAACCGCTGAGTTGTTGTCGGTCGACTTTCGTTCGGGTGAAGGAATCGGGATGCCCGGCTGGGACGGACAGGCGGATACCGTCCAGGGAAACCCTTGGGTTCCAGTCGGGAAATCCGTCTGGGAAATGGGCGTCAACGAGGACGTAACTGATAAAGCAGATAGCGATTACGCTGCTCGGACCAAAGATCCTCAGGGTGTGGTGCCGTCAGAGACCACATTCATCTTCGTAACTCCGAGGCGCTGGCCTATGAGGGACAACTGGGCTGCAACCAAGCGCGCAGAAAAAGTCTGGAAAGACGTTCGGGCCTACGACGCTGACACGTTGGAGGCTTGGCTTGACAGTAATCCTGCGGTCCACGCCCGAGTAACCAAAATGCTGGGCCGTGATCCGGACGGCGCAAGTGATCTCCGCACTGCATGGAATCGGTGGTCCCTCGCTACTCTGCCACCGGTCCCTCCTGCTCTGGTAACAGCTGGTCGTGAGGCGGCGGCCGAAGAACTCGTTGCCTGGTTGCAGAGTGAGCCATCAGTAATCACAGTCCAAGCGGAGTCTGCTGAAGAATCCTTTGCCTTCATTGCGGCCACCATCCTGTCGCTTCCGCCGGATTCGCAGGAGTTGGTAACGCGACGCGCTCTGGTGGTCGACTCCCCTAAAGCGTGGGACGAGGTGATCGCACGAGTTTCGTCAGATACGCGCTTGCTGCTGATCCCGACATTCAGTCAGCCTCCAGCAGTCGAAGCGGCAGACATCGGTCATCAAGTTGCTGTTCCTGCCGATCTGAACGCGCCGACTTCCGGCTCATGTATCCCGCTTCCCCGGATCAAACGCCAGCCGGCGGCGGAAGCTCTCGTCAGCGTGGGCGTATCTGAGTCGGAGGCTCATGATCTCGCAGGAATTGCACGTCGCAGTTTGCTCATGTTTAGGAGGCGGGTCTCCGCTAACGCAACCAGTGTTCCCGCATGGGCGGCTCCCGAGAATGCTGCTGAGATCGTTCCCCTTATTCTTGCAGGAGCATGGCAGGAGGGGGCTACTGGCGATGAGCAATTTTTGAGTGAAATCAGCTCTAAGTCCTATGCTGAGGTTAGTGCCGCTTGTGCCCGCTGGTCGGGGCAAAGTGACATGCCAGTGCGCCGAGAGGGCGCGCAGTGGTTCTGTGTATCGAAACGGGATTCATGGGGACTCGTGGCGCGTTACGCAACTGCCAGCACTTTGGCAAACTTCCGTAAGCTTGCGGTGAACATGCTGACGACCCCCGACCCTGCCCTTTCACTGGAGGTTGATAAGCGCTGGGCTGCGGGGCTGTATGGTCATTCGCTGCCCTGGACTAGTAACCTAATGGCAAACGTAGCGGATAGCCTCGCACTGATTGCCACCAGCACTGGAGACTTCACCTTTCCCAACGGAATGACCGGACAGAGCTTTGTAGACTCCATTGTTAGGGAGGTGCTGGACCGAGCAACTGCGGATGAATCTCGGCTTCTGTGGCCCTCCCTCGACTATGCCCTCCCGTTGCTGGCTGAAGCGTCACCCGATATGTATCTAGAAATGGTTGACCGCGCCCTTGAGGATGGGAGCATCCTAGCCGTATTCAATCCCGAGGCTGAAAAGGTTTTCTTCGGACATCCCAAACACACTGGCCTGCTCTGGGGTCTTGAAGCATTGGCATGGGCACCAGACCACCTCGGAACTTCTGCCGTTATTCTTGCCCTCCTTGCAGAGCGAGAGCCTGGAGGGCGCTGGAGCAACCGCCCTGCTCGTAGCCTGCAACAGATCTTCCTACCCTGGCATCCCCAAACGTCAGCCGGTTTCGACGAGCGGTACTTGGTGCTGGATGCTATTCGAGCGGCCGCACCCCGCGCGGCCTGGGACCTCATGGTGGCACTTCTCCCGTCGCCGCTTACATTTGCGGAAAATACCTACAGTCCAAAATGGAGGGAATGGCAGCCGGACGACGAGCCGGCAGGCCTGACCGGCTCGGAAATTATTCGACATTGCCGTGAACTCGTGGACCGTCTCCTGGAGGACGTCTATACTCATCAGTCGGGGTGGATTAACCTAATCAAGGCATTGCCGCAACTTCCCGATGAGCAGTTCGATGCAGTACTCGGAGATCTCAGTAACGTAACGATTTCCTCGGTCGACCCCGACAGCTTGGACGCAATTCTCCGCCAACTTCGGGAACTGGTTCATCAGCACCGGAAATATGCATCCGCTGGCTGGGCACTACCTGAAGAAAAGGTGTCCCGAGTCGAGCGTGAACTTGACCGACTGAATAATGGGGATCAGACAGAGGAGTTGGCCTCGGCTTTTTCCTACCATCCGGAGCTTCCAGGACTCAGCGTGTCAGACGCCAACTACCTCACTGCGGTGCAGGAGAAGCAAGAAGAAGTAGCGCGGAGCGTAGTAAGCGATCTTGGACTGGAAGGAGTATGGAGCCTGGCTGTTAAGTGTAAGGCACCGGAACGGCTTGGAATTGCACTCGGAGCCATCGCTCGTGAGTTTGATGAGGAAATGCTTGGCGCGCTTGAATCGCCCGAAGACCCTGTCGGTAGGGTGGCATTCGGCTACGTCATCTCTCGATTTTCGGTAGAGGGCTGGTCGTGGGTTTCAACGTTCTCCGATAGGTTTGCGGAATGGCCGCAGGAAAGGGTTGTTCGATTTTTGCTCGCCCTACCTCCGGGGAATGCTACTTTCGCTCTCGCCGGACAGTGCGACGATGGAGTGAAGAAAGCGTACTGGAGTCGATTCAACCTCTACCAGCTAGAGTCCGAGTCGGACCGCCGGGAGGCCGTTGACACGCTCCTGGAGATGGAACTCTTTGAAAGGACGATCCCTCTCTTTTGGATCGCCAGGGGGAAAGGTGATGATTTCGACGTCAATAAAATGCTTTATGCCCTACATCAAGCATCATTCGAGGAGCAGACTTCGGAATCAATTTCCTCTGTCGTTTACGAATTGAAAGAACTCCTGGCCCACGCTCGTAGAACTCCGGGGGTTATTCGGGGGCTTCTGGCGCAAGTCGAGTGGAAATTCCTGCCGGTCCTGGGGGATGGCCTGGAGTCACCCGCCTTGATTTTGCATGAGGAGATGGCTCAGAATCCTTCGTTTTTTGTCGATTTGATTGCTTTGATCTTCCCTCCTCAAGGTAGTGGGGATGTCGAGGTTGAAGTCACTGAAGAGATGAAGAATAAGGCCAAGCAGGCATATTCTTTGCTCAAGTCATGGAAGGGCGCTCCTCGCTTTGAGGGGGATGGAGAGGGGCCCGTACTGGCTGATTGGATCACGGAGACGCGGCGACTGCTCCTGGAGAAGAAGCTGCTCCGGTACGGAGACGGCTTCATCGGGGAAATGCTGTTCCATGCTTCTGGTTCGACGGCCGAGTGGCCCCCTCTGCAAGTATGTCAAATAATTGATAGCGTTCGAAGCCAGGACATTGAAAATGGCTTCGCAATTGCCGTGATGAACAGTAGGGGGGCGACATGGCGATCACTTGACGCCGGAGGAGAGCAAGAAAGAGTCCTTGCGGACAAGTATCAGAAGTTCGCCCAAGCCGTCGGAGTCCGCTGGCCTCGCACACAGCGGTTGCTCCGGAGGATTTCGGAAAGCTGGGATCAGCGAGCTCGCCAAGAAGATCACATGGCTGAGATCAGAGGGGACTTTTGGTCGTAACCGCTGAGCGTAGATCATGCGCGCACGTGGGCGACACCAGAAGTAGTGGCGAGACAACTCGGCCTTGGGTTAACGTGCCAGCGCGGCATCCACACGATGCCGGGTCCCGGGCTGGCGTCGTTGCTTGAAGGCCGGGGCGGCGCCGCGCCTTGAGTGGCTACGTACGCCAACTCACCCGTGAGGGTGAAGTGCAGAGAAGCAGCACCGGCCAGAAGCGGTTGCCGGGGCGGGCGAAGTGGTGGCCGGTCGCGGCGGTCATCAGACCGGGGTTGATGCCGCAGAACAGCACATCGAGCCCGTCCGCCAGCACATCCGGGACGAGCCGGCCGCGGGCGGCCTCCAGCTCGGCCGGCGTGAAGCGCCGCGGGCCGGGTGAACCCGCCGGTCCGGCAGGCCCGGCGGGCGCGTTCCCGGCCGGGTTCAGAGGATCGCCCCCGGGGTGTACCCGGCCGCCGCGGGATACTGCTTCAGGATCTCCTCGATCCGGCCGACGACCGCTCCGACCTGATCGGCGGCGGCGCCGGTGAAGGACAGCTTGTCCGCCATCAGCGCGTCGAGCTGCGCGTGGTCGAGCGGGAGGCGTTCGTCGGCGGCCAGCTTCCCGAGCAGGTCGTTGCGCTCCGCGCCCTGCTCACGCATCGCCAGCGCGGTGGCGACGGCGTTCTCCTTGATGGCCTCGTGGGCCACCTCCCGGCCGACCCCGGCCCGCACCGCGCCCATCAGCACCTTGGTGGTGGCGAGGAACGGCAGATAGCGGTCCAGCTCACGGGCCACGACCGCCGGGAAGGCACCGAACTCGTCGAGCACCGTGAGGAAGGTCTCCAGCAGACCGTCCAGGGCGAAGAACGCGTCCGGCAGCGCCACCCGGCGCACCACCGAGCAGGACACGTCGCCCTCGTTCCACTGGTCACCCGCCAGCTCGCCGGTCATCGAGGCGTAGCCGCGCAGAACGACCATGAGGCCGTTCACGCGCTCGCAGGAGCGGGTGTTCATCTTGTGCGGCATCGCGGAGGAGCCGACCTGGCCCGGTTTGAAGCCCTCGGTCACCAGCTCGTGCCCGGCCATCAGCCGGACGGTCTTGGCCAGTGAGGACGGCGCCGCCGCCAGCTGCACCAGCGCGGTGACGACCTCGTAGTCCAGCGAGCGCGGGTAGACCTGCCCGACCGAGGTGAAGGCCTGGGAGAAGCCCAGGTGCGAGGCGATCCGCTGCTCCAGTTCGGCGAGCCTGGCCGCGTCGCCGCCGAGCAGGTCCAGCATGTCCTGCGCGGTGCCGACCGGGCCCTTGATGCCGCGCAGCGGGTAGCGGCCCAGGAGTTCCTGGACCCGGCCGAAGGCCACGAGCAGCTCGTCGGCACCGGTCGCGAAGCGCTTGCCGAGGGTGGTGGCCTGGGCGGCCACGTTGTGGGAGCGGCCGGCCATGACCAGCTCGCCGTACTCCGCGGCCAGCTTGCCGAGCCGGGCCAGGACGGCGACCGTACGGTCACGCATCAGCTCCAGCGAGAGCCGGATCTGCAGTTGCTCCACGTTCTCGGTGAGATCGCGGGAGGTCATCCCCTTGTGCACGTGCTCGTGCCCCGCGAGGTCGTTGAACTCCTCGATCCGGGCCTTCACATCGTGCCGGGTGACCTTCTCGCGCTCCGCGATGGAGGCCAGGTCCACGGTGTCGAGGACGCGCTCGTAGTCGGCGATCGCCGCGTCCGGCACCTCGATCCCGAGGTCCTTCTGGGCGCGCAGGACGGCGAGCCAGAGCTGCCGCTCCAGCCGCACCTTGTGCTCGGGCGACCAGAGCACGGCCAGCTCGGTCGAGGCGTAGCGTCCGGCGAGGACGTTCGGGATACGGGGCTTGGCAGGCGCAGAAGTCACGTGACCGGATTCTACTGGCGATCGGCCCAGGCCAGTGCCCCAGCCACCCTGGCCGCGACCTGCGGGACCCGCACCCCACCCCACCCGACAGCCCCGAAGCCCCGCAGCGCCGCCGCCCCCGACCCCCGCGAAGCCCCACCGGGATGCGGGCGGAGCCCCACGGGGGTGCGGTGTGCGCAGCCCTACCGGGGTGCGGGGGCGGAGCCCCGCCGGGGGCCGGGGGCGGAGCCCCCTGGTGGGGTCGAAGGGGCGGAGCCCCTGGGGGACGGGAAAGGGAAGGGGCGGCGGGGGCGACACCACCCGGGTACGGCCCTGCGCCACACCCGCACCCGCACCGCAGCCCGCACGGGCACTAGCACTGCCCACTCCCCCTACGCCGGAGGCACCTCGTACGGCAGCAGTTCCGCCCGCTTCGCCGGGCGTCCGTCTCCCGACGACCGCCCGGTCAGCCGCCGCGCTATCCACGGCAGCAGATGCTGCCGGGTGAAGCTCACGTCGGCGACCCGGCGCGCGACCCACCCGGGAGGTGCCGTCGCCGGCATGGGCAGATGCCAGTCGGCATCCTCCGGCGCGTACCCGAGGCGCTGCCACACCGCCTCCGCGACCCGTCGGTGCCCGTCCGCCGTGAGGTGCAGCCGGTCCACGTCCCACATCCGCGGGTCCGCCAGCGACGGTGCGCCGTACAGATCGACCACGACCGCGCCGTGCCGCCCGGCGAGCTCGTCGACGCAGGCGAACAGCTCCTCCATGCGCGGCCGGAACCGTTCCAGCACGGGCCCCTGGCGGCCGGGACTGCGCATCAGCACCAGCTGCCCGCAGGCCGGCGCCAGCCGTTCCACCGCCTCCGTCAGCAGTTCCGTCACCCGGCCCATGTCGCACTTGGGCCGCAGTGTGTCGTTCAGACCGCCGACCAGGGTGATCACGTCGGGCTTCATGGCCGCCGCGACCTCGACCTGCTCGTCGACGATCTGCCGGATCAGCTTGCCGCGCACGGCGAGGTTGGCGTAGCGGAAACCGGGAGTGTGGGCGGCCATCCGGGCCGCGAGGATGTCCGCCCAGCCGCGGTAGGAACCGTCCGGCAACAGGTCCGACATGCCCTCGGTGAAGGAGTCGCCGACCGCGACGAGGCTGGAGTACGTGGGATTCGTCTGCATGGCGTCAGCGATGCTATCCCCCTTCCCGTACCCGCCGGTCGGTCGGTCTCCCCGCCCGGCCGCAGGGGCTCAGACCGGCTGCCCGAAGAGCTCCCGCAGTACGTCCGCCATGGTCACCAGACCCGCCAGCCGGCCGTCCGCGTTCTGGACCGCCGCCAGGTGTGTACGGGAGCCCCGCATCGCGGTGAGGACGTCGTCGAGCGGGGCGGACTCGAGCACCCGTGCGATGGGCCGCATGTCGCGCATCGGGAACGGCGTGTTTCGCGGCACCCGGTCCAGCGCGTCCTTGACGTGCAGGTACCCGATGATGCGCCGCTCGGTGTCGACCACGGGGAAGCGGGAGAAGCCGGTCTCGGCCGATATCGCCTCCAGCCGTTCCGGGGTGATGCCGATGTCCACGCGCGAGACCCGCTCCAGCGGCAGCATCACCTCGCGCACCGGCCGTCGGCCGAGCTCCAGGGCGTCGTGCAGCCGCTCCCGGGCCCGCTCGTCGATCAGGCCCGCTTCCCCGGAGTCCTTCACCAGACGTGCCAGTTCGTCGTCCGAGAACGTCGCCGTGACCTCGTCCTTGATCTCCACGCGCAACAGCCTGAGCAGGGTGTTCGCGAAGGCGTTCACCGTGAAGATCACCGGGCGCAGGGCACGGGCGAGGGCGACCAGCGGCGGTCCGAGCAGCAGCGCGCTGCGCACCGGCTCGGCCAGCGCGAGATTCTTCGGCACCATCTCGCCGAGCAGCATGTGCAGATACGTCGCCAGGGTCAGCGCGATCACGAAGGAGACGGCGTGCCCGGCCCCCGTCGAGACACCCACCGCGTGGAACACCGGCTCCAGCAGATGCGCGATCGCCGGTTCCGCGACCACGCCGAGGACCAGCGTGCACAGGGTGATGCCCAGCTGGGCGGCCGCCAGCAGCGCCGACACGTGTTCCAGGCCCCACAGCACGCTGCGCGCCCGCCTGCCGCCGTCCGGCGCCTCTTCGGCGTACTGCTCGACCTGCGCGCGCCGTACGGAGATCAGGGAGAACTCCGCGCCCACGAAGAACGCGTTGACGACCAGTGACACGAGACCGATCAGCAACTGGACGGTGGTCATCGCTCCTCCTCCGGCGCGGTGGCCGCGGTGAGCGGCGCGTGCATCAGGACGCGGGCGGCCCGGTGTCCCGCCGCGTCCACGACGTCGAGACGCCACCCGGCGACCTCGACACTGTCCCCGGCCACGGGTATGCGGCCGAGGCCGGTGGCGACGAGTCCGGCGAGCGTCTCGTACGGCCCGTGCGGCACCCTCAGTCCGACACGGGCGAGCTGGTCGGTGCGGGCGGCGCCGTCGGCGGACCAGAGGTCGCGGCCCTCTGCGTCGGCCCCGGTGAGCACCAGGTCGGGCGTCTCGTGCGGGTCGTGCTCGTCGCGCACCTCGCCGACGACCTCCTCGACGATGTCCTCCAGGGTGGCGACCCCGGCGGTGCCGCCGTACTCGTCGATGACGACGGCCATCGTGCGCTTGCCGGAGAGCCGGTCGAGCAGCCGGTCCACGGTGAGCGACTCCGGCACCAGCAGCGGCTCGCGCATCAGCTCGGCCACGGACACCCGCGCGCGCCGCGCCGCCGGTACCGCCAGGACGTCCTTGATGTGCGCGGTGCCCACGACGGAGTCCAGGCTGCCCCGGTACACCGGGAACCGCGACAGACCGGTGGCCCGGGTCGCGTTCGCCACGTCCTCACAGGTGGCCTGCGCGTCGAGGGCGACGACCTGGACGCGCGGTGTCATCACGTTCTCCGCGGTCAGGTCGGCCAGGTTCAGCGTCCGTACGAACAGCTCGGCGGTGTCCGCCTCCAGGGCGCCCGCCTTGGCGGAGTGCCGGGCCAGCGCGGCCAGTTCCTGCGGCCCGCGCGCGGACGCCAGCTCCTCGGCGGGCTCCACACCGAAACGCCGTACGACGCGGTTGGCGGTGTTGTTGAGGTGGCTGATGAAGGGCCGGAAGGCCGCGCTGAACCAGCGCTGCGCGTTGCCCACCTTCTTGGCCACCGCCAGCGGGGAGGAGATGGCCCAGTTCTTGGGCACCAGTTCGCCGACGACCATCAGGAACACCGTGGACAGCGCGGTGCCCACGACCAGGCCGACCGTGCCCGCCGCCGATCCCGATATGCCGAGCGACTCCAGCGGCCCGGTGAGCAGCGCGGCGATCGACGGTTCGGCGAGCATGCCGACGACCAGGTTGGTGACGGTGATGCCGAGCTGGGCCCCGGACAGCTGGAACGTCAGGTTCCGTACGGCCTTCAGTGCGCCGGACGCGCCGTGCTCGCCGCGCTCCGCGGCCCGTTCGAGGTCGGCGCGCTCGACCGTGGTCAGCGAGAACTCGGCGGCGACGAACGCGCCGCAGGCCAGGGACAGCAGGACCGCGACGAAGAGCAGGAGCACCTCGGTCATGGGTTCACCTCCGTCCCATGGTCGGGCAGGGCGGGCAGGAGTGCGCGGTGTCGGATGAGGGGGGTAGCGGGAGGCTCGCCCATGGGCGGACGTTCACACCTTTCGGCAGGAGATCGGCAGGACACGGCAGGAGACCGGCAGGACATCGGCCGGAAGCCGGACGATCCCCCAAGGGTAAAGGATCGGCAAAGCGTCCCGTCGGAGGCTGTGGACAACCGGCGTCGGCCTCGTCCCGCCGCATCCGGCCCCGTCCGGCCTCATCCGGACAGGGGCTTCACCCAGCGCCGCCACTGCTCCTCGGGCGCATACCCGGCCGCACGCCAGGCATGGTGGGCGGTCTCGTTCCGGACGAGCACCATGGCGTCCCCGCGCCGTCCGCCCAGCCGCCCGAACCGTTCCTCGGCGGCGGCGAGCAGCGCCGTACCGGCACCCCGGCGCCGGTGCCCGGGGTGCACCGCGAGCCGGTAGAGGTGGCAGCGCCAGCCGTCGAACCCGGCGATCACGGTGCCGACGAGCGCGCCGCCCGACTCGGCCAGCAGCAGCGCCCCGGGATCACGGGAGATCAGCCGCTCGACACCGTCCCGGTCGTCGCTGATGCTCGTGCCCTCGGCGGCCTCCCGCCAGAACGCCAGCACGGTGTCGATGTCGGAGGGGAGGGCGGGGCGGATACACGTTTCGTCCATGGGACGAGGCAACCAGGACGACGAGCCGTCCGGCGAGCGGATTTCGCCGGACGGGACTCCCCGGCGGCCCCGCTCTGCCGCGTGGGCGCGCCCGGTGACGTGACCGCTGAGCGGGATGCGCCGGGCGGGATGCGCCGGGTGGGCGAGGCCGCGCCGTCGGGGAGCACGCGCGCGTGCCGGTCCTTCCGGACGACGGCGCTGTCGAAAGCCTCGGCCGCGTGCACCGGGTCGACCCGGCCCCACCGGGACCATGCCGTGATCACCATGCCGCGATGTGCCGGTTTCGTGAGCCTCCGGAAGGGACGGCACCACCGGCTCGCGGGCCGGTGTCACTCGTGCGCGATCGCCGCCAGCACGTTCATCCGGGACGCCCGCAGCGCGGGCAGCAGGGCCGCGACCACGCCGACCACAGCCGACCCGATCACGACCGCGACGACGGTGCCCCACGGGACCGCGAGGGCCTTCATGCCCTGCAGCGCCAGCACCTGCTGTATGCAGACGCCCCACACCAGCCCGAGCCCGAGGCCCAGCACCGCGCCGAACACCGCGATCACCACCGACTCCAGCCGGATCATCCGGCGCAGCTGCCGCCGGGCGAGCCCGATGGCGCGCAGCAGCCCGATCTCCCGGGTCCGCTCCACCACCGACAGCGCCAGGGTGTTGACGACACCGAGCACCGCGATGACGATCGCCAGACCGAGCAGCGCGTACACGAGATACAGCAGCACCGCGATCTGGTCGTGGACCAGCTTCTTGTAGTCGGCCTGGTCGCGGACCTGGACCTGCGGATACGCCTCCAGTGTGTGTTTCAGGCCGCTGCGCAGCCGGTCGGCTCCGGTGCCGGGGGAGCGGTTGACGTACAGGGCGGAGTCCTGCCCGCCGGGGACGTACCTCTCGGCGGTGGCGATGCCGAAGTACAGCCCGCCCTGCATGCCGAAGCCGTCGGAGCTGCCCTGGTCGGTGAGCGCGCCGACCTTCAGCCTCGTGGTGCGGTTCCCCTGGAACTCGACGGGCAGGACGCTGCCGATCCGCACGCCGTGCTTCCGCGCGAAGCCCACGTCCATGGCGAGATTCCCGGGTGCCAGCGCGGCCGCCGTGTCGCCCGCCGCGTACTTCACGTGCGCGACGTCGTCCACTCCGTCGTCGTACCCGGAGGCCGTGGTCTCGATCCGCTTGCCGTCCGGCAGCCGCAGGGCGAGCGGCGCGAACCGCTGCCGTACGACGAGCCCGACGCCCGGCGTGGCGCGCACCTTGTCGGTGACCTCCGGGGAGAACGGCAGGAAGTTGCCGTTCTGCACGATGAAGTCGGCTCCCAGCGTCTTGTCGATCTGTTCGTCGAACGACCGCGTCATGGAGGCACTGGCCACCGACATACCGCCCACCAGGGCGAGTCCCACCATCAGCGCCGACGCGGTGGCGCCCGTACGGCGCGGATTGCGCAGCGCGTTGCGCTGGCTCATCCGGCCGACGGAGCCGAACAGGGCAGGGAACGCGCCGCCCAGCACCCGGATCACCGGGCGTACCAGCAGCGGGCCCGCGACGACGGTCGCGATCAGGGTCAGGACCACGCCGAGACCCAGCAGGGAGGCGGCCGAAGCGGTCTTCGAGGAGGCGGCGCACCCGGCGAGCGCGGCCGCGCCGAGCGCGCCCACGATCCCGCCGGCGACGGCGCGCACCTTCAGCGGCCGCCCCACCCCGGCGACGTCGGCGTCCGCCAGGGCCGCCATCGGCGACACGCCCGCCGCCCGGCGCGCCGGGAGATAGGCCGCGACGAAGGTGACCCCGACCCCGACGACATAGGCCGCGACGGGCGTCGGCCAGCCGATCACCATCTCCGTGGTCTTCAGATTCATGCCGAACGCGCTGATCAGGCGGATCAGTCCGGCCGCGAGCCCGATCCCGGCCGCCAGGCCCGCCGTCGAGCCGACCAGGCCGAGCAGGACCGCCTCGGTGAGCACCGAGCGGCGCACCTGCCGGCGGTCGGCGCCCAGGGCGCGCAGCAGCCCCAGTTCGCGGGTGCGCTGCGCGATCAGCATGGAGAACGTGTTGACGATCAGGAAGACGCCGACCAGGACCGCGATCCCGGCGAAACCGAGCATCACGTACTTGATGACGTCCAGGAACCCGCCGAGCTGCGCGGCGGAGGACTTGGCCTGTTCCCCGGCGGTCTTGACGTCGTAGCCGCCCGTGCCGATCACCTCGGTGATGCGGTGCTTGAGCACGGCGTCGGCCACGCCCTTCGCGCCGTCCACCGAGATGCCGGTCGCCCTGGTGGCCGAACCGAGCAGCCTGGTCTGCGCGGTCGGGGTGTCGAGGAAGACCAGGGCGGCACCGGGATTGGTGGTGGTGAAGGTGGCGATGCCGACGATCTTCACGTCGAAGGTGCCGGGCTGGGCCTGCACCGACAGGGTGTCACCGATCTTCAGATGCCTGCGGCCGGCGGTGTCCGCGTCCAGGAGCGCCTCGGCGGGGCCGTGCGGCGCGTGCCCGGAGGTCAGCTTCACCGGGCTGCGGTCGGTGACGTACCAGTTGGTGACGATGGTGGGCGCGCCGGTGGTGGGGCCGACCGGCCGGTGTCTGCTGTCGACGACCGCGATCTGCTGGGTGGCCGCGTCGATGTGGGCCGCGGCGACCCCGTCGACCTTGCGCACGGTCGCGGCGAGGGCCGCGGGCACCGTGGGGGTCGCGCCGGTCGGCACGGACGACTTGAGGTCCTGCCGGGGCTCGACGGTCACGTCGGCCGCGGTGGACGCGAAGAGCCGGTCGAAGGTGCGGGTGACCGTGTCGGAGAAGATCAGGCTGCCCGCGACGAACGCCACGGACAGCACGACGGCCAGCGCGGACAGCAGCAGCCGCCCCTTGTGCGCGAGGAAGCTGCGCAGCGTCGCTCTGAGCACCGGGTCACTCCCCTTCCGGGGCCGTGGCCTGATCGGAGACGTCGGCGGCTCCGGCGTCCTCCGGCGCGGTCTGCGGAGTGCCGCCGCCCCCCGGCGCGGTCTGCGGGGCGCTCCCGCCGTCCTGGCCGGTCCTCGCCGTACCGGCGCCCTCGGACCGGTCGCGGATCACGTCGAACCGCTTCAGGCGTTCCAGGACGGCGTCCGCCGTGGGACGCTCCATCTCGTCCACGATCCGCCCGTCCGCGAGGAACAGCACCAGATCGGAATGGGCCGCCGCGCCGGGATCGTGGGTCACCATGACGACGGTCTGCCCGAGGCTGTCGACCGACTCGCGCAGGAAGCTCAGCACCTCGAGCCCGGCCCGGGAGTCGAGGTTCCCGGTCGGCTCGTCGGCGAAGATCAGCTCGGGCCGGGAGGCCAGCGCGCGGGCACAGGCGACGCGCTGCTGCTGACCGCCGGACAGCTGTGAGGGGCGGTGCCTCAGCCGGTCCCGCAGCCCGAGGGTGTCGATGACCTGGTCGAGCCACTTCTCGTCGGGTCTCTGGCCCGCGATGTCCATCGGAAGGGTGATGTTCTCGAGTGCGTTGAGTGTCGGGATCAGATTGAACGACTGGAAGACGAAACCGATCCGGTCCCGGCGCAGCCGGGTCAGCTCACGGTCCTTCAGCCCGGTGATCTCGGTGTCGCCGAGCCACACCTGACCGGCCGACACCGTGTCGAGCCCCGCCAGGCAGTGCATCAGCGTGGATTTGCCCGAACCCGACGGCCCCATCACGGCGGTGAACCGGCCGCGTGCGATGTCCACGTCCACCGAGTCCAGCGCGAGCACCGTCGTCTCGCCCGTGCCGTACGCCTTGGTCAGACTCCGGGCGCGGGCCGCCGTCCCGCCGGGCACGGAACGGCCCGGCACGAGCCCCGCAACAGGTGTGGACAAGACGGCCTCCTAGCACGTTCCCGGGAGCCACGGCACTCCTGGCGTCATGACTCTTTTGTCCCGGCCGAGCCTAGTGTGACCGGGACCACGGCCGGTATCCCCCAGGGGGCCGAGACCGGCTCCACCCGCAGGCCCAGCCCCGGGAGCCGGTGTAAGGGGCATGCTCCGTCCCGGAGGCGGAGGCGGAGGCGGAGGCGGAGGCGGAGGCGGAGGCGGCCCGGGGCCGGGCACAGAACGGGGTCCGCGGCGGTGCCGGGAACGCGGCCGGGTCTTGCCGTTGCTAGCGCCCCGGCGCTAGCGTCGAGACATGGCGAAGACCCAGCTGAACGTGCGCGTGGACGAGCACACCGCCCGCGCGGCCCGCGAGCGAGCGCTGGCCCGCGGCATGAGCGTCAACCGTTACATAGAGGAACTCGTCCGGCAGGACACCGGCGAGGCCGGCCACACCTTCGTGGAGGCGGCCGCCGACTTCATGAAACGCTACGAGGCCGTGTTCGCCGAGGAGTTCGGCACGGACCCCGCCCCCGGCAGCCGGTCCCTGCCCGAAGGCCGCCACTGATCCCTTGAACGACCTCAGCATCGACCTCGCCTGGCTCCTGATGCTCGCCGAACAGCGCACCCCCGGCGACCCGCAGGTCACCGACTGGGGCGCGCTCGTCGCCGCCGTCGCCCGCCACCGCGCCGAGATATTCGACGTCCCCGTCTACGACACCCCGTACACCCGCGCCGCCTCTCTGCTGCAGCTGCTCATCCACGTCCCCGCCCTCGAGCGGTCCAACGCCCTGTTCGCCTGCGCCGTGGCCCACGCGTATCTGGTGGCCAGCGGTGTCAAGGTCGCGGCCTCGCCCGAGCAGGTGCGCGACCTGGCGAGGCTGGTGAAGAGCGGTGACGCCTCGGTGCACGACATCGCGGGACGGCTGCGGCTCTGGGGGCCGTGAAGCGCCGCCGCCGGCTCAGCCGGCGGGCCGCCATGCCGTGCCCTGCACGAAGTACGACGTGGGCAGGACGGGACCCCGCTCCGGGAGGAGCAGCCGCCGGTACGGGCCCAGCTCGAGACCGGCCGCCCGGAACGCGGCCACCGGCTCCCGGCTCACATGGCAGCCCCCGAACAGCAGCGGCCAGCCCGCCCGGTCCAGCGTCCGCTGGGTCCGCCGCATCACCGGCCCGCCGCCGAGCCCGTGCTCCAGGAACCGCACCTCACCACCCGGCCGCAGCACCCTCCGGACCTCCCGGAGCGTCCGCTCCACGTCCCGGACACTGCACAGCACCAGCGACAGCACCGCCGCGTCGAACGCCCCGCTCCTGACCGGCAGCGCCTCCGCGGCCCCCGGCACCACATCCACCGGGACCCCGGCCCGCGCGGCGGCGGTCACCGCCAGCTGCCGCAGCGTGCGCTCCGGCTCGATCGCCACGACCCCGGACACGGTGCCCGGGAAGTGCGCGAAGTTCAGGCCGTTGCCCGCCCCGATCTCGACGACCCGCCCGGACAGCCCCGCCAGCAGCTTCCTCCGGTACGGCCCGAACCCCGGCTCGGCGGCCGCACTGAACCGGGCGTAGCAACGGGCGAAGACAGGGTGACGTACGGCGTCCCGCGACCCTCGCGACGGCATGACGGACCTCCTCGCGCCGACGGCTGCCGCCATTGTCGCAAGCGGGCGCAGGGGCGAGGAAGCGCCGGAGGGGACAGGGGTGAGGAAGCGCCGGAGGGCCCCGGCCGCCCGTCCTGGCGGTCGTCACCCGAAGGCCGGAGGAGCCTCCCGCGCGCGGAACGCCTCCGCGTCCCACGAGCCGTGCAGACGCGGGGCGAGCCAGGTGGGCGCCGTGCTCCGGAAGACCGCCGGGGCCAGGGCGCCGACGGCCGCGGGGAGGGCGCCGAGGAGGGGGGCGTTCGCCACCTCCGGGAGGTCCAGGACGTTGCAGCGGTCCGCCAGGCCGGGATCGGCCGGCCAGCTGCCGATCACCACACCCAGCAGCTCGATCTCCCGCGACCGCAGTTCACGCGCCGTCAGCTCCGTCGTGTTGAGGGTGCCGAGCCCGGCCGGGGCCACCACCAGCACCGGGGCGCCCAGCAGCCGCGCCGCGTCGGCCAGCGTGCCGCCCGCCCGGTCGAACCGCACCAGCAGGCCGCCCGCGCCCTCCACCAGCACCAGGTCGTGCTCCGCCGCCAGCTTCTGTGCCGCCTCCGCCACCCGGTAGGGCCGCACCGGGGCGAGCCCCGCCCGGTGCGCCGCCGTACCGGGCGCCAACGGCTCCGGGTACCGGGCCAGTTCGGCCGTCGTCACGGCGCCCGCGAGCCGCGCGACCTCCTCGGCGTCGCCGCGCTCCCCGGGCCGTACCCCCGTCTGCGCCGCTTTCAGCACGGCCACCGATCGGCCCGCCGCCAGGGCCGCGGCGGCGACCGCGGCCGTGGTGACCGTCTTGCCGATCTCCGTGCCCGTGCCCGTGATCACCAGGACCGGCATGTCATCCCTCCCGTGCCGCCGCGCACACCGCGCGGGCGATCCGTGCCACATCGGCGTCCCCCGTGACGTACGGCGGCATCGTGTAGACCAGGTCGCGGAACGGCCGCAGCCACACGCCCTCGCGCACCGCGGCCCGCGTCGCCGCCGCCATGTCGACGTCATGGTCCAGCTGGACCACCCCGATCGCACCGAGCACCCGCACGTCCTTCACCCCGTCGAGTGCCGCGGCACCGGCCAGCCCCGCCCGCAGTCCCGCCTCGATGCGCCCGGTCTCCGCCCGCCAGTCCTGACCGAGCAGCAGCTCCAGGGAGGCGCATGCCACGGCCGCCGCCAGCGGATTGCCCATGAACGTCGGCCCGTGCGCCAGCACCGGCACCTCGCCGCGGGAGATCCCGTCGGCCACCCGCGCCGTGCACAGCGTCGCCGCCATGCTCAGATAGCCGCCGGTCAGTGCCTTGCCGACGCACATCACGTCCGGTGCCACCGCCGCGTGGTCCGCCGCGAACAGCGCACCCGTCCGGCCGAACCCGGTGGCGATCTCGTCGAACACCAGCAGCACGTCGTGCGCGTCGCACGCCTCCCGCAGCACCCGCAGATACTCCGGCGCGTGGAAGCGCATCCCGCCCGCGCCCTGCACCACCGGCTCCACGATCACCGCGGCCAGCTCGCCCGCGTGCCGCGCGATCAGCTCACGGAGGTGGTCGGCGTACGGCTCCTGGTACTCGGCGGGCGGGGCGTCCGCGAACACCTGGCGCGGCAGCGCCCCGCTCCACAGCTCGTGCATCCCGCCCTCGGGATCGCACACCGACATCGGATGCCAGGTGTCGCCGTGGTAGCCGCCGCGCCAGGTCAGCAGCCGCCGCCTGTCCGGCCGGCCGAGCGAACGCCAGTACTGCAGGCACATCTTGACCGCGACCTCCACCGACACCGAACCCGAGTCGGCCAGGAACACATGCTCCAGACCCTCGGGTGACATGTCGACAAGGAGCTTCGCCAGCCGGACCGCGGGCTCATGGGTGAGCCCGCCGAACATCACATGACTCATCCGCCCCAGCTGCTCGCGGACGGCGTCGTTGAGCACCGGGTGGTTGTAGCCGTGGATCGCCGACCACCACGACGACATGCCGTCCACCAGCTCGCCGGAGCCGTCCGCGAGTCTCAGCCGCACACCGCTCGCCGACTCGACGACCAGCGGTTCCGTACGGCCGGGCATCGGGCCGTACGGATGCCACACGTGCCGCCGGTCCAGCTCGAGCAGCTCGGGAACGCCCGGTTCAGGCATTGGGAGCGAGATCCGTTCCGGCGCCGCGGCGGCGTACCGCGACCAGGTCCGGGCGCGGCCCGTCGGCCGTCCGCCCCGGAGCGGGAGCGCCGGCCGCGGCGGCCGTACCGCACACCCCGCCGCCCGCGTGCGACCCGCACACCCCGCCGCCGCCCTCCTGCGGCCCGCAGCCGGTACCGCCGTCCTCATGCGATCCGCACGCGCCGCCCGGGTGCGACCCGCTCGCGGTGTCCTGCCCCGGCCCGCAGCCACCGCCCGCACCCGCCGCCCGGTGCGGAGGGAGAGTCACCTGGTCGGCGCCCTCGACCTCGAACCCCGCGTCGGCGATCATCTCCAGGTCGGCCCGGCCCGCCTGGCCCTCGCTCGTGAGGTAGTCGCCCAGGAAGACCGAGTTCGCCAGATGCAGCGCCAGCGGCTGCAAGCTGCGCAGATGGACCTCGCGGCCGCCCGCGATGCGCACCTCGGCGTCCGGGCACACGAACCGCACCATCGCCAGGATCCGCAGACAGCGCTGCGGGGTGAGGTTCCACTCCTGCGCCAGCGGGGTGCCCTCGAACGGGATCAGGAAGTTCACCGGCACCGAGTCCGGGTCCAGCTCACGCAGCGAGAAGACCACGTCGACCAGGTCCTCGTCGCTCTCGCCCATCCCCGCGATCAGCCCCGAGCAGGCGGAGAGGCCCGCGGAGTGCGCCTTGCGCACGGTGTCCACCCGGTCGGCGTAGGTGTGCGTCGTCGTGATGCCGCCGTACGTCGCCTCGGAGGTGTTGAGGTTGTGGTTGTAGGCGTCGGCCCCGGCCTCCCGCAGCCGCTCGGCCTGACCGTCCGACAGCAGGCCGAGACACGCGCAGACCTCGACGCCCTCGTTCTGGTCCTTGATCGTCCTGATGGTCTCGGAGACCCGGTCCACGTCCCGGTCGGTCGGACCGCGCCCGCTGGCCACGAGACACACCCGTTTGGCGCCCCCGGCGAGCCCCGCCGCGGCGGCCCCGGATGCCTCCTCGGGCTTCAGCCACGTGTACTTGAGGATGCCGGCCGTGGAGCCCAGCCGCTGTGAGCAGTAGGAGCAGTCCTCCGGACACAGGCCGGACTTGAGGTTGACGAGATAGTTCAGTTTCACCCGTCGGCCGAACCAGTGACGACGCACCTTGCCCGCCGCGGTCACCACATCGAGCAGGTCGTCGTCGGAAGTGGCGAGGACGGCGAGTGCTTCCCCGCGGGTCGGCGGCTCGCGCCGAAGCCCCTTGTCCACCAGCGTGTTCAGCAGGTCCATGAGGTCCGATCCTGGCCTACGCGGGGGCCCCGGGCCAAGGAGAGTTCACACAACAGTGTCGGTTCGACGTGTGGGTATTGCCACATCCTGGGCGGCAGGCCGTCCGGCTACTGTCTGTGCGCTACCTACAAAATCCCCGGAGGACCCATGGCGTTCGGCTGGATCGACGAGCAGGCGCTGCTGCGTCGCCGCGCCGGGCTGGTACGGACCCTGCGGCCCCGCCCCGCCGCCCCGCCCCTGCTCGACCTCGCGGGCAACGACTACCTGGGCCTGACGCGGCATCCGGAGGTCGCCGAGGGGGCCGCAGCGGCGGCCCGTACCTGGGGCGGCGGTTCCACCGGGTCACGGCTGGTCACCGGGACGACCGAGCTGCACGCCGGACTGGAGCGCGAACTGGCCGCGTTCTGCGGCTTCGAGGCGGCCCTCGTCTTCTCCTCCGGGTACGCCGCCAACCTCGCCGCCGTCACCGCGCTCGCCCCGCACGGCTCGCTCATCGTCTCCGACGCGGGCAACCACGCCTCGCTGATCGACGGCTGCCGGCTGGCCGGGGGCACCACCCTGATCGTCGGCCACGGCGACACGGAGGCGGTGCGCAAGGCGCTGGCCGGGCACGACGGTGAGGCGGTCGTCGTCTCCGACACGGTGTTCTCCGTCGACGGGGACGCCGCCCCGCTCACCGGCTACGCCGCGGCCTGCCGCGCGTACGGCGCCGGGCTGGTCGTCGACGACGCGCACGGTCTGGGAGTCCTGGGCGACGGCGGCCGGGGCGCGCCGTACGCGGCGGGTCTCGCGGGCGCCGACGACGTCGTCGCCACGGTGACCCTGTCCAAGTCGCTGGGCAGCCAGGGGGGCGCCGTCCTCGGCCCGGTCCGGGTGATCGACCATCTGGTCAACGTCGCACGAACGTTCATTTTCGACACCGGACTCGCTCCGGCGGCGGCCGGCGCGGCCCTCGCCGCCCTCCGGCTGCTCGGCCGTGAGCCCTGGCGCGCGGCACGCGCCAGGGCCGTGGCGGACGGTCTGCACGCCCGTCTGACCGCTGCGGGTCTGGAGGCGGTACGGCCCGACGCCGCGGTGGTCTCCGTGCGCGCGCCGTCCCCGGAGGGGGCCGTGCGCTGGGCGGCCGCATGCCGGTCGGCGGGCCTGGGTGTGGGCTGCTTCCGGCCTCCTTCCGTGCCGGACGGCATCTCACGGCTCAGGCTCACCGCCCGCGCGGACCTCTCCGAGGCACAGCTCGACCACGCCGTACGGGTGATCGTCGATGCCCGGCCGGAACACGGCCGGCCGTCGGAGTGACACGGCCGGCACCCGGCCACGAGCCGGTTCCACGGGTGCTGCGGGACCCGGCGAGGATGCCGACAGGGTGCCGAGCGGGCCGGACATTGCCTGCTGCGGCACTAGCGGATCGCGGCGAGGAAACCCGTCCAGCTCTCGGGGGAGAAGAGCAGGGCGGGTCCGGCCGGGTCCTTGGAATCGCGTACGGCGAGCAGACCGGCCCAGTTGCCGGAAGCCGGGACGGCTGTCTCGACGCAGTTGTTCGCTCCCGTGCTGTGGCTGCTGCGCAGCCATCGCAGGCCGGCCGGGGCGGTGCCGGAGGGGACGTTCCGAGGCAGTGCGGTCATGGTGCCTCCCTACGCGCCGTCATGGATCGCGGCGATGTAATCCAACGAGTCCTCGGGGGAAAGGGCGTGGATCTGAAGGGTGTTGAAGGCCTCTGAGTACGCCCGGAGGTCTTCCTTCCCTTCGAGATAGAGGCTACTCGTCAAGTGGTCGAGAACAACCACGTCCAGATCAGAGATGCTCGGAAATGAGAAAATAACGAAAGGACCGGTGATGCCGATATGCTCGCCGGCCCCGAACGGCAGTACCTGGAGCCTTACTTGAGGTGTCCGTCCCGCGGTGAGCAGCCTTTCCAGCTGACGCTCCATCACCCCCGGACCGCCGACCTCCCGGCGCAGCACCGCCTCGTCCAGCACCGCGCTCAGTTCCAGCGGCGGCTGCGACCGGAGCACGTCCTGCCTGGCCAGCCGTACCCGGACCAGCGTCTCCAGCCGTTCGCCGAGCTCGCCGGACCCGCCGCCCACGGCGGCGCGGGTCACCGCCCGTGCGTATTCCGGCGTCTGCAGCAGCCCCGGCACGACCGACGTCTCCAGCGTCCGCATCCGGTTCGCCTGGGACTCCAGACTGATGAAATCCCGGTACGCGGGCGGCAGCACCTCCCGGTACGCGTGCCACCAGCGGTGCCTCTCACCTATGTGCTCCGATCCCGCCAGCACCAGGAGCAACTCGCGCAGCTGCGGATCCTCCACCCCGTAGGCGTCCAGCAGTAACCGCACATCGGCCGGTTTCACCCCACTGGCGCCGGTCTCGATACGGCTCACCTTCGACTGGTGCCAGCCCACCAGACGGGCCGCCTCACCGCTCGTCAGGCGCGCACCCGTGCGCAGCGCGCGCAGTTCCGCGCCCAGTTTCCGGCGGCGCACCGCGGGGCCGTGCTGCATGGGCTACTCCTTACTCCTTGCGAGCCGCCCGAAAACGCTCTGCCGTCGCAGAGTTCACCGCATCGAGCGACAGATATATGCATATCTTGGCGGATCACCACCCGCTGGAGACGCGGAAATGGCAGGCTGGCGATGAAGCACCAGTCCGGGACCGTACTCGAACCATCCGCTCTCTGCCGGATGCCGGAGCGCGGTCCCGTGGGAAAGGGACGACGTCGCCATGGCAGACCACCTGGAAACATCCGTCACTCTGCCGAGCGAACCCGCCTCGGTGGCCGCCGCCCGCGCGTTCGTGCTCAGCACTCTCGCCGAGTGGGGGATGCCCGCGGACTCGGACGTCGCCGACACCGTCCGCCTCATCGTCTCCGAACTCGCCACCAACGCCGTGCAGCACACCTTCGGGCAGTCGCCCACGTTCACGGTGGAGACCGAGCTCGAGCGTGACGAACACCTGCGGGTCGGCGTCACCGACAGCCATCCGCGTTTCCCGAGACGGCTGCCGGCCGCCGTCCAGCAGGACAACGGCCGCGGCATGGTCATCATCCGCTGGCTGACCGCCGAGTGCGGCGGGAAACTCCGGGTCCGGCCGACGGGGGAGGGCGGGAAGACGGTGTTCGTCGAGCTGCCCTGGACGGCTTTGGTGCGGCCGGCGGCGGCGCGTGCGGTCCCGGGGGGTCCGTTGCCGGGGGCGGGGCGGCAGGAGCCGTAGGAGGCCCGGGGAGACGCGCCGGGCCCCGGGCGGGAGCCCTGACGCGTCGGAAGCGGGCGGGCGGGCCTCCAAGGGCCCCAGGGCCTCCTGGCGCCCGCCGGGCCGCGCGAAGCGGCCAGGAAGGCCCGAGGAAGGCCGGGAAGGCCCCGGGAGGCCCGGAAGGGCCCGGGGAGGCGGGGAAAGCCGCTGCCGGGCTTCCGGGCCGGTGACGGCGGGTCAGGACGCCGTCACCGCCCCGGACCGGTCAGCTCACCCGGCCGTACCAGACGCTCTTCGTCCAGATCTTCTGCAGCTTCACGACGTCCCCGGTCTTCGGGGCGTGCCAGATCTTCCCCTTTCCGGCGTAGATGCCCACGTGGTACACGCTGGAGCCGTAATGGAAGAACACCAGGTCTCCGGCCTTGCGGCTCTTGGCGGAGATGTGGTGCGTCTTGTTGTACTGCGCGGCGGCCGTACGCGGCAGCTTCTTGCCCGCCTTCTTGAACGAGTACAGCGTCAGCCCGGAGCAGTCGAACCTCCGGGGCCCCGTGGCGCCCCACTGGTACGGGGAGCCCTTCTTGGAGGCCGCGATCTGGAGTGCCTTGGTCGCGGGCGTCGCGGCCGCGGCGTCCGGGGCGACCCCGGGGACCACGACCGAACCGCCCACGGCGGCGATGGCGAAGGCCGAGGCCGTACCGGCCCTGGCCATGAGCGACGGGACACGATTGAGCGCAGTCATGCGCAACCCTTCGTCAGCCGCCTGTGAAGGATGACCTGTCGGATTCGGGCTGGCGAAGTTGCCCGGCCGCGTTGCCGCGGCTTCACCCCGAGGGCTGCGCGGACCGGTCATGGCGTGACCGTCCCGGCGACCCGGACTGCTTGGGTCCTCCACTCCTGCCGATCCACTCCTGTCGACCGGTCATCCGGGCGGCGGCAGGACTCGGCGTCCGCCCGGACCGCCCCGCCGCTGTGGCGGGGGCTTGTCGTCAGACAGGGATCTTCACCTACCGAAGTCGGAAAATCCCAACGGAACCGGGGATTTGTGTTGTTACTCACCACTCACCCGTTCGGGTGGACAGTGGGGTGTTCGAGTGGACGTCGACGGCCCTGACCAGTCCCGGACCTGCGTCGGAATGCCTCATTCCGCCCTGGGGCCAGGCGCGTTGCGCAACCGGAACGGGCCAGGAAAAGGAGGTGAACCTCCACCGAACAGCGGTAACCCGTCCGGTCCGTTTCCGTCCCCGACCGGACACCGTCGGGTGAGGTGGCCGGGCCGGCCGTCCGCCCGTCCCGTCGGCGGTACGTCAACTCGCGGAGCCGGGTGGCATCGTGACGGCGTGCCGCGCGGCGCTCGCCGGCCGGCACCCGCAGCGCCCGCGCCGGGGCCGGCGCGGGCGGCTCCGTCCCGCCCCGGCGGTGCGTCGGCTCCGGTGCGTCCCGCGGCTCGGCCGCCCGCGCCGCCGGGGCCCGGGCGGCGCGCGGTCCCCGGCAGGTGTCACCGGGGTGCGCCGGACGGATCCGGCCCGGCGGATCGAACACCTCCGGGTGACGGCCGATCAGCTCACCCCCGGCGCGTGCCGGAGCGGGCAGCGGCGGCGGCCCGGGGCCGGCACCGGAACCTCACCTCGCCCCGGGAACGGCGGGCGGGCCCGGGACGGGTGCACCCGGGGTGTCCGGAGCGCCGGCCGTGGTGCGTGCCGTACCGCGGCCGGGGACGATCCGGTTCACCAAGCCCTACCCCACGGCGGCCCGTGCGTCCAGGACCCTGTCGCGTCCGATGTCCCCGCTCACCGGTTCCCGGCCGGTGAGCCGTACGAGCGGGCCGCGGCCGGCGTGCCGTATACGGTCCCGTCCTCCGGGGAGTTGCGGGTGGCGGCGCGGCAAGCCGGTGACGCAGGAGGAGGCGGACGGGTCCGGGCCCGGAGGGGGGCTTGCGTGCGGCGTGGCCGCTTGGCCGGAAGGAATGTTCGTTCTACGTTGCGGATCATGGCCCGCGTGTCCCAGGCGCACCTCGACGCCCGCCGCCGTCAGATCCTGGACGGCGCCGCTCTCTGCTTCGCCCGAGGCGGCTTCCACGCCACGTCCGTGCAGGACGTGCTCAAGGAGATCGGCCTCTCCGCCGGGGCCGTCTACCGCTACTTCGACGGCAAGGACGAACTGATCGAAGCGGTCGTCGGCGAGGTCCTCGAGGTGCTGCGGCAGGTCTGCGCGGACGCCGCCGTGGCCATCCCGCCGCCGCTGCCCGATGTCCTGGTCTCCCGTGCCCTGACCCGTCTGCGGGAGATCAGACCCGGCGTGCTGGACGGCGGGGCGTGGGCCTACCCCCGGCTGATCCTCCAGGTGTGGGCCGAGATCGTGCGCGACGCGGAACCCGCCGCACGGGTGCACGCCGGTCATGACGCCGTGCGCGCCTCCTGGGAGCGGGTCGTGGCGAGCTACAGGGCGGCCGGGCTGATCCCCCGTTCGGCCGATGCCGACGCCATGGCACGCGTGATGATCGCGCTGGCCCAGGGACTCGTCGCGCAGGAGGCGGTGCTGGGCGGCATGCCCGAGGAGACGCTCGTGAACGGGCTGCGGGCGCTGATGAGCATGCGGGACCCGCGTTCCTGACGCCGACGGGATGTGATCGCTGCCTTAACGCGTCTGAAACGCGGTCCAACTAGCCTGCCCGTCCATGCCACCAGGGAGTTTGCCCCGGGGCTGCGGCAACCGGACCCCGCACGGTCCGGGCGAGGACGGTGAGGTGGGACGTGCAACTGACCCCGCACGAGCAGGAGAGGCTGCTGATCCACGTGGCGGCCGACGTGGCCGAGAAACGCAGGGCGCGCGGGCTGAGGCTGAACCACCCCGAGGCCGTCGCGCTCATCACGTCGCACATCCTCGAGGGTGCCCGTGACGGCCGCACCGTTGCCGAACTCATGTCCTCCGGCCGCACGCTGCTCACCCGGGACGACGTCATGGCGGGCGTGCCCGGGATGATCCACGACGTCCAGGTCGAGGCGACCTTCCCCGACGGCACCAAGCTCGTCACCGTCCACGACCCGATCGTCTGACGGGGGAGGCCGCCATGACGTCCCAGGAGACCGTGATCCCCGGGGAGATCCTCTACGCCGACGACCCGGTCGTCTGCAACGAGGGCCGCGAGGTCACCCCGCTCACCGTGCTCAACGCCGCCGACCGGCCGGTCCAGGTCGGCTCCCACTATCACTTCGCCGAGGCCAACCCCGGCCTCGAGTTCGACCGCGCCGCCGCGTACGGCAAACGGCTCAACGTCGCCGCGGGCACCGCGGTGCGCTTCGAGCCCGGCATCCCGGTCGACGTCGAACTCGTACCGATCGGCGGGGCCCGGGTCGTACCGGGACTGCGCGGGGAGACGGGGGGTGCCCTCGATGGCTGAGATCCCGCGCGCGGTGTACGCCGACCTGTTCGGTCCCACCACCGGTGACCGCATTCGGCTGGCCGACACCGATCTGCTGATCGAGATCGAGGAGGACCGCAGCGGCGGCCCCGGACTCTCCGGGGACGAGGCGGTCTTCGGCGGCGGCAAGGTCATCCGCGAGTCCATGGGACAGGCACGTGCCACCCGCGCCGAGGGCACCCCGGACACCGTGATCACCGGCGCGGTGATCGTGGACCACTGGGGCGTCGTCAAGGCCGACGTCGGCATCCGCGACGGGCGGATCACCGGCATCGCCAAGGCCGGCAACCCCGACACCATGGACGGCGTCCACCCGGACCTGGTGATCGGCCCGGAGACGGAGATCATCGCCGGCAACGGGCGCATCCTCACTGCGGGCGCGATCGACGCGCACGTCCACTTCATCTGCCCGCAGATCGCCGACGAGGCCCTGTCGGCGGGCATCACCACCCTGGTCGGCGGCGGCACCGGACCGGCCGAGGGGTCGAAGGCCACCACCGTCACCCCGGGGCCCTGGCATCTGGCCCGGATGCTGGAGGCGATGGAGCAGTACCCGCTGAACATCGGGTTCCTCGGCAAGGGCAACACCGTCTCCCACGAGGCGATGCTCTCCCAGATCCGCGGCGGCGCGGTCGGCCTCAAACTGCACGAGGACTGGGGCTCCACCCCCGCCGTCATCGACGCCTCGCTGACGGTCGCCGACCGCACCGGCATCCAGGTCGCCATCCACACGGACACCCTCAACGAGGCCGGTTTCGTCGGCGACACGCTCGCCGCGATCGCCGGGCGCGGCATCCACGCCTACCACACCGAGGGCGCGGGCGGCGGCCACGCGCCGGACATCATGACCGTCGTCTCCGAGCCGCACGTGCTGCCGAGCTCGACGAACCCCACCCGGCCGTACACCGTCAACACCGCCGAGGAACACCTCGACATGCTGATGGTGTGCCACCACCTCAACCCGGCGGTGCCGGAGGACCTGGCGTTCGCCGAGTCGCGCATCCGGCCCTCCACCATCGGCGCGGAGGACATCCTCCACGACCTCGGCGCCATCTCGATCATCTCGTCCGACTCGCAGGCCATGGGCCGGGTGGGAGAGGTCGTCCTGCGCACCTGGCAGACGGCCCATGTGATGAAGCGCCGCCGGGGCGCCCTGCCGGGTGACGGGCGCGCGGACAACCACCGGGTACGGCGCTATGTCGCCAAGTACACGATCAACCCGGCGCTGGCGCAGGGCCTGGCCCGCGAGGTGGGCTCCGTGGAGAGCGGCAAGCTCGCCGACCTCGTGCTGTGGGAGCCGGCGTTCTTCGGCGTCAAACCGTACCTGGTCGTCAAGGGCGGCCAGATCGCGTACGCGCAGATGGGTGATGCCAACGCCTCGATCCCGACCCCGCAGCCGATCCTGCCGCGTCCGATGTTCGGCGCGATCGGGCGGGCACCGGCCGCCAACTCGGTCAACTTCGTGGCACCGCTCGCCGTCGAGGACGGGCTGCCGGAACGGCTGGGGCTCGGGAAGCGGTTCACGGCCATCGAGTCGACGCGGGGGGTGACCAAGGCGGACATGCGGGAGAACGACGCGCGGCCGTCGGTACGGGTCGATCCCGACAGCTTCGCCGTGTCCATCGACGGGGAACTGGTCGAGGCCACGCCTGCGGCGGAACTGCCCATGGCCCAGCGGTACTTCCTCTTCTGAGGGCGGCGTGACGACACGGGTGGAGGCGGGTGCGCGATGACCCGGGCGGCGCTGCTGGTCCTCACCGACGGGCGTTTCCCCGCCGGAGGGCATGCGCACTCCGGCGGGGCCGAGGCCGCGGTACGGGCCGGACGGATCACCGGTGCGGAGAGCCTGGAGGACTTCTGCCGGGGACGGCTGCACACGGCGGGGCTCGTCGCGGCCTCACCGGCGGCCGCCGCCGCGCTCGGGGTGTCCGTGCGGGACCTGGACGCGGTGGTGGACGCCCGCACGCCGTCCCCCGCGCTGCGGGCCGTCTCCCGGCGGCTGGGGCGGCAGTTGGTGCGGGCCGCCCGGGCCGCCTGGCCTTCGGACGAACTCGACGCCGTCGTGAGGGAGTTCCCCAAGGGGGCGCATCAGTGCCTGGTGCTGGGGGTGGTCGCCCGGTCGGCGGGGCTAGGGGCGGCCGATGCGGCGTACTGCGCCGCGTACGAGTGTGTGAGCGGGCCGGTCTCGGCGGCCGTGCGGCTGCTGAGCCTTGATCCGTTCGACGGGACGGGGGTGCTGGCCCGGCTGGCCCCGGAACTGGACGCGGTGGCCGACCGGGCCGTGGGCGCGGCTCGGCGGGCGGTGTCGGAGGGGACCGACGCGCTTCCGGCGGGGGGCGCGCCCCTCGTGGAGATCGCGGCGGAGGCGCACGCGAGGTGGGGGTCGCGGCTGTTCGCGTCCTAGGGAGCCGCCCGCCGCCCCTACCTGTTCCCGGTCCCGGGGGTTCTGCCCCGGAGCCCGGTGTGTCACACGATCCGGAAGCTGTCAGGAGCCGTTCATGCACCTTGGTCATTCTCATTCCTCCTCCGCCGCGCTCAGTGCCGACGCACGGCGGCCGGACGGGCGGTTGCGGGCCCTGCGGGTGGGGCTCGGGGGGCCGGTGGGGTCCGGGAAGACCGCCACCGTGGCCGCCCTGTGCCGGGTGCTGCGGGACGAGTTCTCGCTCGGTGTCGTCACCAATGACATCTACACGCGTGAGGACGCCGAGTTCCTGCTGCGGGAGGCCGTGCTGCCGCCCGAGCGGATCGTCGCGGTGGAGACCGGCGCCTGTCCGCACACCGCGATCCGCGACGACATCTCCGCGAACCTCGAAGCCGTGGAGGACCTGGAGGACGAGGCCGGGCCGCTGGACCTCGTGCTGGTCGAGTCGGGCGGGGACAACCTCACGGCCACGTTCTCCAGAGGGCTCGTCGACGCCCAGATCTTCGTGATCGACGTGGCCGGAGGCGACGACATCCCGCGCAAGGGCGGCCCCGGCGTCACCACCGCCGACCTGCTCGTCGTCAACAAGACCGACCTCGCGCCGTACGTCGGTTCCGACCTCGCGCGGATGGCGGCCGACGCCGAGGCCGCGCGGGGCGGCCTGCCGGTCGTGTTCCAGTCGCTGCGGAGCGGGGCGGGCGCCGGTGACGTCGCCGGCTGGGTGCGGGCGCGGCTCGCCGCGTGGACGACCGTATGACGGGGCCGGTGGGCAGCGGGGTCGTCGCCCGGGCGCGGATCCTCGCCCGGGGAGACGGCCGGGGCGCAACGGTGCTGCCCGTGCTCGAGGGCCGGGGACCGCTCGCGGTGCGGCGGACGCGGGGCGGCGACGACGAGGCCCGGGTGCTGCTCGTCGGCGCCATGAGCGGGCCCCTCGGCGGCGACCGGTTCGGTGTGGACGCGGCGGCCGAGGAGGGCGGACGACTGCGGGTCGGATCGGCCGCCGCCACCATCGCGCTGCCCGGCCAGGCCAAGGACGCCGCCGAGTACGACGTACGGCTCCGGGCCGCCGACGGCTGCGAACTGCGGTGGCTGCCGGAGCCGTTGATCTCGGCGGCCGGCAGCGAACTGCGGGTGCGGACTCGGGTCGAACTCGGTCGTACGGCCCGTCTGGTGCTGCGTGAGGAGCAGATCCTCGGGCGGACGGGGGAGGAGCCGGGGCGGCTGACCAGCCGGCTCACGGTACGGGTGGCGGGCCGCGTGGTGCTGGACCAGGAACTGGACTGCGGGGGCGGGGCACCGGGCGGGTGGGACGGCCCCGCCGTGCTCGACGGCCATCGGGCCGTCGGGCAACTCGTCGTGGTACGTCCGGAGTTCGCGGACCCGGTGATGGAGGCCAGGATGCTCGGGGAGAGCGCCGCGCTGATGCCGCTCGCCGGGCCCGCCGTACTGGTCAGCGCCGTGGCGCCGGACGGGCTGAGGCTGCGCCGGATCCTCGACGAGGCGCTCGCCCTGCTCGGCTGAGCCCACCGCGGAACCGCTCAGCAGGACAGCGGATTCCGGTTATCGGATTGGTAAAGAAGGTCAACGGCCCCTGTTCTCAGCGGCCCCACAGCCGCGAGGATCCCCGTGACCATTCGTCACCATGTAGGGGGAGGGGCCCACTTGAGGGACAACAGACCGAAGAGCCGGATATTCGCGCTCGGTTCGGCCGGGGCACTGGTCACCGCGACGCTGATCGCCGGGGCCGTCACGGCCCCCGCCGCCAGCGCGAACGCCGGCCACGGACAGGACCGTGAGGCACACGGCGCGGCCGTCGCCGCCGCCCGCGCCGCCAGGGCCGGCATCGACTGGCAGGACTGCCCCGCCGACTGGGGGCTCGAGAAGCCGATCCAGTGCGGCTGGGTCACCGTCCCGCTCGACTACGCCAAGCCGGACGGCCGGAAGATCAAGCTCGCCGTCGACCGCATCGGCAGCACGGGCACCCCCGAGGAGCGCCAGGGCGCCCTCGTCTACAACCCCGGCGGTCCCGGTGGCTCCGGCCTGCGCTTCCCGCGCCGGGTCACCACCAAGAACCCACTGTGGGTCAACACCTCCAAGGCCTACGACTTCGTGGGCTTCGACCCCCGCGGCGTCGGCCACTCGGCCCCCATCTCCTGCATCGACCCGCAGGAGTACGTGAAGGCGCCCAAGGCGGACCCGGTGCCCGACACGGAGGCCGACAAGCTCGCCCAGCGCAAGCTCGCCCGTGAGTACGCCGAGGGCTGCGCCGAGCGCAGCGGCAAGGCGGTGCTGGCCCAGATGACCACGCCGAACACGGTGCGCGACCTCGACGTCATCCGCGCCGCCCTCGGCGAGAAGAAGCTCAACTACCTCGGCGTCTCCTACGGCACCTACATCGGCGCCGTCTACGGCACCCTGTTCCCCGGCCATCTGCGCCGGATGATCGTGGACAGCGTCGTCAACCCGTCCCGGGAGAAGATCTGGTACCAGGCCAACCTGGACCAGGACGTCGCCTTCGAGAGCCGCTGGAAGGACTGGGAGGACTGGGTCGCCTCCCACGACGCCGCCTTCCACCTCGGCACCACCCGGGCCGCCGTGCAGGCCAAGTGGCTCCAGCTGCGCGCCACGGCCAAGCAGCACCCCATCGGCGGGGTGGTCGGCCCGGCCGAGCTGATCGGCGCCTTCCAGCTCGCCCCGTACTACGACTCCTCGTGGGTGCCGGCCGCCACGTTGCTCAGCCAGTACTTCGCCGGGGACACCCAGGCGCTGGTCGACGCCGCCGCCCCCGACATGTCCGACACCGCGGGCAACATCTCCGCGGAGAACGGCAACGCCGTCTACACGGCCGTCGAGTGCACCGACGCCAAGTGGCCCACCAGCTGGCGCAAGTGGGACCGCGACAACACCCTGCTCAACCGGGACTACCCGTTCATGACGTGGGCCAACGCGTGGCTGAACCTGCCGTGCGCCACCTGGCCGGTCAAGCAGCAGACGCCGGTGGAGGTGAAGACCGGCAAGGGCCTGCCGCCGGTCCTGATCGTGCAGTCCACCCGTGACGCCGCCACGCCGTACGACGGCGCCGTCGAACTGCACAAGCGGTTCAAGGGCTCCCGCCTGATCACCGAGAAGGACGCGGGCTCCCACGGGGTGACCGGTCTGGTCAACCCGTGCATCAACAGCCGGGTCGACAGCTACCTGCTCACCGGCAAGCTGGACGCCGCCGACGTGACCTGCACACCGCACGCCACGCCGCAGCCGTAGCCGCAGCAGTACGCGGCGAGGGGCGGCCGGGGACTCCCGGCCGCCCCTCACCCGTTCCTCCGCCGGGACCGGCGTCAACTGATCGGAGCGCGCGGGAACCTGCGCTCCTTCCCGCCCTTCGCCGCCGCTTCCTCGGCCTTGGCGACGGCCGCGTACTGGTCGACGTACTCCTGGTCGGACAGCGTCAGGATCGCGTACATGATCTCGTCGGTGACGGCGCGCAGGACGGCCTTCTCGTGCTCCATGCCCGCGTAGCGCGAGAAGTCGAGGGGCTTGCCGAAGCGGATCAGCACCGGCCGCAGGCTCGGGACGACCTGGCCCGGCGGCTGCGCCTCGAAGGTGCCGATCATCGCGCAGGGGACCACCGGCACCTGGGCCCTGAGCGCCATCACGGCGACGCCGACCTTGCCCTTGTAGAGCCGTCCGTCGTGCGAGCGGGTGCCCTCCGGGTAGATGCCGAGCAGTTCGCCCCTGCCCAGTACCCCGAGGCCCTCGCGGATCGCCGCCCGGCCCGCCTCCTTGCCGGACCGGTCGACGGGTATCTGGCCCACACTGCGGAAGAACGCCGCGGTGAGTCGGCCCTTGACGCCGCGGCCCGTGAAGTACTCGGCCTTCGCGAGGAAGGTGATGCGCCGTCTGAGGATCGCGGGCATCAGGAAGTGGTCCGAGAAGGACAGATGGTTGCCGGCGATGATCGCCGGACCGTCCGGCGGCACATGTTCCAGGCCCTCGATACGCGGGCGGAACAGCAGTCTCAGCAGGGGTCCCAGGAGCACATATTTGAGTACGTAGTAGAACAAGGGGACGCTCCTCACTCTGGCCGGATCGGCTCGACCGCCGCGTTCCGGCAGGTCACCCGGCGCACGGTGGGGTGCAGTGTAGGCGCAGGTGCGAGCCGCCGGAACCGGTCGCGGAGCCGGTCCGGGACCGGTGGCGTGCGGTGTGCCGGCTGCCGGTCCCGTCAGGCAGATGCTGGCACACACCGAGCGAATCTTCATGCGAGTGAACGTTCGTTCGCCATTCGCCCGTCGGACGGTGCCGGACGCGGACCCTGACCCGGTCCCGGACCTGGACGACGCGGTCCTCTCCCGGCCCCGGCCCGCACCGCCGGCCTGCCACCGCCGTGCCCCGGCCGCGCGCGCCTGCCGGGGTCACCGGACCGTGCCGTGCCCCTGCCGGCCCCGGCCGGACCGCCGGACGCAAGCCGGCGGCCCGGTCCGGCCCGGTCCGGCCCTCACGCCCCCTGGGTGAGTGCCCCCTGTGCGAGGACCCCCTTCAGCGTCCCCAGCGCCGACCGCAGTTCCTCCGCGGTGACGGTCAGCGGCGGCGCCAGCCGGATCGTGGAGCCGTGGGTGTCCTTGACCAGCACGCCCGCCGCCATCAGCCGCTCACTGACCTCACGCCCCGTACCGATCGCCGGGTCGACGTCCACGCCCGCCCACAGGCCCCGCGAGCGGAACCCGACGACGCCCTCGCCGACCAGCTCCGTCAGCCCGTCCCGCAGCACCGTGCCCAGCTCGGCCGCCCGGTGCTGGAACTCGCCGGTCTCCAGCAGCTCGACGACCGCCGTGCCGACCGCCGCCGCCAGCGGGTTGCCGCCGAACGTCGAGCCGTGCTCGCCCGGCCGCAGCACGCCCAGCACGTCCCGGCGTCCGACCACCGCAGACACCGGCACGATGCCGCCGCCCAGGGCCTTCCCCAGCAGCACCAGGTCCGGTACCACGCCCTCGTGCTCCACGGCGAGTGTCCGCCCGGTGCGCCCGAGCCCCGACTGGATCTCGTCGGCGACGAACAGGCACCCCGCCCGCCGGGTCAGCTCCCGCACCCCGGCCAGATAGCCGTCGTCCGGGACGATCACCCCGGCCTCGCCCTGGACCGGCTCGATCAGCACCGCCGCCGTCGTCTCGTCGACGGCGGCCTCCAGCGCGGCCAGGTCGTTGTAGGGGACGATTCTGAACCCGGGCGTGAAGGGCCCGAAGCCGGCCCGGGCGGTCTCGTCGGTGGAGAAGCTGACGATCGTCGTCGTCCGGCCGTGGAAGTTGTCCGCCGCGACCACGACGGTCGCCCGGTCGGCGGGGACGCCCTTCACCTCGTACGCCCACTTGCGGGCGATCTTGATGGCGCTCTCCACCGCCTCCGCGCCCGTGTTCATCGGCAGCATCATGTCCTGGCCGGTCAGCGCCACCAGACGCTCCGCGAACACGGCCAGCCGGTCGTTGTGGAAGGCCCGTGAGGTCAGCGTCAGCAGGTCCAGCTGGCGGTGTGCCGCCTCGATCAGCGCCGGGTGGCGGTGACCGAAGTTGAGGGCCGAGTAACCGGCCAGCATGTCGAGGTAGCGGCGGCCCTCGACGTCCTCCACCCAGGCGCCCTCGGCATGAGCGACGACCACCGGCAGCGGATGGTAGTTGTGCGCGAGGACCGGCTCCTCGGCACGGATCAGCTCGGCGGACGTACGGGTACGGACGGGTGCGGTCATCAGCGGATCTCCTGGGTGCAGCACTTGATACCGCCGCCTGCCTTGTGGAACTCGGACAGGTCGACGGGGACCGGGACGTAGCCGCGGGCGGTGAGGCGGACGGCCAGCGCCTCGGCCTGCGGTGCGATGAACACATGACGGCCGTCGGACACGGAGTTCAGACCCCACGCCAGCGCGTCGTCGCGGGTGGCCTCCACGGCGCCCGGGTACAGCCGCCGCAGCACCTCACGGCTGCCCGCCGAGAACGCCTCGGGGTAGTACACGATGTTGTTGCCGCGGCCGGTGGCCCCGCCGTCGTCCAGCACGAACAGCGCCGTGTCCAGATGGTAGAAGTACGGGTCGACCAGGGTCAGGCTGATCACCGGGTGCCCGAAGAACTCCTGCGCCTCGCGGTGCGCCTCACGCGTCGTGCGGAAACCGTGGCCCGCCAGCAGATAGCGGCCCGTCCAGACGAGGTCTCCCTCGCCCTCGGACACCGAGCCGGGCCGGTGCACGGCGTAGCCCGCGCCGCGGAACCAGGAGTCGTAGTGATCGGACTCGGGGCGCCGCTCGGGCGCGTGGAAGAGGGAACCGAAGACACGGCCGCCCACGACGACCGCGGAGTTGGCCGCGAAGACCATGTCCGGCAGCCCGGGGACCGGGTCGACGGCGTCGACGGCGTGGCCGTGGGCACGGTAGGCGCTGATCAGCGCCTGCCACTGCTCCCGGGCCAGGTCGACGTCGACGCGGACATCGGGATGCATCCAGGGATTGATGGCGTACCGGACGGTGAAATGTCTGGGCTCGCATACGAGGAAGCGCCTGGGGCGCGGCACACGGGTGTCGGGCACAGAGGTATTCCTCCGCTTTCCTGCGGATGTCGGGCGAGGGTTGACACAACGGTAAGAATGAACTAGGCGCGCGACAAGTGAAGATTCATGCGCGTCCACGCAGGAACGCTGCTTGTTTCGCCGGTTCAGCGCACGTCTGGTGCGGGCTGGCTGGCGCCGGCCTCCGGGGCGTCCGGGAGGAGATGGGACAGCACCATCACACTGATCGTCTTGCGGATGAACGGCTCGGTGCGGATCCGCTCCAGTACCTCCTCGAAGTGCTCCACGTCGCGCGCCCGCACATGCAGCAGCGCGTCCGCGCCGCCGGTCACCGTCATCGCCGCGGTGATCTCCGGATGGTTGCGGACCACTTCCGTCAGCCGCCGCGGCGGGGCCGCGCCCTCGCAGTACACCTCGACGTACGCCTCCGTGCGCCAGCCCAGCGCGGCCGGCCGCACCGTCGCCGTGAACCCGGTGATCACCCCCGTCTCGCGCAGCCGGTCCACCCGCCGCTTGACCGCGGTCGCCGACAGTCCGATGTCCGTGCCGATCTCGGCGAAACTGCTCCTCGCGTTCGCCATCAGGGCGGTGACGATCTTCCGGTCGAGGTCGTCGAACGGAACGTTCCTGCTGTTCATGGCGGCACTGTATCCAGCACGGTACGGCCCCGGATCCGCCGCGCCGTCCGTCGCGGCCGGCCGCAAGGGTGACGCCGGATACATGTGCAGCCGTCCGGATCGCCCCTACACTCCACGTTCATGCTGCGCGCCCTCGCCGTCGACGACGAACGCCCCTCCCTGGAGGAACTGCTGTACCTGCTGCACGCGGACCCCCGCATCGGCAGCGCGGAGGGCGCGAGCGACGCCACCGAGGCGCTGCGCCGCATCACCCGCGCCCTGGAGTCGGGACCCGACGGACCCGAGGCCGTCGACGTCGTCTTCCTCGACGTGCAGATGCCCGGCCTCGACGGCCTGGAGCTGGCCCGCCTGCTCACCGGCTTCGCCCGCCCGCCGCTGGTCGTCTTCGTCACCGCCCACGAGGACTTCGCGGTACGCGCCTTCGACCTGGACGCCGTCGACTACGTCCTCAAGCCCGTCCGCAAGGAACGCCTCGCCGAAGCCGTGCGCCGCGCCGGCGAACTGCGCGGCGCCGCCCCGCGCATCCCCGTCCACGAACCCGACCCCGACCACATACCGGTGGAGCTGGGCGGCGTCACCCGCTTCGTCGCCGTCGGCGACATCACCCACGTCGAGGCCCGCGGCGACTACGCCCGCCTGCACACCGGCAAGGGCAGCCACCTCGTCCGCATCCCCCTCTCCACCCTGGAGGAGCGCTGGCGTGCCCGCGGCTTCGTCCGCATCCACCGCCGCCATCTGGTCGCCCTGCGCCACATCGGCGAGCTCCGCCTCGACGCCGGCACCGTCAGCGTCCTGGTCGGCGCCGAGGAACTCCAGGTCAGCCGCCGCCACGCACGCGAGCTGCGGGACCTGCTGATGCGCCGGACCGCCGGGTAAGGAGGCCGCAGTGGATCCCACCGAGCGCCGCGTCGTCGTCACCGGACCGCCCCGCCGGGCCCGCCGGGCCTCCGGCTACCGGCCGCGCACCGAGATCGACGAGCAGACCACCCTCGGCCACACCTACGTCCGTTCCCTCATGCGCAGCCAGCTGCGCGCCGGCCTCACCGGTGCCGCCGTCCTCGCACTGCTCGTCGGCCCGCTCCCGCTGGTGTTCGCCGCGACCGCGCACGCCGCCCGCCTCGAATGGGCGGTGCTGGGCTTCGCCCTGTACGCGCCCATGGTGCTGCTCGCCCGCTGGTACGTGCGCCGCGCCGAACGCAACGAACGTGACTTCGTGCGGCTCGTGGAGGACCGCTGAGCTCCGTGAACCCCGGTTACGCCGTCCCCGCCGTCGCCCTCGTCGTCGTCGCCACCGTGCTCGTCGGCGCCTTCGGCCTGCGCATATCCCGCACCACCTCCGACTTCTACGTCGCCTCCCGCACCGTGGGCCCCCGCCTCAACGCCGCCGCCATAAGCGGTGAGTACCTCTCCGCGGCCTCCTTCCTCGGCATCGCCGGACTGGTCCTGGTGCAGGGCCCCGACATGCTCTGGTACCCGGTCGGCTACACCGCCGGCTACCTGGTGCTGCTGCTGTTCGTCGCCGCCCCGCTGCGCCGCTCCGGCGCCTACACCCTGCCCGACTTCGCCGAGGCCCGGCTCGCCTCGCAGGCCGTACGGCGCCTCGCCGGGGCCCTCGTCGTCGGCATCGGCTGGCTGTATCTGCTGCCCCAGCTGCAGGGCGCCGGGCTGACCCTCACCGTGCTCACCGGCGCGCCCGACTGGCTCGGCGGGGTCATCGTCGCCGTCGTCGTGGTCGCCACGGTCGCCGCGGGCGGCATGCGCAGCATCACCTTCGTCCAGGCGTTCCAGTACTGGCTCAAACTCACCGCGCTCCTCGTCCCCGCCCTCTTCCTCGTCCTCGCCTGGCAGAACGACGGAGCCCCCCGCGGTGCCTTCGAGGAACCCGCCGCCTTCCGCGAGGCACGCACCGTCCGCGTCGCCGACACCCTCGACCTGCGGCTCGACCGCCCGCTGACGGTCACCGTGACCGGCACCGTCGACGGGCACCGGCACACCGCGGCCCCGGTCCGCCTCCCCGCCGGACCGCACCGCATCGCCGCCGGCACCCGGCTCACCTTCGCCGCGGGCGACCCCGTCCCCACCGCCGACCGGGGCGGCAGCGGCGGCATGTCGCCCTCGCTCGCCGAGAGCCGCCAGGAACGGCCGCTGTACGCGACGTACGGGCTGATCCTCGCCACCTTCCTCGGCACCATGGGCCTGCCGCACGTCGTGGTGCGCTTCTACACCAGTCCGCACGGGGTCGCCGCCCGCCGCGCCACCGTCGCCGTGCTCGCCCTGATCGGCGTCTTCTACCTGCTCCCCCCGGTGTACGGCGCCCTCGGCAGGATCTACACCCCCGAACTGACCCTCACCGGCGACGCCGACGCCGCCGTACTGCTGCTGCCCGACCGCATGATCGGCAAGACCGGCGGCGACCTGCTGGGCGCGCTGATCGCCGGCGGCGCCTTCGCGGCGTTCCTGTCCACCGCCTCCGGCCTGACCATGGCCGTGGCCGGGGTCCTCACCCAGGACGTCCTGCCGTCCCGGGGCGTACGGCACTTCCGGCTCGGCACCGTCCTCGCCATGGCCGTCCCGCTCGCCGCCGGGGCCCTGACGGGCGCCCTGCCCGTCGCGGACTCCGTCGGGCTCGCCTTCGCCGTCTCGGCGTCCTCCTTCTGCCCGCTGCTCCTCCTCGGCATCTGGTGGCGCCGGCTGACCCCGCCCGGCGCGGCCGCGGGGATGCTGGTCGGCGGCGGTTCGGCCTTCGCCGCCGTCACGGTGACCATGGCGGGTCTTCCCGGCGGCGGCACCCTGCACGCCCTCCTCGCCTGGCCCGCCCTCTGGTCGGTCCCCCTGGCCTTCCTCACGATGATCGTGGTGTCCCTGGCCACCCCGGCCCGGGTGCCCGCGGGAACGGCGGCGATCCTGGCCCGCTTCCATCTGCCGGAGGAACTGCTCACGGAGGAACTCCTGACGGAGGAGCTGCGGGAGACGGCGCCGTGAGCGGGTTCCTGGCCGGTCTCCTGGTCGCGGTGCTGCCGTTGCTGGCCGCCGGATTCTGGCTGGGACGGCGCACCGCCCGGCCGGAGAACCTCGGCGGGCTCGGTACGCCCGTCGAGCACGCCACCTTCCAGACCCTGCACACCGCCTCGCTCGCGGCGCCCCCGCTGCGGGCCGGTCTCACCGAGGAGACCGCCCGCAGGTCGGCCCGGCGGCTGCGCAGCCTGCTCGGCACCGACGCACTGTGCCTGGCCGACGACAAGGAGGTCCTGGTCTGGGACGGCGTGGGCGGCCACCATCGCGCCGAGATCACGGAACGGCTCGCCGGGCCTCTGGAGAGCGGCCGGGGCGAGGCGTTCCGGCTGCGGTGCGACCTCCCGGACTGCCCGGTGCGCTGGGCCGTCGTGGCCCCGCTCACCGTCGACGAGCGGGTGCACGGCGTCCTGGTCGCCTGCGCGCCGCGCGAGTCCGCCGTCCTCGTCAGGGCGGCCGGCGAGGTGGCCCGCTGGGTCTCCGTGCAGCTGGAGCTGGCCGACCTCGACCGGTCCCGCACCCGGCTCATCGAGGCCGAGATCAAGGCCCTGCGCGCCCAGATCTCCCCGCACTTCATCTTCAACTCGCTCGCCGTGATCGCGTCGTTCGTGCGCACCGACCCCGAGCGCGCCCGCGAACTGCTGCTGGAGTTCGCCGACTTCACCCGCTACTCGTTCCGCAGGCACGGCGACTTCACCACCCTCGCCGACGAGCTCCACGCCATCGACCAGTACCTCGCCCTCGTCCGGGCACGCTTCGGCGACCGCCTCTCCCTCGTCCTGCAGATCGCCCCCGAGGTGCTCCCCGTCGCGCTGCCGTTCCTCTGCCTGCAACCGCTCGTCGAGAACGCCGTCAAGCACGGTCTGGAGGGCAAGGCCGGCAAGTGCCACATCTCCATCACCGCCCAGGACGCCGGCGCCGAGGCCCTGGTCGTCATCGAGGACGACGGCGCGGGCATGGACCCCGTGCTGCTGCGCCGTATCCTCGCGGACCACGCCAGCCCGTCCGGCGGCATCGGCCTGTCCAACGTCGACGACCGGCTGCGGCAGGTCTACGGCGACGGCCACGGCCTCGTCATCGAGACCGCGGCCGGGGCGGGGATGAAGATCACCGTACGGCTGCCGAAGTACCAGCCCGGGGTGCACTCGGCGGGCCGCATCGCAGGACAGTGAGGCCGCTGACCGGCACCGTGACCCGGACCGGTACCGTCACGGCGACCGGCACCGTCACAGCGACCGCATGGCGATCATGCCGAGGGTGATCAGACCGAGCACGACCCAGCCGAACCACAGCCAGCCGTTGCTGCCGAGTGCCACCGTGTAGGCCGTCACCGCGACGAGTCCCCCCACGGTGAGCACCCCCATGGTCTTCGTGGAGCCGTCCGTGGAACCATCCGTGGAACCGGGCATCGCGACACCCTCCTCTGGGTCGGTTCCCTTCCATGGTGCCCCGGAACACGGCCTCCGTACCGGCTGTGTCCGGCCGGGATCTCACGGCGGCCGGACGGCGTCCGGGAACGGCTCAGCGGCCGCCCTGCGTGTTCAGCGAGGCCAGGTAGGCGTTGTACGCCTGCAGTTCCTTGTCGCCGTCCCGGTCCGCGGCCCGGTCCTCGCGCCTGGCCTGCCGCTGTTCGGAGCCGTACCACTGGAACAGCAGCGCGATCAGCACCAGCACCGTCGGGATCTCGCTGAACGCCCAGGCGATGCCGCCGGCCGCGTTCTGGTCGGACAGCGCGTCGATGCCGAGCGAGGCGGACGGGTCCTTGAACGTCTCGACCATCGGAGCCGACGCCATCATCAGCGCGATGCCGAAGAACGCGTGGAACGGCATGCCCGCGAACAGCTCCAGCATCCGCATCAGGTACCCGGGCCGGCGGGGGCCGGGGTCCACGCCGATGATGGGCCAGAAGAACACCATGCCCACGGCGAAGAAGTGCACCATCATCGCGATGTGTCCGGTCCTCGACCCCATCAGGAAGTCGAACAGCGGGGTGAAGTACAGCGCGTACAGGCTCGCGATGAAGATCGGGATCGTGAACAGCGGATGGGTGATGAACCGCATGTAGTGGCTGTGCAGCAGCATCAGCAGCAGCTCGCGCGGCCCCTTGCGGCCCTTGGTGGCGGCCACCGGCAGTGCGCGCAGCGCCAGCGTCATCGGGGCGCCGAGCAGGACCAGGATCGGCGACAGCATGCTGATCACCATGTGCTGCACCATGTGCACGCTGAACATGACCATGCCGTAGTCGTTCAGCGCGGTGCACATCACCAGTCCGACGGTCAGCACCCCGGTGAAGAACGACACCGTGCGGGCCGCCGACCAGCTGTCGCCGCGCCGCCGCAGCCGCACCACGCCCCACGCGTACAGTCCCAGCGCCAGCACACAGGCGACCAGGAAGAACGGGTCCGCCGACCACTGGAGCCCGCGCCCCAGGGTGAACGGCGGCAGATCCATGGTCATCCCGTGCCCGCTGTGGTCCATCCGCCGGCTCCTGCTCCCTGGGGGTCGTGCCCGTCTGTCCGCACCAGACTAGAACCGCCCCCGGTCGGCTCTGTGACCGGGGGCGGTGCGAGCTGCGCGGGGCGCTGTCAGAGGACGGTCTCCGCCTCCGCGTAGCGGTCCGCGGGCACCGTCTTCAGCGTCTCCACCGCCTCGGCGAGCGGCACCGTCACGATGCGTGTGTCGCGCAGCGCGGTCATCGTCCCGAACTCCCCGCGGTGCACGGCCTCCACCGCGTGCCAGCCGAAGCGCGTGGCGAGCACCCGGTCGTACGCGGTCGGGGTGCCGCCCCGCTGGACATGTCCGAGGATGACCGGCCGTGCCTCCTTGCCCAACCGCCGCTCCAGCTCGTCGGAGAGCTGGCGCGCTATCCCGGCGAAGCGCTCGTGGCCGTAGACGTCCGTGCCGCCCTCCTCGAAGGCCATGGTGCCGGGCAGCGGCTTGGCACCCTCCGCGGCGACGACGATGGCGAACCGCTTGCCCGCCTCGAACCGTGCGCCGACCCGGCGGGCCAGTTCCTCGATGTCGAACGGACGTTCCGGTACGACGATGGCGTGGGCGCCGGCCGCCATGCCGGAGTGCAGTGCGATCCAGCCGGTGTGGCGGCCCATGACCTCCACCACCAGCACCCGCTGATGCGACTCGGCGGTGGTCTTCAGCCGGTCCAGCGCCTCGGTGGCGACGCCCACGGCGGTGTCGAAACCGAAGGTGACGTCGGTGACCGCGATGTCGTTGTCGATGGTCTTCGGCACGCCCACGACGGGCAGGCCGCTGTCGGACATCAGCCGGGCCGCCTTGAGCGTGCCCTCACCGCCGATGGGGATGATCGCGTCGAGCCCGAGTTCCTCGACGTGTCCCCTGGCCCGCTCCACGCCGTCCCGCAGATGGGAGGGCTGGACCCGCGAGGAGCCGAGGACGGTGCCGCCGCGGGCGAGGATGCCGCTCACCGCGTCGAGGTCGAGCTTGAGGTAGTCGCACTCCAGGAGGCCCTTCCAGCCGTCCCGGAAACCGATGACCTCGTCGCCGTGGTCGGCGAGGGCACGGTGCACGACGGACCGGATGACGGCGTTGAGGCCGGGGCAGTCGCCGCCGGAGGTGAGGACACCGATGCGCATGGCCCGAATACCTTCGCAGTGGGAGCCGGGGACCGGACCACGTCGTCCGGCCGTGTCCCGGCCAGCCTAACGGCGGGCGGGGGGTCTCCACATCGGGCGTCCGCCTGATGGACGCGTCCACTCAGGTGAGCGGACCGGTCATCAGGCGGGCCCGGGACGACCGTGCCGTCGGGCTGCCAGAAGGTTCCTGCACGGGTTCCCGGTCCCGGCCCGCACCACGCGGGAGGCCGGGCGGACATCACCCGTCCGGCGGTCCTCGTCGGTCCGCCGCCGGAGGGATGCCGCCTCGCCGTCCCCCGCCGGCTCCTCCGTCCCCCGCCGGCTTCGCCGCGGTCCGGTGCGCTCCGGTGCGTTCGCGGAGGAGGAACACCCGGCGCGCCGACGTTGCGCCCGCCGCGCAGCCGAACCACCCTCACCCGTCCGTCGGGTGCCGTCGGGTTCGTCGGCCGGCGGCACCCGACGGACGCCCCGGGTGTCTCCGGGCCGATCCGCCGGACGGGCCTCAGGCGGGCTGCTGGGCCGAGGCGATGCGCTCGTTGCGCAGCGCCTCGTACCAGCGGTCGTCGATCGGCGGCAGCGCGTTCACGTCCAGGGCCAGCTTCAGCAGCAGGTCGGCGATCAGCGGGTTGCGGGCGAGGACGGGGCCGTGCATGTAGGTGCCGAACACCGTCTCGTTGTACGCGCCCTCGGTGCCGTCCCCGGTGCCGTTGCCCCGGCCGAGCTTGACCGTGGCGAAGGGGCGGGCCGTGGGGCCGAGCCGGGTGACGCCCTGGTGGTTCTCGAAGCCGGTCAGCGGGGGCAGACCGAGCCGCGGGTCGATGTCCCCGAGGACGTCGCCGACGCACCGCTCGCCCTCGCCCCGCACCGTCGTCACGTCGAGCAGGCCGAGGCCGGGCTCGCGCTGGCCGAGGTCGTTGATGAACTCGTGGCCGAGGATCTGGTAGCCCGCGCACACGGAGAACACGATCGCGCCGTTCTCCACCGCCCGGTACAGCTGCCCGTCCCGGCGCAGCCGCTCGGCCGCGAGCCGCTGCGGCCGGTCCTCACCGCCGCCGATCAGATAGATGTCGCCGGACGTGGGGATCGGCTGGTCGCTGCGTACGTCGAGGCGCGCCACGTCCAGACCGCGCTGCCGCGCACGGCGCTCCACGACGAGGGCGTTGCCCTGATCGCCGTAGGTGCTGAGCAGATCCGGGTAGATCCACACCAGCCGCAGTTGGTTGTCGCTCATCAAGTGATCGCCCTTCGTGGTCAGTTGCCGACGCGGCGGCGCAGGTCCTGGAACGCGGTGTAGTTCGCGATGACCTCGATGCGGCCGGGCGGGGCCTGCTGCACCGCCTGGTCGAGGTTGTCGCAGACCTGGAAGCGCTGGTTCGCCACCTCGAGGCGGACCGCGAGGTCCAGCTTGCGGTCGCCGACCACGAAGATCGGGTGGCCGCTCAGCCGTGTGTAGTCGACGTCCCAGAGCCAGGAGGTGTCGGTGCCGTCCGCGCCGCGGGCGTTGACCGAGAGGATCACCGGGGTCGGCGGCGGGTCGATCAGGGAGAACGTCTCGAGCCAGCCCGCGGGGTTCTTCGCCAGCAGCAGACGCAGGTCGCGGTCCATGAACTGGACGACGTCGTAGCGTCCGGCGACGGCCTGCACCTGGTACATCCGCTCCAGGGCGACCTGCGGCGGGACGCCGAACACGGCGGCGACGGCCGCGGAACTGGCGGCGTTGGCCTTGTTGGCGCGGCCGGGCAGCTGGAGGTGGATCGGCCACGCGGAACCGTGCGGGTCGAGGACGTGGTCACCGGACAGGGCCCAGCTCGGCGTGGGACGGCGGAAGCCGCACTCGCCGCAGAACCAGTCGTCGCCCGGACGCTGCATCACACCGCCGCAGGACGGGCAGGACCAGGCGTCGTCCTTCCACATCTGCCCGGCGGCCACCCAGACCACGTTCGGCGAGGACGACGCGGCCCACACCACCAGCGGGTCGTCGCAGTTGGCGACGACGAAGGCCTTCGTGCCGGCCAGGCCCTCGCGCCAGTTCTCGGCGAGCATCCGGGTCTCGGCGGCCCGGTCGAGCTGGTCGCGCGAGAGGTTGAGCAGGGCGATGCACTTGGGATCGGTGTCCCGGGCGACTCCGGCGAGGTACTTCTCGTCGACCTCGATGACCGCGAACTTGGCGTCCGAACCGCCCGCGAGGGCGGAGGTGATGCCGGCCGGCATGTTGGCGCCGAGCGCGTTGGACACGACCGGGCCCGCGGCGCGCAGCGCCTCGGCGATCAGCCGGGTGGTCGTGGTCTTGCCGTTGGTCGCCGAGACCAGGACACAGTCCAGGTGCTGGGCGAGCCGCCCGAGGAGGTCGGGGTCGAGTTTCAATGCCACCCGGCCGCCGATCACCGATCCGCTGCCGCGTCCGGCGGCACGCGACGCCGCTGCGACCGCTTTGCCGGCGGTCACTGCCAGCTTGGCCCGCGGCGTGAGCGGGTCCGAGTTGCCTGACATCAGTTCTCGATCCTCCTTGCGTACGCGCCGTGCCTCTGCCTGACGGCAACGTTGGTGGTCAGCCTATCGAGATACATTCGCACGCCCGAATTCCCGCGCGGGCCGCGCGGGCCCGTGCGACATGCGCGTGTCATACAGGACCGTACCCTTGCCGGCATGCGACACGGCTCGATCCCGGGCGCCCACGGGCGCGTGAGACCCCTCACCCTCCTCGGCGGGGACACCCTGCACACCCCGTGCCAGGAGGTCACCGCCTTCGGCCCGGACCTCGCGGCGCTCGTGGAGGACCTGTTCGCCACGATGTACGCGTCGCGGGGAGTGGGTCTCGCGGCGAACCAGATCGGTGTGCCGCTGCGCGTGTTCGTGTACGACTGTCCCGACGACGACGATCTGCGCCACCTGGGCCATCTGGTCAACCCCCGCCTGGTCGAGGCCGACGGAGTGGTCGTCCGGGGGCCGGAGGGGTGTCTGTCCCTGCCGGGTCTCGAGGCGGGGACGGAACGCCACGACCACGCGGTCGTCGAGGGTTTCACGGTGACGGGCGAGCCGGTGACCGTGCACGGCACGGGTTTCTTCGCGCGCTGTCTGCAACACGAGTGCGACCACCTCGAGGGCAGGCTCTACGCCGACCTTCTCACCGGCCGGCGCAGACGGCGGCTGATGCGGCAGGTGGCGCGCGCCGAGTGGCACCGCTGACTTCGCCGCGGCGGCCCGGAGCTGCGGGAGGATCAGAATCCCGGACCGCCGATCCGGTCGCCGGCCGCCGCGAGCCGGCCCCAGAGGAGGTCGGCGAGGCTCCTGACCAGTTCCGCGCGGGAGCACGGCCGTTCGCCGAGCCACCAGTCGCCTGCGGCGTGCATCATGCCGACGATCCCGTGGCCCCACACCCGTGCCACCCGCTCGCTGTCCGGGCCGAGGTCCAGCCGTTCCTCGACGACCTGCGCCAGGTCCTCGCCCATCCTGCGCAGCAGGGGCGCGCTGTGCTTGCCGACGTCGAAGCCCTGGTCGTTCTGGGAGCCCTCGGCCGGATGCATGAGGAAGCGGTAGACCTGGGGACGGGCCTCTATGGCGGAGAGATAGGTGTCCAGGGTGGCCTCGACCCGCTCACGCCGGTCCGCCGGGGCGTCCAGTGCCGCCCGCAGCGAGTCGAGCAGCGCGTCGGTGTGCCGCTTGGCGAGCGCGGCGTACAGCCCGCCCTTGTCGCCGAAGTGCCGGTAGAGGATCGGCTTGGTGATGCCCGCCTCGGCGGCGATGGCGTTCATCGACGCCTGCGGACCGTCGCGCAGCACCACTCTGTCGGCGGCCTCCAGCAGTTCGCGCCGTCGGCGGTCGGCGGACCGCTGCTGCTCGGTCCGCTGCGTGGTGTCCATGTGCTCTCCCCACCCGTGCTGTTTCGGTGACGCCTGCGCAAACTAACACTGACCGGGGGTCCCCCATCGAACTGGCTGCCGATCTGACGTCAGGAGTTGACTTTTCCTACCGACCGGTAACAGACTCCTGTTACCGCAAGTAACATGCACTGCCGCCGCTGGAGGGGACATGGCCGAGTTCACCATGGAGCTCAACGACGAACAGAAGGAGGTCCGGGACTGGCTGCACGGCTTCGCCGCCGATGTGATCCGTCCCGCGGCCGCCGAATGGGACGAGCGTGAGGAGACTCCCTGGCCGGTCATCCAGGAGGCCGCCAAGGTCGGCATCTACTCCCTCGACTTCTACGCCCAGCAGTACTTCGACCCCACCGGCCTCGGCATCCCCATGGCGATGGAGGAGCTGTTCTGGGGCGACGCGGGCATCGCGCTGTCCATCGTCGGCACCGGCCTCGCCGCCGTGGGCGTCCTCGCCAACGGCACCGAGGAGCAGATCGGCACCTGGATCCCGCAGATGTACGGCGACGCGAACGATGTCAAGGTCGCCGCCTTCTGCTCCTCCGAGCCGGACGCCGGCTCCGACGTGGCCTCGATGCGCACCCGCGCCGTCTACGACGAGGCCAAGGACGAGTGGGTGATCGACGGCACCAAGACCTGGGCGACCAACGGCGGCATCGCCAACGTCCATGTGGTCGTCGCCGTGGTCGACCCTGAGCTCGGCTCCAAGGGCCACGCCTCCTTCATCGTCCCGCCCGGCACCCCGGGCCTCGCCCAGGGCCAGAAGTTCAAGAAGCACGGCATCCGCGCCTCCCACACCGCCGAGGTGGTCCTCGACGGCGTGCGCGTGCCCGGCTCCTGCCTGCTGGGCGGCAAGGCGAAGCTGGACGAGCGCCTGGCCCGGGCCCGCGAGAGGGCCAGGTCCGGCGGCGAGAGGGTGAAGAACGCGGCGATGGCCACCTTCGAGGCGTCCCGTCCGGCCGTCGGCGCCATGGCCGTCGGCACCGCGCGCGCCGCCTACGAGGTCGCCCTCGACTACGCGAAGACCCGTGAGCAGTTCGGCCGCCCGATCATCGACAACCAGGGCGTCGCCTTCCAGATCGCCGACATGCGCACCCGGATCGACGCCGCCCGCCTCCTGGTGTGGCGCGCCTCCTGGATGGCGGTCAGCGGCAGGCGGTTCACCGCGGCCGAGGGATCGATGTCGAAGCTGTTCGCCAGCGAGACCGCCAAGCAGGTGACCGCGCAGGCCGTCCAGATCCTCGGCGGCAACGGATACACCCGGGAGTACCCGGTGGAGCGGATGCACCGCGACGCGGCCATCTACACCATCTTCGAGGGCACCAGCGAGATCCAGCGCCTGGTGATAGCCCGCACCCTCTCCGGCATGCCGATCCGGTAGGGAACCCCCCTCCGGCCTCCGCCCCGCAACTCCTCCGGCTGCTGCTTTTCAGCCCCTCCGGCGTTTGAGGAGCAGGGGTGCGGGGGCGGAGCCCCCGTGACGGGACGGGAAGGGGCGGCGGGGGCGAGAACCTCCTGACCCGGCAGGCGAGGGTCCCACCGGGGCGGTACGTTCGGCCCAGGACCCGCCCGTGGCCGCACGGAACGGGCCACGGCAACCGCGTACGGCCGGCGTACGGCGGCGTACGACCACGGAGGACACCATGGCGCACACGGCCGGGGACCTGCTCGCCGGCATGGCCCACAGGCTCGCCCCCGACCCGCACGCCAACCCCCTCGTCCCGCTGATCGCCCGCGGTGAGGCGGACCGCGCGACGCTCGCCGCGCTCGGCCTGGAGCAGGGCTGGGTGATCCCGGCGGACCGCCGCGCGTTCCTCCGTCTGGCCCAGCGCGCCGCCGGCGCCCCGGAGTCGGCCGGATTCTTCACCCTGCTGGCCGAGGGCGAGACCCTCGCACTGGAGCGGCTCACCGCGTACACGGCGGCCTGCGGCGCGGACGGGCGGCAGGCCGCCGCCTACGAACCCCGGCCCGGCTGCCAGGCGTACCCCGGCTGCGTCGCCTGGCTCGCCCTCAACGCGGCGCCCGCCGACGCCGTGCTCGCCCTGACGGCCAACTTCTCGGCCTGGGGCGACTCCTGCGCGACCATCGCCGAGGCACTGCGCGGCCGCTACGGCTTCCCGGACGAGGCGTGCGCGTTCTTCGACTTCTTCGCCGAGCCCGCCCCGGAGCTGGACCGCCGCGCCGAGGCGGCCGTACGGGAGGCACTGGACACGGGCACCCTCGACGAGCGCCTCGCCACCACGTACGGCCGGCTGCTGCAGAGCTACGAGACCGGTTTCTGGGCCGCGCTCGCCGAATGCCCCTGAACCGGAGCCGCACGCACGCCTCCGGGCCCGCCGGGGCCGGACCGGCGGACTGCCGCGCGGGACTGACGACGTGTCCGACCGGACTACCGGATTGCCGGATTGCCGGACCACCGGACCGGCGGACTGCTGGGCCAAACCGGCGGACCGCCGGATCAGGCCGGCGGTCCGTCCGGCCGGGCCGGCAGGCCGGTGCCCGCTCGGAACCCGGGCCGCGTCGCCGGCCGGCCGCGGCTCACGGCGCGCCGCTGCTGTGCGCGATGCACGCCACGTCGATCCGGTCGGCCAGCTTGGCGAGCTCGATGGTGAGTGCGGCCACCGTGTCCTCGTCGAGCCCCCGCTCGCCGTCCTCGACCAGCCGGAGCCACCGGCCGCCGACCGTGCGGAGCAGCTTGCTCACATCGGCGGCGGCCACCCGCAGGGCACCGCGGTCGTCGACGATCAGAGGCAGAGTCACTTCGCGGTTCACGAAGGGGATGGTAGCCGCGCAACCCCTACGCACCGTGCCAAACCGTCGTGATGTTGCAGAACTCGCGGATTCCGTGCCCGGACAGCTCACGCCCGTACCCGGACCGCTTGACCCCGCCGAACGGGAACGCCGGATGGGACGCGGTCATCCCGTTGAAGAACACGCCGCCCGCCTCCAGGTCCCTTACGAACCGGTCCACTTCGGCCTCGTCACGGGTCCAGACGTTCGAACTCAGACCGAACGGCGTGTCGTTGGCGATCAGCACGGCCTCGTCGAGGTCACCGGCCCGGTACAGCGTGGCGACCGGGCCGAACGCCTCCTCGCGGTGGATGCGCATCTCGCGGGTGATGCCGGCGAGGACGGTCGGCGGGTAGAACCAGCCCGGCCCGTCGGGCCGTTCACCCCCGCACAGCACCTGGGCCCCGCTGCGCCTCGCGTCGTCGACCAACTCCTCGACGTCGGCCCGCCCCTGCTCCGTGGCCAGCGGCCCGACCTCGGTCTCCTCGGCCATCGGGTCGCCCGTCCGCAGCGCCCGCATGCCCGCCGTGAACCGCTCGGCGAAGGCGTCGTAGACATCGGTGTGCACGATGAACCGCTTGGCGGCGATGCACGACTGACCGTTGTTCTGCACCCGTGCGGTCACCGCGGTCCGGGCGGCCCGGTCCAGATCGGCGGACGGCATCACGACGAACGGGTCGCTGCCGCCGAGCTCGAGCACCGTCTTCTTGATCATTTCTCCCGCGGTGGCCGCGACCGCCCGGCCCGCCGGCTCGCTCCCGGTCAGCGTCGCCGCCCTGACGCGTTCGTCGCGCAGGACGGCGTCGACGGCTCCCGAACCGATCAGCAGCGTCTGGAAACAGCCCTCGGTGAAGCCGGCCCGGTGGAACAGGTCCTCCAGGTACAGGGCGGTCTGCGGGACGTTGGAGGCGTGCTTGAGCAGGCCGACGTTGCCCGCCATCAGCGCCGGGGCCGCGAAGCGGATCACCTGCCACAGCGGGAAGTTCCACGGCATCACCGCCAGCACCGGGCCGAGCGGCCGGTAACGCACCGTGGCCCGGGCGGCGCCCGAGTCCCGTACGTCGGACTCCGCCGGCTCCTCGTCGGCCAGCAGAGCCTCGGCGTTGGCGGCGTACCAGCGCATCGCCCTGGCACACTTCGCCGCCTCCGCGCGGGCCTGGCCGAGCGGCTTGCCCATCTCGGTCGTCATGGTGCGCCCGATCTCGTCCCGGTCCTCGTCCAGCAGGTCGGCGGCCCTGCCGAGAAGGCGGGCGCGTTCGGCGAACGACGACGTCCGGTACGTGCGGAACGTGGCCTCCGCGAGCTGGAGCCTGCGCTCGATCTCCTCCTCGCCCATGGCCTCGTACGTCTTCAGCGTCTCGCCGTTCGCCGGGTTCACCGTTGCGATGGGCATGACCGACCTCCCTGAGAGCGGATCTGATCCGACCTTCCCGCGCGGACGGGACGACCGCAACGGCAGCCGGCGACTGCTTTGACGGCTACTGCGGCGAGTTCTCCGTCAGCCGGTCCAGAAACATGGCCTGCGCCTTGACGATCACCTCACGGGCCCGGCCGACACCGAACCACGCCACCCGGTCCAGCTCGGGGAACTCGCAGATCCGCCCCGAGCGCGGCGGCCACTCCATGGTGAAGGTGCCGGGCACGGCCGTCGCCGGGTCCAGGTCCGCCTCGACGGCCCACGCCGTGACGATCTTGCCGCCCGCCTGCGTGATCTCGCCCAGCGGCACGGCCCGCCCGTCGGGTGGCGGGAGCCCCAGCTCCTCACGGAACTCGCGGCGGGCGGCGTCCCAGGCCGTCTCGCCGGGCTCGTACTCGCCCTTCGGGAGCGTCCACGCCCCGGCGTCCTTCTTCGCGAAGTAGGGGCCGCCCATATGGCCGAGCAGCACCTGTGGGCCGTCGGCGGTGTGCCGGAACAGGAGCAGCCCGGCGCTGCGCCGACCGGCCGCGGGACGCGGCTCGCCGGGGCCGGGATCCGTCACGGCCGTACCTCCGGGTGTGCCGCCAGCAGACTCCGCACGGTGTCCGCCTCCTCGGGGCGTTTGTCCTCGCGGTAACGCAGCACGCGGGCGAAGCGCAGGGTCACGCCCGCCGGGTAGCGCGTGGACCGCTGGAGCCCGTCGTAGGCGATCTCCACGACGAGTTCCGGCCGTACGGTCACCACCCGGCCGTCGTCCTCGACGGCCAGGGCCAGCAGCCGCTCGGTCTGCCAGGCCAGGGTGGCATCGGTGAGCCCCTTGAAGGTCTTGCCGAGCATGGCGAAGGAGCCGTCCGGGGCGCGGGCGCCCAGATGGAGGTCGGAGAGCCTGCCGGTGCGGCGGCCGTGTCCCCATTCGGCGGCCAGGACGACCAGGTCCAGCGTGTGGACGGGTTTGACCTTCAACCAGGACGCGCCGCGCCGGCCCGCGCTGTAGGCGGCGTCCAGGGCCTTGACCACCACACCCTCGTGCCCGCGCCCCAGCGTCCGGGCGAGGAACGCCTCCGCCGCGGCGACGTCCGGGGGTCCCGCCACCAGCGCCCGCCGTACCCGCAGCGGCTCCGGTACCAGCCGCGCCGGCTCCGCGTGCCGCTCGGTCAGGGGCAGGTCGAGCAGATCGCGGTCACCGGCGGACAGCACGTCGAAGAACACCGGGGCGACCGGGACCGCCGCGGCCGCCGTCGCCACGTCCAGCCGGGACCCGACCCGTCCGGCGGTCTCCTGGAAGGGCCGGGGCCGCCCGTCCGGCCCGAAGGACAGCACCTCGCCGTCCAGCACGAACCGCTCGTCCGGCAGTTCCAGCGCGGCAGCGGTCAGCTCCGGCAGCCGGCCGGTGATGTCGTCGAGGGTGCGGGTGTGGACGCGGACCGTGTCGCCGTCCCGGTGCAGCTGGACGCGGACACCGTCGAGCTTCTCCTCGACCGCGCACGCGCCCAGTCTCCCCACCGCCTCGGCCACCGAGGAGGCGGTCCGCGCGAGCATCGGCAGCACCGGCCGGCCGACGGTCAGCCGGAAACGGGCCAGTGCCCCGGGCCCGTCCGTGAGCAGGGCCTGCGCCACCACCGCCAGGGATCCGGCCGGCATCACCGCCCGCCGTACGTCCGCGGCCGGCACCCCGGTGGCCGCGGCCAGGCCCTCCGCGGCGAGCGCGTCCAGCGCGCCCTGCCGCACCTCGCCGGTGATCAGACCGCGCAGGAACCGCTGCTCCGCCTCGCTGGCGGCGCCCATCGACGCACCGGCCAGGCGTACCCGTTCGGCCTGCGAACCGGGGCCCGAGACCTTGCCCAGCGCGGTGAGCCGGGCGTCCACCTCACGGACGGTCAGAGTGGCGCCGGAGGCCGGGGCGACCGGCCGGGCCAGCACCTTCCAGCCGATGCCGAGCCGCCCCTGCGGCAGCCGCCCGGCCAGGTAGGGGATGACCACCGGTACGTCGTCCGGTTCCGCGTCCCGGAAGAGGCCGGCGAGCAGGGCGGTCTTGCGGGACCGCGCCGAGGCGGCGGCGATCTCCTGGGAGACACGGGCGAGCCGGGCCAGCAGCATGCAGCCATGGTGCTACGGCGGCGGCCGGAACACACCCGGGCCGGGCCGGCGTCGCGGCGGCGGGACCGGTCTGACGTATCGGCCTGCTGTGCCGAGCAGGCATGCCGGCCTGGCGTGTCGGTCTGCCGGACGGCCTGGTGAACGATCTGCCGGATTGACAAAATCACTTGCCGAATCTGCAATGACGGGCATGAGCGACACCGATGACGTCCTCGCCGGCGTGGGGTCCCGGCTCCGCCGTATCCGCAAGGAGCGGGAGGTGACCCTGGCCGCGCTGTCCGAGGTGACCGGCATCTCCGTCAGCACCCTCTCGCGGCTGGAGTCCGGGCTGCGCAGACCCAGCCTGGAACTGCTGCTGCCGATCGCCCAGGCCCATCAGGTGCCGCTCGACGAACTGGTCGGCGCGCCCCCGGTCGGCGACCCGCGGGTGCGGGCCAAGCCGGTCGTGCGGCACGGCCGCACCTATCTGCCGCTGACCCGCCAGCCGGGCGGCCTCCAGGCGTTCAAGATCCTGATCCCGCGCGGCCGGAGCGAGCCCGAACCGCGTACGCACGAGGGCTACGAGTGGATCTACGTGCTCGCCGGACGGCTGCGGCTGGTGCTGGGGGAGCACGACGTGGTGCTGACGGCGGGCGAGGCGGCGGAGTTCGACACGCGGGTACCGCACTGGTTCGGGTCGACGGGGGAAGGGCCGGTGGAGTTCCTGAGCCTGTTCGGGCCGCAGGGGGAACGGATGCACGTACGGGCACGGCCCGGCAAGGGGTGACCTCCCCGCAACCCGTCCTGCGGCCCTCCCGTCCTGCGGTCCTCCCGAGGGGCCGGTGGCTGTCGTCCGGTACCCGGTGGGCTCTTCCGCGGCGAGCTGTTCCCTGGTAGCAAGCGACCGCTTAGTATGCGAAGGGCCCGGTCCGACGGACCGGGCCGGACGACGCAGACGCAGCAGTCCCCTGGAGGCTCCGCATGCAGGCATGGCAAGTGCACGAGAACGGCGAGCCCGGTGAGGTGATGCGCCTGGGGGAGACACCGGCGCCCGCCCCGGGTGACGGCCAGGTCCTGCTGAAGGTGCGCGCCGCCAACATCAACTTCCCCGACGTGCTGATGTGCCGCGGCCAGTACCAGGTCCGCCCCCCGCTGCCCTTCACCCCCGGCGTGGAGATCTGCGGCGAGACCGGGGACGGCCGCCGGGTGCTCGCCACCCCGGCCCTGCCGTACGGCGGCTTCGCCGAGTACGCCGTCGCGGACGCCGCCGCCCTGCTCCCCGCGCCCGACGCCCTGGACGACGCCGAGGCCGCGGCCCTGCACATCGGCTACCAGACCGGCTGGTTCGGACTGCACCGCAGAGCCGGGCTGGAAGCGGGCGAGACCCTCCTGGTGCATGCCGCCGCGGGCGGGGTGGGCAGCGCCGCCGTACAGCTCGGCAAGGCGGCCGGGGCCACCGTCATCGGCGTCGTCGGAGGCGCCGGCAAGGCCGCCGTCGCCCGGGAGCTGGGCTGCGACGCGGTGGTGGACCGGCATGCCGAGGACGTCGTGGCCGCCGTCAAGGAGGCCACCGGCGGCCGGGGCGCCGACGTGGTCTACGACCCGGTCGGCGGCGAGGCGTACACCCAGTCCGCCAAGGTCGTCGCCTTCGAGGGCCGCATCGTCGTCGTCGGCTTCGCCGGCGGCACCATCCCCGCCCCCGCCCTCAACCACGCGCTGGTGAAGAACTACTCGATCCTCGGCCTGCACTGGGGCCTCTACAACACCAGGAACCCCAAGCTGGTGCGGCACTGCCACGAACAGCTCACCGACCTGGCCGCCCGCGGCGTGATCAAGCCGCTGGTCAGCGAGCGGGTACCGCTGGCCGGAGCGGCGGCGGCCGTGCAGCGTGTCGCCGACGGCGCCAGCACCGGCCGTATCGCCGTCCTGCCCGCCCCGGCGAACGGAGCCGCGGCATGACCGACGCAGCCGGACTGCGCCGCCGCACCGCCGAGCTGCTGGCCGCGCATCCCCCCGCCACGACCGGCCGCCTCGACTTCCTGCGGGCCCGTTTCGACGCCGGGCTCGCCTGGGTGCACTACCCGGAGGGCCTCGGCGGCCTCGGTGCCCCGCGCTCCCTCCAGGCCGTCGTGGACGCCGGGCTGGAGGCCGCCGGCGCCCCCGACAACGACCCGCGGCGCATCGGGATCGGCCTCGGCATGGCCGCGCCGACCCTCCTGCGCTACGGCACCGAGGAGCAGAAGCGCCGCTATCTGCGGCCGCTGTGGACCGGCGAGGAAGTCTGGTGCCAGCTCTTCAGCGAGCCCGGCGCCGGATCCGACCTGGCCGCCCTCGGCACCCGCGCCGTCCGCGAGGACGGGGGAGACTGGGTGGTCGACGGTCAGAAGGTGTGGACCTCCAGCGCCCATCTCGCCCGCTTCGCCATCCTCCTCGCCCGCACCGACCCGGACGTCCCCAAGCACGCCGGCATCACCTACTTCGTCTGCGACATGACCGACCCGGGCGTCGAGGTCCGGCCGCTGCGCCAGATCACCGGCGAGGCCGAGTTCAACGAGGTCTTCCTCACCGGCGTCCGTATCCCCGACGACCGCCGCCTCGGCGACGTCGGCGACGGCTGGCGGGTCGCCCAGACCACCCTCATGAACGAACGGGTCTCCATCGGCGGCATGCGGCTGCCCCGCGAGGGCGGCATGATCGGCCCCGTCGCGAAGACCTGGCGCGAACGCCCCGAACTGCGCACCCACGACCTCCATCAGCGCCTTCTCCGGCTGTGGGTCGAGTCCGAGGTCTCCCGCCTCACCGCCGAACGGCTGCGCCAGCAGCTCGCCGCAGGGCAGCCCGGTCACGAGGGCTCCGGCATGAAACTCGGTTTCGCCCGGCTCAACCAGGAGATCAGCGGTCTCGAGGTCGAACTCCGGGGCGCCGAGGGCCTCCTGTACGACGACTGGACCATGCGCCGCCCCGAACTGGTGGACTTCACCGGCCGCGACGCCGGCTACCGCTATCTGCGCGCCAAGGGCAACAGCATCGAGGGCGGCACCAGCGAGATCCTGCTGAACATCGTCGCCGAGCGGGTCCTCGGCCTGCCCGCCGAGCCGCGCACCGACAAGGACGTCGCCTGGAAGGACCTCGCCCGATGACGGATCTGCTCTACTCCGAGGAGGAAGAGGCGCTGCGCGCCGCCGTCCGTGACCTGCTCACCGACCACTGCGACGCGCACGGTGTGATCGCCCGCACCGAGTCGGACACGCCGCACGACCCGGCCCTGTGGAAGGCGCTCACCGAGGGCATGGGCCTCGCCGGACTCCTGGTGCCCGAGTCGCTGGGCGGTCAGGGCGCCACCCCTCGCGAGGCCGCCGTCGTCCTGGAGGAACTGGGCCGGGCCGTCGCCCCGGTGCCGTATCTGATTAGTGCCGTCGTGGCGACCGAGGCGCTCCTGGTCTGCGGCGACGACGAACTGCTCACCTCGCTCGCCTCCGGCCGCACCGTCGGCGCTCTCGCCGTCGGCCTGCACCTCGCCCCGGGCGCGCCCTTCCCGGCCGTACGGGCCGAGGACGGCCGGCTGCACGGCGAGCTGACCGGCATCGCCGACGCCGTGGCCGCCGACGTCCTGCTGGTGCCGGCCACGGACGGTGGCCTGTACGCCGTCCGGGCGGCCGATGCCACCGTGACCCCGCAGACCTCGCTCGACCTGACCCGGCCGCTGGCCCGCGTGGCCTTCGACGGCGCTCCGGGGCGCCGTCTGGGCGCTGCCGGACCCGCCGTCGGACACGCCCTGCGCTCCGCCGCCGGACTGCTCGCCTCCGAGCAACTCGGCCTCGCCGAGGGAGCGCTGACGGAAACGGTCCGGTACCTGAAGGAACGCAGACAGTTCAACCGGCCCGTCGGCGGGTTCCAGGCACTCAAGCACCGGCTGGCCCGGCTCTGGCTGGAGGTCGTCAACCTCCGTGCCGCCGCCCGCGCGGCCGCCGACGCGCTGACCACCGGCCAGGACACCGACCTGACCGTCGCCGTCGCCCAGGCGTACGCGGCGCCTGTCGCCGTGCACGCCGCCGAGGAGGCCCTGCAGCTCCACGGCGGCATCGGGATGACCTGGGAGCATCCGGTCCACCTCGGCCTCAAGCGGGCCAAGGCCGACTCGATCGCCTACGGCACGGCCGGCGCCCACCGCACGGCCCTGGCCGGACTGGCCGATCTCCAGGCGCCCTGACCCGGCCGGCCGGGCTCTCCCGCGCGGCCCCGCCCCGCCCGGAGCGGGGCCGCACCCGTCCCGCCGGGTGGCACCTTGCGGACCGGACTGCTCGCCGTCGGCCCGGACCGCGTCCCCACCGATGGCCTCGACGGCCGGCAGACCTTCCTCGGCACCTCGCCACGGCCGGACGGCCCCTCCGGATCCGGCCGGTGGGGACACCACTCGTTCGGCGGACACGTCAGCCGCCCGGACGAAACCTCCGCTACGCCACACTTGCGGCCGAACGCCGCGAAGCGGACGTGGCGTGGCGGAGGAGGTACGCGATGGCGATTTCGATCTCTCTGGTGCTCCTGCTGCTGCTTCTGGCAGTGATCTACCTGCGCAATGCGGGGCTGAAGCCCTCCCATGCCCTGGTCTGTGTGCTGCTCGGGTTCTTCCTGGCCGGCTCCAGCATGGCGCCGACCATCAGCCAGGGGCTCACCGCGACCGCCGACCTGGTCAGCAGCCTGCGGCCGTGAATCCGGTGTCCGTCGGCCCGCTGCCCGCTGGTCCGGTGTCCGTCGGCCAGGTGCCCGTGTCAGGGCGTGGAGAACACCCCGATGCCGTTGGGCACCGGCCGTTCCGCGCCGCCCGACGGATGGTTGCGCACCGAGACGGCCGACGCTCCCCGCTGCCGGGCGACCAGCGTCGACGACCCGCCGCCGTCCAGGCCGAAGCCGTCCAACGAGCCCAGTGACCGCAGGACGACCGCCACCTCGGCGAGGGTCAGTCCGGAGCGGTACTCCGGCGCGCCGTCCAGCGCGAGCAGCAGCAGACGGTGCCCGCCGTCCGCGACGCCCACCGCCGTACGGACCGCGGAGGCGGTGGTGTCGAGGCCGGGCAGTGGCCGCCCGTGCCGGAGGACCGGAAAGCCCCCGACGGCGAAGCGGTACGCCCCCCGGGACGCCGAGGCCACCAGTCGCTGCCGTACGGTCACATGCTCGCCGGTGAACAGTCTCCGCAACTTCCGCGCCCCCGCCTCACGCCCCACCAGTACGGTGGTGCCGCGCGCGATGGCACCGCTGCCCGGGGCCGCCGAGGCCGACACCACCCGCCCGTGCCGGACCGTCACCTCATAGGTGTCGGTGCTGCACGGCGCCGCCCGGTCCGTGTCCGTGCCGCAGACGGCGCGGGCCCGGGAGACGCCGCCCCAGCGCGAGGTGAACGCGCCGACCGAGCCGACCGGCAGGGCGAACTGGTTGAGCCCGCCCAGCGGCAACCGCATCCCCGGCGCGCGGACCGACCCCTTCAGTGTGAGGCGGTCCAGCCGGGCCCGGCGGTCGGTGCCGACGCCGAGCACGTCCTTCGTGGTGGTGCCGGGCGGCAGTGCGGGACCGAAACGCTGTCCGTCCGGTACCGCCGCCTTGAGCACCCGCCCGCTCGCGATCGCCGGGCCGTCGCTCGCGCCCGTCGCCGCCACGCCGGGATGCTGGGTCTCGGTGATGTCGAAGAAGTCGCCGTTGACCGCGGCCACGGCACCCGCGGAGCGGGCCAGCGCGGAGACGGTGGCACGGGCGGCCACCGCTCCCGGGTGGAGCAGATCGAGCCGCACCTGCCGGTTGCGCAGGTCCACGCTCAGTACGTGGGCGTGTGTCGTGCCTCTGGCCGCGAGGATGTCGAACTGCTCGTACGTCACCCCCGGCGCGATCTCGGTGCCCGCCGCGGCGTCGGCCGGTGCCGCCCCCGCCAGGGCCGTGCCGATCACCGTACCGAGCACCGTGAGGACCGCCGGCGCCGTTCTGGCCAGCGCCGTTCTGCCTGCCGTGGAGCACTTCTGACGTAGCGTCATCGATTCCCCTGAGGTCGCGTCGACTGTCGCAGGATGCAGGGGGAAGTGCACCAGGGCACGGTGGCGGCCGGGGGTCACAGTGCGCCAATGACGCGCCAACGGCTCAGAAACCGCACTCCTTCGGGTGTACCGCGGCGGACCGCTCCCGGTCGTCCTCGGCTCAGACCGCGTTGACCAGTCTGATGTAGCGTGTCCAGTCCCAGTTCGGGCCGGGGTCCGTGTGGTCGGTGCCCGGGACCTCGTAGTGCCCGAGGATGTGCGCCCGGTCCTTCGGAATGCCGTACGTGTCGCAGACCGCAGCGGTGAGCAGTGCGGACTGCTCGTAGAGCGCGTCGGTGAAGTACGCGGGCCGGTCGACCCAACCCTCGTGCTCGATGCCGATGCTGCGGGTGTTGTAGTCCCAGTTGCCCGCGTGCCAGGCCACGTCCGCCTCGCGGACGCACTGGGCGACATGCCCGTCGGCCGAGCGCACGACATAGTGCGCGGACACCTGCTTCTGCGGGTTCTGGAAGATCGACAGAGTGCTCGGATAGGTCTCCTGGGTGACGTGGATGATCACATGATCGAGGGGATAGGACTTGGGACGGCTGGAAACGGTGTAGTTGGACGTGCTCGCCGGCTGCCACTCGGCGAGCGGGTAGTCGACCGGCTGGGGCTGCGCACCGGCCCGTGCGTCCGGGAGCAGTGCGTACGGGACGACGGCGAGGGCCGCCGCCTTCAGGAGCCGTCGCCTGCCCGGCAACGGTCGTGATGTGTCCGTCGTCGTGTTCATCGTGAGCGATGACCTTTCTGGGGTGGGGCGGGGACGGCGCCGTACGTGGGGAGAACGCTGGCGCGACGGCGGGAGTTGCGAACGCGCGTAGTCCGATCCGGTGAATTCCCCTGAGGGGAACCGGCCGTGCCCTGCCGTGTCCCGCTGTGCCGGGTCCGCGGCGGACCGTCCGGCCGCGGGTGACGCCCCGTCATCTCACGCTGCGGCGGGGTCTCGTGCGTATCACGGTACGACGACCGCGGGCCGGGCAGAAGGACATGACACGGTCCGGTGGACGGCTCCCGGAGTGTGGACAACTCTGCCACTCGAACGGGTGAACTCAGCCCTTCTCCGGGTGCGTTGCTCCCGGACCCGCGGCCCTCAGCCCCGTTCCGCCACGGCCGCCGGATCGTCCAGCACCCCGCGCACCACGGAGTGGGCGGCCCCCAGCAGCGGACCCTCGGGGCCCAGCCGCGACACCGACACCGGCACTGCGGGCAGTGCCGTCCGCCCTGCCAGCTCGGCCTCCAGCGAGGGCAACAGCCACGGCGCCACACCGGCCAGCTCGCCGCCGAGCACGACCGCCTCGGGGTCGAGCAGATTGACGGCCCCGGTCAGTGCGATCCCGAGCGCCCTGCCGGCCTCGCTCAGGGCCCGCCGTACGGCCTCGTCGCCCTCGGTGGCCCGCGCGGCGAGCAGACCGACCCGGTCCCCGCCCGGTTCCAGGCCGGCGGCGCGCAGCACGGCCTCCTCACCGGCGTACTGCTCCAGGCAGCCGCGCCCGCCGCACGCGCACGGCGGGCCCTCCGGCCGGACCGGTACATGTCCCAGCTCGCCCGCGAACCCGCGCGTCCCGCGCAGCAGCCGGCCGTCCACCACGACCGCGCCGCCGATGCCGATCTCCGCCGACACGTGCAGGAAGTCGCGCGGGGTCCCTTCGCCCAGCCAGAGTTCGGCGAGGGCACCGAAGTTGGCCTCGTTGTCCACGGCCAGCGGATACCCGGCGGGCAGGAGGGCGCCCAGATCGGTGCGGTGCCACCCCAGGTTCGGTGCGCGCACCACCGTACGGGCGTCACCGGCCACCAGACCCGGCACGGCCACCGCGAGGCCCGCGGGCCACAGGCCCTCGCGCTCGGCGTCGGCGACGACCCGGCGTATCAGCGCGCTGAGTTCGCCGACGACCGGTTCGGGGGAGCGGCCCCGGTTGGCGACGTGCCGCACGGCCCGGGCCCGCACCTCGCCGCGCAGGTCGACCGCGTACACCGCGAGATGGTCCACCCCGACCTCCGCGCCGATCCCGGCCGGTCCGCGCCCGCTGACGGCGAGCGCGGACCCGGGCCGGCCCACCCGGCCGGGCCGCTCGGGGCCGAGTTCCTCCAGCAGCCCCGAACGGATCAGCTCGTCGACCAGGGTCGAGACCGCCGCTCGCGTCAGTCCTATGTGCGAGGCCACGGCGGCCCGGGACAGGGGTCCCTCGGCGCTGACGGTGTGCATGACCCGGGCGAGGTTGCGGCGGCGCATGCCCTGCTGGGTGTCGGGCAGTGCGCGGCCGGGCCCGGCGGGACGGGTCTCGTGCGGCGGTGCGGCCATGCCTCCCTCAGTCCTCGTCGATGGCGTACACCCGGTGCGGTCCGTCCCGTCGGACGTACCGTCAGCGGGTGTCCCCGTCGCGGTCCAGGAGCGGGGCCGCGTCGGAGAGTACCCCGGAGATCCTGGCCAGCGTCTCCTCGTCGCGTTCCACGGCGTCCAGGACCGGGCCCGCGGTGGTGTTCCAGCGGCGGGCGACCGCCGCGGGGGCCTCGCCGGTGAGCAGTCCGGCCGCCTGTGCCGCGGCGCCGAGGGCGACCAGTTCCCTGGCCCCGGGCACCTGGACCGGGCGGCCCGACAGCCGCCGTACGGTCTGCTGCCAGGCCGTGCCCCGGGCTCCTCCGCCGATCAGCAGCAGCGGAGCGGTGCGGTCCGCGTCCTCGTCCAGGACCAGGTCCAGGGCGCCGAGGAGCGAGTGGACGGCCCCGTCGTAGGCCGCCTGGAGCAGCTGTCCCGGCGTCGTGTCGTGGCGCAGGCCGTGCAGCAGTCCCGACGCGTGGGGCAGGTTCGGGGTGCGTTCGCCGTCGAGGTAGGGCAGCAGGGTGACCGAGGTGCCGGACTCCACCGCCTCACGTTCCAGGCCGAGCAGGGCCGCGACGCGGTCGACGGCGAGCGTGCAGTTCAGGGTGCACGCGAGGGGCAGCCAGTCGCCGTGCGCGTCGGCGAAGCCCGCGACGGTGCCGGTCGGGTCGGCGGGTCGGCGCCGGGAAACCGCGTAGACCGTGCCCGACGTGCCGAGGCTCAGCACCGGCGTCCCCGGGTGCAGCCCGAGACCCAGGGCCGCCGCGGCGTTGTCACCGGTGCCCGGGGCCACCAGGGTGCCCTTGGCGAACGGCAGGTCGTGGCTGTCGCGCACCGTTCCCGCCACCTCGCCGGGCCGCACCACGCGCGGCAGCAGCGCGGGGTCGAGGCCGACGTGCCGCAGGATCTCCTCGTCGTAGGTCTCGGTCGCCGACGCCCACCAGCCGGTGCCGGAGGCGTCGCCGCGGTCCGTGGTGCCCTGGCCGGTCAGGCGCTCGGTGAGGTAGTCGTGCGGCAGCCGTACCGCCGCGGTCGCCCGGACCGCGTCCGGCTCGTGCTCGGCCAGCCAGGCCCACTTCGTCACCGTGAACGAGGCACCGGGCACGCTGCCCGTGCGGTCCGCCCATGCCTTGGGGCCGCCCAGCTCGTCGATCAGCCGGCGCGCCTGCGGGGCGGAGCGCACGTCGTTCCACAGCAGAGCGGGCCGCACGGGCTCGCCGTGCCGGTCCAGCGTCACCAGGCCGTGCTGCTGGCCGCCGACCGACACGGCGGCGGCCTCGCGCGCGGCGTCGCCGCACTGCTCCAGCGCCGCGCACAGGGCGTCCCACCACTGGCGCGGATCGCTCTCCCGGCCTGCCCCGGAGGTGACGGTGTGCGGCGCCTGGCCGCTCGCCACGACCTGCCCGGTGGCCGCGTCCACGACCAGTGCCTTGGTGGACTGGGTGGACGAGTCCACGCCGACGACGAGCGGACCCTCGGCTGCTGACATCGGGCTCTCCCTAATTTTTTCCGCGGCTCTGCGGGATCTACCTGCAGTTTTCCAGGATGCCCGGGACCTGGACGTCCCGGGCAGCACCTCTTCGGGACCACGGTCCCTTCCCAGAGATGCGTCGGCATACTAATTTGTAAACCGCCCTGACGAAATAGTCGCAAGCAAGGAGCCGCGGCATGAACTACCAGCCCACCCCCGAGGACAGGTTCACCTTCGGCCTGTGGACCGTCGGCTGGCAGGGAAGGGACCCCTTCGGCGACGCCACCCGCCCCGCCCTCGACCCGGTCGAGTCGGTGCAGCGCCTGGCCGAGCTCGGCGCGTACGGAGTGACCTTCCACGACGACGACCTGATCCCCTTCGGGTCCTCCGACACCGAACGCGAGGCGCACATCAAGCGCTTCCGCCAGGCCCTCGAGTCCACCGGCATGACCGTGCCGATGGCCACCACCAACCTCTTCACCCACCCGGTCTTCAAGGACGGCGGGTTCACCGCCAACGACCGCGACGTGCGCCGCTACGCGCTGCGCAAGGTGATCCGCAACATCGACCTCGCGGTCGAGCTCGGCGCGAAGACGTATGTCGCCTGGGGCGGCCGTGAGGGTGCCGAGTCCGGTGGCGCCAAGGACGTGCGGGTCGCCCTCGACCGCATGAAGGAGGCCTTCGACCTCCTCGGCGAGTACGTCACCTCGCAGGGCTACGACCTGCGCTTCGCGATCGAGCCGAAGCCGAACGAGCCGCGCGGCGACATTCTGCTGCCCACCGTCGGCCACGCGCTGGCGTTCATCGAGCGCCTCGAGCGTCCCGAGCTCTACGGGGTCAACCCCGAGGTCGGCCACGAGCAGATGGCCGGGCTCAACTTCCCGCACGGCATCGCCCAGGCCCTGTGGGCGGGCAAGCTCTTCCACATCGACCTCAACGGTCAGTCCGGCATCAAGTACGACCAGGACCTGCGTTTCGGCGCCGGCGACCTGCGGGCCGCCTTCTGGCTCGTCGACCTGCTGGAGACCGCCGGCTACACCGGCCCGCGGCACTTCGACTTCAAGCCGCCGCGGACCGAGGACTTCGACGGCGTCTGGGCGTCCGCCGCGGGCTGCATGCGCAACTACCTGATGCTGAAGGAGCGCGCCGCCGCCTTCCGCGCCGACCCGGAGGTCCAGGAGGCGCTGCGCGCCTCGCGTCTGGACGAGCTGACCCAGCCGACCGCCGCGGACGGTCTTCAGGCGCTGCTCGCCGACCGCTCGGCGTTCGAGGACTTCGACGTCGAGGCGGCCGGGGCACGCGGCATGGCCTTCGAGCGCCTCGACCAGCTGGCCATGGACCACCTGCTCGGCGCCCGGGGCTGACCCACGCGCGTACGCGCGCGCCGCCGTTGCTGCCGGCAGCGCGCGCGTACGCGTCATCACACATCATCGGACCGGTCCCCGCGAGGGGCCGGTCCGGCTGCTCTCCGGCAGGCTTCCCGATCGACCCGAAACCGTCCCGAGCCCGGCACCGGCGGATATCGACCTCCGCCCGGGGGTCGCGTGTCGGGCGCCGCCCGGAGATCCTTGACGGCATGAACATGCCGTCCCTGCCGTCGCAGCCGCCCGGACCTCCGAGTACCGGGCGGCGCCCGGGCCCGCTGCTGCTCGTGGTGGCGGCGCTGGTCGCCGTGGCGGCCGTCGCCGCGGTGCTGTTCATGACATCGGCGGGCGGTGGATCCGCGGACGGCAGGCCACCCGCGCGGAGCGACGCCGGTACCGGCCCCTCTCCCGAACTCTCGCCGAGCCTGCCGGCGGAGCCGTCCGGTGAACCGCCTTCGGCACCGCCGACCAGGCTGTCGACCGGCCTTCCCGGCGCACTGCCCTCAGGGCTGCCGAGCGGGGCGTCGGGCGAGCTGCCGAGCGGGGCGTCGACGAAGCCGCCCAGCGAACTGCCCAGCGATCTCGACTCGCTCGTCCCGTTCGTGCTGGGCGGCGGGCGCCCCTGAAGGCGCCCGCTCCCGGAGGCCGTCAGATGCCGTGCGGCAGCCGCACGTACGTCACCGCCGTCTCGATGCCGCTGTCGACCAGTCGGCCCTGCGCGTCGAACGCGCCCGCGCCGTCCGTCATGCCGAAGTCGTTGTCGTTGACGACCGCTATCGTGTCGCGGTCCACACGCGCGACACCCTCGATCTTCCCCGGCACACCGGGGACCGTGCCCAGGTCCACGACCAGCCGCTTGCCGAGCACCGGCACGCCCGAGGCCGCCGGGTCCGCGAGCTGCTCCAGGGACGGGGACGTGGTGTCGTCGTCCCAGGGGCCACCGAGGATGTCCGACCCGCGGTCCAGCCGCACCAGTTGCAGCCGGGCCGCCTTGTCGGTGCGCTCCTCCACCAGCAACCGGTCACCGCCCACGGCGACCACCGACGAGATCTTGAGCTCGGACGTGTCGTCCTCGCTCGGGTCGACCACGTCGACCGGGTCGAACCGGTACGCGTACTCGGCCGTGACCGCCTGCTTCCGCGGCGAGAAACGCAGCAGACGGGTGGTCCGCGAGGCGTCCCCGGCGTTCGCGTCGGGCAGGGACAGCGGGCTCTGCAGCGCGATCACCAGATCCCCGGACGGCAACTGGGCCAGGCCCTCGAAACCGCGGTTGATCTTCCGGTGCAGCAGGACCGACGGCAGCGCCTCCACCACCCGGTAGCCGGCACCGGTGAGGTTCAGGCCCTTGGGCACGTAACGCGTGAGCACCCTGCCCCCGGCGGAGACATGGACGAGCGAGGGCCCGTACTCGTCGACGAGCCAGAAGGAGCCGTCGGCGGCCCGCACGATGCCCTCGGTGTCCAGACCGTCCGGGTCGTACGACAGCGGGGTGCCGGCGTCGTACGAGTACGGTGCCTCGTCGCGGCCGGCCTGATCGGGCAGCCCGGTGACGGCCCTGCCGGACGCCGTGGTGATCGGAACGGCGTCGAGCACCTTCACCGAGCTGCCGGACACCTTGATCTTCACGATCGCCGGGTCGAAGCCCGGCACCGGGAACGTGCGGCGCTTCTTGCCGTCCACCTTGATCTGGCCGTTGGGCCCGCGGTCGGTGACCGTCCAGAACTCACCTTTGCGGCCCGCCGGGTAGATGTCGCTGCCGATGCCGCCGAGGTCGATGCCCCGGTCGTCGGCCACCGACCCGGGCAGCAGCGCGTTGCTGAACGACCCCAGCGGGATGTCGCCGAGCGTCGCCCGGCGGGTGACGTACGCGCCCTCACCGCCGTCTGTCCGACCGGCGCCGGAGGCCGGAGCGGCCGCCACCAGGGCTGCCAGCACGGCGAGGGGGACACCCGCCGCTACGGAACGGTGGACGCGGCGCCGGCCGGTGGCGTACGGGGACATCTGGCCTCCAGTGCTCAAAAACGGTGACAACGAACAGAGTTGGCTTCCGTCCGGAACGCCGCACGACGGCGGGGTGAACACCCGGCGTCACCCGCTCGGCGGATCATCCTTTCCGGCCTGCCGGGCGTCCTACCAGTAGGGGACGGACCTCAGGGTTGTCTCAGGGACGAGGTCCGGAACCGCGACGGGCATGCGGCCGTTCTCCCATCAGAGAGCGGCAGTGGCCGCGAAGGAGGCGACGCTCATGTCGAAGAACGCGAAGATCGCCGCAGGGGGAGTGGCGGCCGGTCTCATCCTGCTCATCTGGCTGCCCTGGTGGGCCGCACTCCTGATCGTTCTGGGGGTCCCGGCAGCCGCCTATCTCACCCTGGACCCCGCTCAGCGCCGCAGGCTGCGCCGTGTCACCCGCAAGGAGATCGGCCGCTGACCCGCAGTGTCCCGGCCGCCCCCGGCCTCTCGGAGAGGGTCCGCACGGCATGACAGCCGCGTCCGGCGGACCCGCACGGGTTCAACTGGGGCGCACGGCCAGTCTGTCGAGGGCCTCCAGCAGTCCGGGCAACTGCGGACCCCGGCCCACCGGCAGCACTTCGCCGGGTTCGTCGTCGAGCAGCACGAAGGCGATGTCGTCGGTCCTGGCCACCATCGACCAGCCGGGACCGTCGGCCCGCAGGGTCCGGGCCTCGCCCGGGGCGAAGGAGGAGCGGACCCTGCCCGGGGGCGGCGGGCGATCCACGTACGCGCGTGCCTCGGCGAGAACCCGCCGGACGCCGCTGTGACCGTGCGGTACCCCGTCCTCGCCCTGCGCGGTACCGCCGCTCGGTCCGTTTCCGGCGCCGCTCCCGCCGGCGCGGCCGTCACCGTCCTCCGGGCCGGTGTCCCGCGTCCCCGAGGCGTCCTCCGAGGCGCCGGACACCTGCTCGGGCCGGCGGAGGAAGAGGCCGTCGTCGATCTGTTCCCGCCACACCGCCCACCGCAGTGCGATCTCGTCGGCGCCCAGCCGGCGCTGCGCGGGCCCCCAGGTGCCGGTGTCCGGCGGGGACAGCACGGGACCGTCCGCCAGATCGGGGCCGGGGTCGTGCGGGGCCGGAACGCCCGGGGCGGCGACGGCCACCGCGAGGGGCCAGCCGGGAAGAGCGGCGACCACCGTGCGCTCGCCGGGGGACAGGTCGTACTCCATCCCGCAGTCCCACGACGCGATGGCGACGGCGACCAGCGACACGTCGTCGACGACCACCGTCCAGCGCGCACCGTCGCCGTCCTGTCCGATCACCAGTCCGTACCCGCCGGTCAGCGGCGCCAGCCCGAGTGCCGCGCAGGCCTCCGGATAGTCGTCGCCGAGCACGCTCGGGAACTGCGCGGGCGTCAGCAGCACCGCCGTCAGCACATAGAGCGCGTCGTCGGCGGCGGTGACGGCGGCGTCCTCGTCCGTCCCGGCCATCCCAGCCTCCCCAGGGGTTCGTCCAACGGCGCGCACCCTATTGCGGACCCGGCACGGTTGTCACGAGGTGTGCAATACGCGGCGTACCGATCCGCCGCCCGCCGCCGCCCACGGGTTCGCCCGGGACCACGCCGGCGCCCGGAGCCCCCTCGGCCGCACCTGCCCGGGACGGAACCCTCAGTCCTCCCGGACGGCCAGGGCCAGGAACCGGTCGTCCTCGTCGGTGTACGACGTCATGCGCCATCCCGAACCGGCGAGCAGCGGGCGGAGGTTCGCCTCCGCGCGCAGGTCGTCCGGGGTGAGGCGGCGCCCCTGGCGGGCAGCGAGCGCGGCCCGGCCGACGGGATGGAACAGCGCGAGTGCGCCGCCGGGCCGCACCACCCGGCGCAGCTCCCTCAGGTTCTCTGCCGGATGCGCCAGATGTGCGACGAGACCCGCCGCGAACACGGCGTCCAGCGACCCGGAACGCAGCGGCAGCGCGGCGACATCGGTCAGCAGCAGCCACCCCGCACGGTCCCGGCCGGCCCGCACGGCGGCCTCCAGCATGGCCGGTGTCAGATCGGCGCCGACGACGACTCCCGACGCCCCCACGGCCGCGCGCAACGGCGGCAGCGCCCGCCCCGTGCCGCAGCCCGCGTCGAGCACCCGGTCGCCCGCGCACAGTCCGAGCGCGGCGACCGCGGCGGCGTAGGCCGGACCGTCGTCGGGGAACCGGCTGTCCCAGTGGGCCGCGCGGGCGCCGAAGAACTCCTGCACGTGCGTGTGGTCGTCGCTCATACGACGCATGATCCCGTACCGGCGCCCCAAACGCTCCCGGTCCGTCACCGGAGCGTGCGCGACCGTGCCGGATCGCACCGTCCCGGACAGCCGCGCCGCCCGAGCCGGCCGGACCGGGAGAGGACCGGTCGGGGTGCCCCGGGGGACGAACGTCCGCCGCTCGCCGTGGGTCGTCTTCCGGACCATGACTCCGTCCTCCTTGCCCGGGCGCCCGACGTGGGGAAGGCTGGCGGCGAGTTCCCCCGGGCCGGGGGAGACGTCTCACGGGGAGAGCGGACCATGGCACAGAACCAGAAACTCGGCTGGCTGCTGGACGACCTGACCGCACGTGTCGAACACGTACGGCACGCGCTGGTGCTGTCCAACGACGGGCTCGTGACAGGCGCGAGCACCGGATTACGCCGCGAGGACGCGGAACACCTCGCCGCCGTCGCGTCGGGACTGCACAGCCTGGCCAAAGGCTCGGGCCGCCACTTCGGCGCGGGCCGGGTACGCCAGACGATGATCGAGTACGACGACGCCGTCCTGTTCGTCACCGCGGCCGGCAACGCCAGCTGCCTGTGCGTGCTCAGCGGTGCGGAAACCGACATCGGTCAGATCGCCTACGAGATGACACTTCTCGTCAACCGCGTCGGCGAACACCTCGACGTGGATGCGCGCCAGCCCGAGAACATCCCCTTCGCGGACTTCTGACCTGCGCGTTTTCGCCCGACCGTGGAGTTGTCCACAGGGCCGCCACGGATGTCGCGGGTGCGGCTACGGTTTTTCCCGGAGCCCGGCGCACACGGCGCGGGCCGTTCACTCCACGGGGGAGACCGACCATGTCCGGTGACACCGTCACACGCCCGCACCACCTCGCCCACGCCCCGGGCCGTGCGGCCCGGGAACTGGGCCTCAGACGCAGCGAACCGGACCTCGGCGTGCGCCTCGGACGGATCCGCACCGTACCCGGTGAAGGAGCCCGGGGCCGCCGGGTGCCCCGCGCCGAGATCGACCGGCTGCGCTCGGCGGACGGCTTCCCCAGCACGCTGCGCGACAGTGTCCGGGTCGTGGGCACGGCCCAGGCCGCGGCCGTACTCGGGGTGCCCCGGGCCCGCTTCACCCGTCTGGCACGCCTGGGCCTGCTGGTGCCCGCGACGTTCTGTCTGAACCGCTACCGCACCGTGGTCTGGCTGTATCTCGTCGAGGAACTGTCCCGGTTCACCACCCGGCAGGACGCCGCCCGGCTGCTGACCGGCCGGCTCTCCGAGGGACCGCGGGCCGAGCCGGCCGGGGGCCTCGACCTGCGGCCCCGCAACTGGCGCGCACGCCATCTCGGCTTTCTGCTGCGGCAGGCCCAGGACCCCTGGCAGCGAGCCGGGGCCGTCGCGGCCTTCCTCGCCCCCGCGCGGCTCGCGGACCTCGTCGGGGATCCCGGCGAGCTGGCCCGACTGCTCCGCCTCCGTCCACAACCGCCCGCCCACGGCGCACCCGGATCCCCCGCCGCCCGGCTCGCCGGGACGCTCATGACGGCGGACGCACCGGACGAGATCGACTGGCTGAGCGCCGACCTCGCCCAGGCCCTGCGGGAGGCCCGTACGCAGCGGCCCGTGCCGTGTCCCGCGGCGCGGGCGGTGCCGCCCGCGCCGCGGACGGACACCGGCGCGACGACGGGACCGGAACGGCGGGAAGCCCGCGTGCTCCCGGAGAGCCGACCGGAACGGTCCCCGCGACGCTCACGGGGACTGCTGGACCGGCTGCGCCGCAGAGTGCCCCGCCGCACGACGGCGTGACCCGGCCGGCGCCGGGAGAGAGGGCGCGGCCGTGCCCGGCCGGTGTCCTACACCCGTCTGAACAGGCCCTCCTGGACCACCGAGACCAGCAGCCGACCCCGCAGATCGTAGATGCGACCGCGGGCCAGACCCCGGCCGCCCGTCGCGATCGGTGACTCCTGGTCGTACAGCAGCCACTCGTCCGCGCGGAACGGACGGTGGAACCACATGGCGTGGTCGAGCGAGGCCATGTCGAAGTTCCGCGGACCCCACAGCGGCTCGACCGGGATGCGGACCGCGTCGAGGAGCGTCATGTCGCTGGCGTAGGTGAGCGCGCAGGTGTGCACGAGGGGATCGTCGCCCAGCGGGCCGACCGCACGCATCCACACCGCGCTGCGCGGTTCGGCGCCCTTGACGTCCTCGGCGTTCCAGCGCAGCCCGTCCACGTACCGGAGGTCGAAGGGCTGACGGCGCGCCATCCGCTCGAGCTGTTCCGGCAGCTCGCCCAGATGCTCCCGGATCTCCTGCGCGACCGTCGGCAGGGACTCCGGGTCCGGCACCTGGCGGGCCGGCGGCAGCTGGTGCTCGAACGGCCCTTCCTCGGGCCGGTGAAAGGAGGCGGTGAGAGTGAAGATCGTGCGGCCCTGCTGTACGGCGACGACCCGGCGCGTCGTGAACGAGCGCCCGTCCCGGACCCGTTCGACCTGGTACACGATCGGCACACCGGGGCGCCCGGGGCGCAGGAAGTACGCGTGCAGGGAATGCACCGGTCGTTCGCCGTCCGTGGTGCGTCCGGCGGCGACCAGCGCCTGCCCGGCCACCTGGCCGCCGAAGACCCGCTGCAGCGACTCCTGCGGACTTCGGCCACGGAAGATGTCGACCTCGATCCGCTCGAGGTCCAGCAGGTCGACGAGTCTCTCGGCCGGGTTCGTCATGGGCGAAGCTCTCCTCGGCTCACAGCTGGCCGACATCGGTGACGCGGACGATCGCACGGCCCTCGGCGTCCGACGCCGTCAGGTCGATCTCCGCGCTGATGCCCCAGTCGTGGTCGTCGTTCGGGTCGTCGAAGATCTGCCGGACGCGCCACAGCGCGTTCTGCGGCTCCTCCTCGATCATGAGCAGCTTGGGGCCGCGGGCGTCGGGGCCGGTGCCCAGCTCCTCGTACTCGTCCCAGTACTTGTCCATCGCCTCGCCCCAGGCCGCCGCGTCCCAGCCGGACTCGGCGTCCATCTCGCCCAGTTCGTCCACCTGGTCCAGAGCGGCGAGCTCGACACGGCGGAACATGGCGTTGCGCACCAGGACACGGAAGGCGCGCGCGTTGGCGGTCACCGGCTTGACCTCGTCGGCCCTCTCCTGGGCCTCCTCGGCGGTCATCTCCTCCGGGTTCGCGAGCTGTTCCCATTCGTCCAGCAGGCTCGAGTCGACCTGGCGCACCGTCTCGCCGAGCCACTCGATCAGGTCCTGCAGGTCCTCGGACTTGAGGTCGTCGGGGATCGTGTGGTCGAGCGCCTTGTAGGCGCTGGCGAGGTAGCGCAGCACGATGCCCTCGGTACGCGCCAGTTCGTAGAGCGACACCAGCTCCGTGAACGACAGCGCACGCTCGTACATGTCCCGGACGACGGACTTCGGCGACAGAGGGTGGTCGCCCACCCAGGGGTGGCTCCTGCGGTACGTGTGGTAGGCGTGGAAGAGCAGCTCCTCCAGCGGCTTGGGGTAGGTGACGTCCTGGAGGCGCGCCATGCGCTCCTCGTACTCGACGCCGTCCGCCTTCATCGCGGCCACCGCCTCGCCCCGCGCCTTGTTCTGCTGGGCGGCGAGGATCTGCCGCGGATCGTCGAGCGTCGACTCCACGACCGACACCATGTCCAGTGCGTACGACGGCGATTCGGGGTCCAGCAGTTCGAAGGCGGCGAGCGCGAACGTGGACAGCGGCTGGTTGAGCGCGAAGTCCTGCTGGAGGTCGACCGTGAGGCGGACGACACGGCCCTCGGCGTCGGGTTCGTCGAGCTTCTCGACGATGCCGCCGTCCAGCAGCGACCGGTAGATCGCGATGGCGCGCCGGATGTGGCGCAGCTGCTGCCTGCGCGGCTCGTGGTTGTCCTCCAGCAGCCGGCGCATCGCCTCGAAGGCGTTGCCGGGGCGGGCGATGACCGACAGCAGCATCGTGTGCGTCACCCGGAAGCGGGAGGTCAGCGGCTCCGGTTCGGAGGCGATCAGCTTCTCGAAGGTGTTGTCCGTCCAGCCGACGAACCCTTCGGGCGCCTTCTTGCGGACCACCTTGCGGCGCTTCTTCGGGTCGTCGCCCGCCTTGGCGAGCGCCTTCTCGTTCTCGATGACATGCTCGGGCGCCTGCGCGACGACGAAACCCGCCGTGTCGAACCCGGCCCGCCCGGCCCGCCCCGCGATCTGGTGGAACTCCCGGGCCCGCAGGGTGCGGACGCGGCTGCCGTCGTACTTGGTCAGGGCGGTGAACAGCACCGTGCGGATGGGCACGTTGACGCCCACGCCGAGCGTGTCCGTCCCGCAGATCACCTTCAGCAGACCGGCCTGCGCCAGCTTCTCCACCAGCCGCCGGTACTTGGGCAGCATCCCGGCGTGGTGGACACCGATGCCGTGCCGGACGTAGCGGGACAGGTTGCGGCCGAACTTGGTGGTGAAGCGGAAATTGCCGATGAGCCCGGCGATCTGGTCCTTCTCCTCGCGCGAGCACATGTTGATGCTCATCAGGGCCTGTGCGCGTTCCACGGCCTGCGCCTGGGTGAAGTGCACGATGTAGACCGGTGCCTGCCGGGTCTCCAGCAGATCGGTGAGCGTCTCGGTCATCGGGGTGAGCCGGTACTCGTAGGAGAGCGGCACCGGGCGGGTCGCGGAGCGGACGACGGAGGTGGGCCGGCCGGTGCGGCGGGCGAGGTCCTTCTCGAAGAAGGAGACGTCACCGAGGGTGGCCGACATCAGGACGAACTGGGCCTGGGGCAGTTCGAGCAGCGGGATCTGCCAGGCCCAGCCCCGGTCCGGTTCCGCGTAGAAGTGGAACTCGTCCATGACGACCTGGCCGACGTCCGCGGCCCTGCCGTCGCGCAGCGCGATCGACGCGAGCACCTCGGCCGTGCAGCAGATGACGGGCGCGTCCGCGTTCACGGACGCGTCGCCGGTGAGCATGCCGACGTTCTCGGTGCCGAAGAGCTTGCACAGCTCGAAGAACTTCTCCGACACCAGGGCCTTGATCGGTGCCGTGTAGAAGGTGACCTCGTCGCGGGCCAGCGCCGCGAAGTGCGCCCCCGCCGCGATCAGGCTCTTTCCCGATCCGGTGGGCGTCGACACGATCACGTTCGCGCCGGACACCGCCTCGATCAGCGCCTCCTCCTGATGGGGGTAGAGCGTGAGACCCCGCTCCTGCGCCCACGACTCGAAGGCTTCGTAGAGGGCGTCTGGGTCGGCGGTCGGCGGCAGCTGATCGATGAGGGTCACGCCCCCATCTTGCCTGCCGTCGTCCCCCTGAGGGGAATCGGATGTCGGTACGACGATCATGACGGGTACGCTGTCCCGCCGACACAGCATCGGCGCACCCGGTCAACCGGACAGCGGTACACGAGGAATAGGGCGGGCAACGGCCATGATGGGACCAGCACACTCACTGTCGGGGGCCGCGGCCTGGCTCGGGGTCGGAGCGGCCGCGGCCGCCGCCGGTCACACGATGCCCTGGCCGGTGCTGCTGGTAGGCGCGCTGATATGCGCCGGCGCCGCACTGGCCCCGGACCTCGACCACAAGGCCGCCACGATCTCCCGCGCCTTCGGCCCCGTGTCGACCTGGCTCTGCGAAGTGGTGGACAAACTGTCCTACGCCGCCTACAAGTCGACGCGCAAGCCGGGCGACCCGCGCCGTTCGGGCGGTCACCGCACGCTCACGCACACCTGGCTCTGGGCGGTGCTGACCGGAGCGGTGTGCTCGGCGGCGGCGATCGCCGGGGGCCGGTGGGCGGTGCTGGCGATCCTGTTCGTGTTCATGGTGCTCGCCATCGAGGGCCTGCTGTGGCGGGCGGCCCGCGGCTCCAGCAGCGACGTCCTGGTGTGGCTGCTGGCGGCGACCAGCGCGTGGATCCTCGCGGGCACCCTGGACAAGCCGGGCAACGGTTCGGACTGGCTCTTCTCCCAGCCGGGCCAGGGGTACCTGTGGCTGGGCCTGCCGGTCTTCCTGGGGTCGCTGGTGCACTGCGTCGGGGACGCGCTGACCGTCTCGGGCTGCCCGATCCTGTGGCCGATACCGCTGGGCCGCAAGCGCTGGTACCCGATCGGCCCGCCCAAGGGCATGCGCTTCCGGGCCGGCAGCTGGGTCGAGATCAAGGTGCTCATGCCGGTGTTCATGGTGCTCGGCGGAGTGGGCTGCGCGGCCGCGCTCAATGTGATCTGACCGGCACGTCCGGTACGGTCCGCACGTCCGGTACGGCCCGGGGCACGGGCCGTACCGGACGTGCGTCCCCTCCAGCCGGTGCGGGCCGGCCGTGGTCAGCCGGAGAGGGAGTCCTCGTCCACGATGTGCATGGCGGCCTCCTCGGCGGAGGCGGCCGCGCCGTCGATGCCGACGTCCGTGGCGATCAGCGCGCTCTCGTCGTCCTCGTGCGCCCCTTCGTCGGGCGCCACCAGACGGCCCGAGCGCAGGGCGCCCACCTCGTTGTCGAGGGCCTCGCCGTCCGAGCCCGGACAGTCACCGATGCCGTCACCGTCGGGTGCCGTGATGTCGGGCACCTCCTCCGCGAGCCGCTGGTCGAGGGTCTCCCCACGGAACCGCTCCGCGGCCGTCACGTCCGGGCGCTCCACGGCCCAGGGCCGCTCGGGCGGGGACCAGCCGCGGTCGAGAGGATCATCGACCCCGTCGTTCTCCAGGGTGTCCTCCACGTCGAGCAGTCCCGAGTCCTCGCGGATCTCGGACCCGTCGGGCTGGTAGACGTCGTCACCCCATCCCTCGACGCTGTTCACGGCTACCTCCAGATGGTGGGGACGGGGCCGTCGCCACGGCCCGCGGCGGGCCCGCCGGCTCCCGGGACACCGACCGTCCCCGTGGCCGGACCGCTGGGCCCGCGGACGTTTCCCGAGCCGGTGCCGTCTCCAGCCTTCCACCCGGGATCGCTCTCGCGCAACGTCACCGCGTGCCGCCTGCGCCCGCTGGTGACGACCCGGGCCCGCGTCCCGGCCGAACGGCCGCGGGGGCACACCGCGGACGGCAGGTCCGCACCGCCGCGTTCCGGACCGCCGCGGTCCCCCGCCGTTTCCCGGCCCCGCGGCAGGGCGCCCCGCCGCGAGGTGTCCCGCCGCGCGCCGCCCGGCCGCCGGCTCACCCGTGCCAGGATCTCCACAGCGCCGCGTACGCGCCCTCCGCGTCGACCAGTTCCCGGTGGCTGCCCACTTCGGAGATGCGGCCGTCCTCGACGACGGCGATGACGTCGGCGTCGTGGGCCGTGTGCAGCCGGTGGGCGATGGCGACCACGGTGCGGCCGTCGAGGACACGGGCCAGGGACCGTTCCAGATGGCGTGCCGCACGCGGATCGAGGAGGGAGGTCGCCTCGTCCAGGACCAGCGTGTGCGGGTCGGCCAGCACCAGCCGGGCCAGCGCGACCTGCTGGGCCTGGGCCGGAGTGAGCGCGAGTCCGCCCGAGCCGACCTCGGTGTCGAGCCCGTCGTCCAGAGCCCGCGCCCAGCCGTCCGCGTCGACCGCGCCGAGTGCCGCCCACAGCTCGGTGTCCGTGGCGTCCGTGCGGGCCAGCAGCAGGTTGTCGCGCAGGGGACCCACGAAGACGTGGTGCTCCTGGTTGACCAGGGCGACATGCGCACGGACGCGTTCGGCGGGCATCCGGGACAGCTCGGCGCCGCCGAGGGTGACCCGCCCCTCCCGGGGCGCGTAGATCCCGGCGAGCAGCCGCCCGAGCGTGGACTTGCCGGCCCCCGAGGGCCCGACGAGGGCCAGCCGGGTGCCGGGCGCCACCTCGAGGGACACCCGGCGCAGTACGTCGACACCCTCGCGGTAGCCGAAACGCACCCGGTCCGCGTGCACCTGCCGGCCCTCCGGCGCCGGTCCGGCGTCACCCGCCTCCGGCTCGATGTCCCGGACGCCGACCAGACGGGCCAGCGACACCTGCGCCACCTGGAGTTCGTCGTACCAGCGCAGGATCAGGTTCACCGGATCGACGAGCATCTGCGCGATGAGCGCGCCCGTCGTCAGCTGGCCGACGCCGACCCAGCCGTGCAGGACGAACACCCCGCCGACCATGAGCACGGACAGGAGGACGGTCACATGGGTGAGATTGATGACCGGGAAGAGGACCGACCGCAGCCACAGCGTGTAGTTCTCCCAGGCGGTCCACTCCTTGACCCGCCGCTCAGACAGCTCGACACGGCGGCGCCCGAGACGGTGGGCCTCGACGGTGCGTCCGGCGTCCACGGTCTCGGCGAGGGCGGCGGCCACGGCCGCGTATCCCGCGGCCTCGGAACGGTACGCGGACGGTGCCCGGCGGAAGTACCAGCGGCAGCCGATCACCATCGCCGGTACGGCCAGCAGCACCGCGGCGGCCAGCGGCGGGGCGGTGACCACGAGACCGCCCAGCAGCAGCACCACCCACATCACGCCGATCGTGAGCTGGGGCACGGCCTCCCGCATGGCGTTGGCCAGCCGGTCGATGTCCGTCGTGATGCGGGAGAGCAGGTCGCCGGTGCCCGCGCGCTCCAGGACGCCCGGCGGCAGCCCGACCGAGCGCACCAGGAAGTCCTCGCGCAGGTCGGCCAGCATCCGCTCGCCGAGAACCGCGCCCCGAAGCCGTACCTGCCGTACGAAGACGGCCTGGACCAGCAGAGCTGCCGTGAACACCGCGACGGTCGGCCCGAGGCGCAGCTCGCGCGCGGGGTGCGACACCCGCTCGACGAGGTCGCCCAGCAGCCACGGACCGGTCATCGAGGCGAGCACCGCGGCCGTGTTCACCGCGATGAGCAGCACAAAGGCACGGCGGTGTCTGCGCAGCAGCTCGGCCACGTAGGCGCGCACCGTCGCGGGGCCGCCGACGGGCAGTGTGGTCGCCGTCGTCGGCGCCGCGGGGTCGTACACCGGTGGTGCGACGCCGATCATGCGCTTTCCTCGATCTCTTCCAGCTTCTCCAGCTCTTCCAGGGTGTCCGGCGCGTCGTCCGCGGTGCCGCCGGGCTCGGCGCCGGTCTCCCTGGTCACCACCGCCCGGTACCGCGGCTCGGCGCGGACCAGTTCGCGGTGCGTGCCCACCGCCCGCACCTCGCCCGCGTGGACGAGCACCACCCGGTCGGCGCGGTCCAGGAGGAGCGGTGAGGAGGTGAACACGACCGTCGTGCGTCCTGCCCGCAGCCGCCGTACGCCCTCCGCGACCCGGGCCTCGGTATGGGAGTCCACCGCGGAGGTCGGCTCGTCGAGCACGAGGACCTCCGGGTCCGTCAGCAGCGAGCGGGCCAGCGCGAGCCGCTGGCGCTGGCCGCCCGACAGGGATCTGCCGCGCTCGGTGATCCGCGCGTCCATCGGGTCGGCGGCGTCCAGCGACCCCTCGACGAGCGACGCGAGGACGTCCTCGCAGTGTGCGGCGGCCAGCGCGTCCCCGGCGCCCACGCCGCCGGAGGCGGGCACGTCGAGGAGTTCGCGCAGCGAACCGGAGAGCAGCACCGGGTCCTTGTCCTGGACGAGGACGGCCCTGCGGGCCGTGTCCAGGGGGAGCCCGTCCAGCGGTACACCGCCCAGCAGGACCGACGGGCCGCCCTCCGCGGGGTGCCCGCCGAGCCGCTCCGCGAGCCGGCCCGCCGCGTCGGGGTCGCCGCACACCACCGCGGTGAGCAGGCCCGCGGGGGCCAGCAGACCGGTGGCGGGGTCGTACAGATCGCTGCCGGACGGCGGTTCCGCCCCCCGCGCGCCCCCGCCCCCGGCGCCGGTGGGGCGCTCCAGCGACAGCACGTGTGCGGCACGCCGGGCCGACGGGCGGGAGAAGGAGTACGCCATGGCGATCTCCTCGAAATGCCGCAAAGGATAGGTGAGGACCATCACCGAGCTGTAGACGGTGACCAGTTCGCCCACGCCGATCCGGCCCTCGCGGGCCAGCCGGACGCCGTACCACACGACGGCGATCAGCAGCAGTCCCGGCATCAGCACCTGGATCGCGGAGATGAGAGACCACATCCGGGCGCTGCGCACGGCGGCGTGGCGGACCTCCTGGGAGGCGCGGCGGTAGCGGTCGAGGAAGAGCTCCTCCCCGCCGATGCCGCGCAGCACCCGCAGCCCGGCCACGGTGTCCGAGGCCAGTTCGGTGGCGCGGCCCGCCTTCTCGCGCTGCAGGTCGGCCCGCCGGGTGGCGCGGGGCAGCAGCGGCAGCACCGCGAGGGCCATCACGGGCAGGCCGACGGCGACGATCACGCCGAGGGCGGGCTGGTAGACCAGCAGGGCGACGCAGACCGCCACGACGGTCAGGGCGGCGGCGGTGAAACGGGAGACGGACTCCACGAACCAGCCGATCTTCTCGACGTCACCGGTGGAGACGGCCACCACCTCACCGGCCGCGACCCGCCGGGTGAGGGCGGAGCCGAGCCCGGCGGCCTTGCGGGCGAGCAGCTGCTGGACCCGGGCCGCGGCAGTGATCCAGTTGGTGATCGCGGCCCGGTGCAGAAAGGTGTCGCCCAGCGCGATCGCCGCGCCGCACAGCACCATCAGACCGCCGGTCAGGGCGAGCCGGGTGCCCGAACGGTCCACCACCGCCTGCACGGCACGGCCCACGAGGAACGGGAGGCCGGAGACAGCGATGAAGTGCACCAGCCCCCAGGCCAGCGACCTGAACTGGCCGCCCAGCTGGTTCCGGCCCAGCCACCACAGGAACCGGGGACCCGAGCGCGTGTCCGGCACACCGGGGTCGGAGAACGGTAGGTCTTGGATCTGCATGACGTCCCAGTGGCTCGTCGTGTCAGGGGGAGGGGAACGGGAGGGGGACGCCGCGGGGCGGGTGGCGGCGAGCTGACAGACTGGCGCCGGGACGCCGACGAAATCAAACGGTTTTCCACAGCGGCGCACGGAACCGTCACGTCGGCGCACCGCACCGGCTGTCCGCCGTGCAGGTCCGGCCGCCCCCGGATCCCTGTCCCATCATCCGGAGCGCGATGCCGCCGCGGACCGGTGCGCGGCGGTGCACCGGGGGCAGGCGGGCGGCGCGTCGGCGGACCGCGCGGCCGGGGCGGGAGCCGGCCGGAAGACCCTGAGCGGCCCGTGCGCCCGGCGCGCACGGGGTGCCCGGGGTCAGCAGAGGCGGGCGGCGTCCCCGTCCATCAGGGTGTCCAGCAGGCCGCCGAACACCGCTCGCTGTTCGTCGGTCAGCGGCGCCAGGATCTCCTCCGCCGCCGACCGGCGTGCGCCGCGCAGTTCGCGCAGCGCCCTGCGGCCGTCCTCGGTGAGTTCTATGCGGATGACCCGCCGGTTGGTCGGGTCGGGGGCCCGGCGCACCTTGCCGTTCGCCTCCAGGCCGTCGACCAGCGTCGTCACGGCCCGGGGCACCACCTCCAGCCGCTCGGCCAGATCTGCCATGCGGGGCGGCGAGCCGTAGTGCGCAAGGGTGCGCAGCAGCCGGGACTGGGCCGGGGTGATGCCCAGGTCGCGCTGTTCCAGATGACGCTTCTGGATGCGGTGCACCCGGCGGGTGAGACGCAGCAGTTGCTCGGCGAGCAGGGCGTCGCTGTCCGGGGAGGTCATGCGGGAACAATAACAGGATGCGGTTCATTGTGAGTATAGGTAACAATGAGCTGCGATCCGTCAGTCACCGTCGGCAGGACCGCCGGCACCGGCCGTGAACCGGTCCGGCAGGGTCCGCGGCCGGCGCCGACCTCTCCGTAGGAGCCCATGCATCCCGACAGTCAACCCTCCTGGACCCCGCCCGCCGACGCCGGGGAACAGCCCCGGCAGGTGCGGCGCATCCTCCGGCTCTTCCGTCCCTACCGCGGCCGTCTCGCGGTCGTCGGTGTCCTCGTCGCCGCCGCCTCGCTGGTCTCGGTCGCCTCGCCCTTCCTGCTCAAGGCCATCCTCGACACCGCCATCCCCCAGCGGCGCACGGGTCTGCTGAGCCTGCTCGCCCTCGGCATGATCCTCAGCGCCGTGCTGACGAGCATCTTCGGAGTGCTGCAGACCCTGATCTCCACGACCGTCGGGCAGCGTGTCATGCACGACCTGCGCACGGCGGTCTACGGCCGGCTGCAGCGCATGTCGCTCGCGTTCTTCACGCGCACCCGCACCGGCGAGGTCCAGTCCCGCATCGCCAACGACATCGGCGGCATGCAGGCCACCGTCACCTCCACCGCCACCTCGCTGGTCTCCAACCTCACCAGCGTGGTCGCCACCGTCGTCGCGATGATCGCCCTCGACTGGCGGCTGACCCTGGTCTCGCTGCTCCTGCTGCCGGTCTTCGTGTGGATCAGCCGCCGGGTGGGCAACGAGCGCAAGAGGATCACCACCCAGCGCCAGAAGCAGATGGCCGCGATGGCCGCCACCGTCACCGAGTCGCTCTCGGTCAGCGGCATCCTGCTCGGCCGCACCATGGGCCGTGCCGAGTCGCTCACGGCGTCCTTCGCGGACGAGTCCGAGCGTCTGGTCGACCTCGAGGTGAGGTCGAACATGGCCGGCCGCTGGCGCATGGCCGTGATCACGATCGTGATGGCCGCGATGCCCGCCGTCATCTACTGGACCGCCGGGATGGCCCTCCAGTTCGGCGGTCCGCAGGCGTCCATCGGCACGATCGTCGCCTTCGTCTCGCTCCAGCAGGGTCTGTTCCGGCCCACGGTCAGCCTGCTGGCGACGGGAGTCCAGATACAGACCTCGCTCGCCCTGTTCCAGCGCATCTTCGAGTACCTCGACCTGCCGGTCGACATCACCGAGCGCGAGGACCCGGTCCACCTCGACCGGATCAAGGGCGAGGTGCGGTTCGAGAACGTCGAGTTCCGCTACGACGGCAGGAGCGGTCCCGTCCTCGACGGCGTCGACATCACCGTCCCCGCCGGGGGCAGTCTCGCGATCGTCGGCCCGACCGGTGCCGGGAAGTCGACCCTGGGCTATCTGGTGCCCCGGCTCTACGACGTGACCGGCGGACGCGTCACCCTGGACGGGGTCGACGTGCGCGACCTCGACTTCGACACCCTCGCCCGTGCGGTCGGCGTCGTCTCCCAGGAGACGTACCTCTTCCACGCGTCCGTCGCCGACAACCTCCGCTTCGCCAAGCCCGACGCCACCGACGGCGAACTGCGGGCGGCGGCCGAGGCGGCCCAGATCCACGACCACATAGCCGCGCTGCCCGACGGCTACGACACCGTGGTCGGTGAGCGCGGGCACCGCTTCTCGGGAGGTGAGAAGCAGCGCCTGGCCATCGCCCGCACCATCCTGCGCGACCCGCCGGTCCTCATCCTCGACGAGGCGACCAGCGCCCTGGACACCCGCACCGAGCACGCCGTGCAGGAGGCCATCGACGCCCTGTCCGCCAACCGCACCACGCTCACCATCGCGCACCGGCTGTCCACGGTCCGCGGCGCCGACCAGATCGTGGTCCTCGACTCCGGGCACACGGCCGAACGCGGCACCCACGAGGAACTCCTCGGTGTCGACGGACGGTACGCGGCACTGGTGCGCCGGGACGCCCGACTGGAGCCGACGAGCTGACGATATGCCAGGTTTTTGACGGTATGCGGGTTACCGTGCCCGCATGCAGACGAACACTCCGCCACGGAGCACGATCCGGCTGACGCGCCGGGGCCGTCTCGTCCTGGTCGCGACCGGGGCCGTAGTGGCCGGCACCGCCGTGGCGGTGCCGCTGCTGGTGCTCGGCGGCGCCGAGGAGACCCGGCCCACCGCCCTGGTGATCCCGGAGGGCTGGCGCGCGAGCCGCGTCTACCAGGCCGTCGACAAGGCCCTCGCCCTGCCGCCCGGCAGCACCCAGAAGTCGGTCGCCAAGGCCGGCCTCAGACTCCCGGACGACGCCGACGGCAACCCCGAGGGCTACCTCTTCCCCGCCACGTACCCGCTTCCCGCCGATCCCGGGAAGACGGCTCCGCAGAAACTGCTGTCGGTCATGGTCGACACGGCGAACCGCAGGTTCAACGGTGCCCCGGTCGCGGCGGGCGCACAGCGCAACGCCATGAACGTCTACCAGGCCGTCACCGTCGCCAGCATCGTGCAGGCCGAGGCCGCGACGAAGGCCGACATGGGCAAGGTGGCCCGGGTCGTCTTCAACAGACTCGCCAGAGGCATGCCGCTCCAGATGGACTCCACCCTGAACTACGCGCTCAACCGCAGCACGCTGAAGACCACGGTCGGCGACACCGGGCTCGACAGCCCGTACAACTCCTACCGGCGCATGGGGCTGCCGCCCACGCCCATCGGCAACCCGGGCGAGGACGCCATGCACGCGGCGGTCAACCCGCCGCCGGGCGACTGGCTGTACTTCGTCACGGTCAGGCCCGGAGACACCCGCTTCACCGCCGACTTCGCCGAACACCAGCGCAACGTGGCCGAGTTCAACGCGGCACAGCGGAGTGCGAACCCCTCGGCGGCGAAGTGACCCGGAGGGGCGTCAGACGGTGACGGGCTCCCCGGCCAGCAGTTTCCTGATGTCCCGTACCGCCGCGCGGCCGGCACGGTTGGCGCCGACCGTGCTGGCCGAAGGACCGTATCCGACGAGATGGACCCGCCGGTCGGAGACCGCCCTGGTCCCCTCGACCCGGATACCGCCGCCCGGCTCGCGCAGCCGCAGCGGCCCGAGATGGCCGACGGCGGGCCGGAAACCGGTCGCCCACAGGATGACATCGGCGTCCACGCGCCGCCCGTCGTCCCACTCCACACCGGTGGGCGTGATCCGGTCGAACACCGGCAGCCGGTCCAGCACCCCGTCCGCGAGGCCCTGCCGGACCGCATCGCTGAGCGGCAGGCCGGTCACGGACACCACGCTCCGGGGCGGCAGCCCCTGCCGCACCCGGTCCTCGACGAGGGCCACCGCGGCGCGCCCCGCGCCCTCGTCGAAGGGACCCTCCCGGAACACCGGCGGCCGCCGGGTGACCCAGGTGGTGGCGGCCGCGTACGGGGCGATCTCCAGCAGATGCTGGGTCCCCGAGGCGCCCCCGCCCACCACGACCACCCGCAGCCCGGCGAAGGCCTCCGGCCCCGGGTACCCCGCGGTGTGCAGCTGACGTCCCCGGAAAGTCTCCCGGCCCGGGTAGCGCGGCCAGAACGGCCGGTCCCAGGTGCCCGTCGCGTTGATCACCGCACGTGCCGACCAGGTGCCGGCCGAGGTCTCCACCAGCAGCCGTCCGTCCGCGTCGTCCCGGACGGCGCGGACGTCCACGGGGCGTCGCACCCGCAGCCCGAAGGCACGCTCGTAGGCGGCGAAGTACCCGGCGACCACCTGCGACGACGGCCGTGCCGGATCGGCGCCGGTCAGCTCCATGCCCGGCAGCGAGTGCATCCCGTGCACCTTGCCGTACGTCAGCGACGGCCACCGGAACTGCCACGCGCCCCCGGGCCCCGGGGAGTGGTCCAGCACCACGAAGCCGCGCTCCGGCACGAAGCCGGTGCGCCGCAGGTGATAGGCCGCGGACAGACCGGCCTGCCCGGCCCCGAGGACGGCCACCTCGACCTCACGCATGTCGTTCACGTATCAACCAACGGTGCCGGATGCGAGGATCTTCCCGCGCCACCGGGCGGGCCGATGGACGAGGATGAGGTCATGCCAGCTGCGTTCACCACCCGGGTCCTGACCATCTCCTCCGGCTCCCGCGAGGCCGTCGTCGACCTCACCCGCGACTGCGAGGCGTTCCTGCGCGAGACGGCCGCGGGCCGCGACGGACTGCTCAACGTCTTCGTCCCGCATGCCACCGCGGGTGTCGCGGTCATCGAGACCGGCGCGGGCAGCGACGACGACCTCCTCGCCGCCCTGCACACCCTCCTGCCCGCCGACGACCGCTGGCAGCACCGCCACGGCAGCCCGGGCCACGGCCGCGACCACGTCCTGCCGGCCCTCGTCCCGCCCCACGCGACGCTCCCGGTCGTGGACGGACGGCTGGAGCTGGGCACCTGGCAGTCGGTGTGCCTGGTGGACACGAACAAGGACAACCCCCGGCGCCAGGTGCGCCTGTCGTTCCTCGGATAGCAGCCCCCGCGTGCCGCGCCCCGGCGCCGCACGGCGGGTTCACAGCGGCTTGCGCCACACCGAGACGTGCTTCGGGGAATCCGCCGTGAACGGTGAGCCGTCCCAGTCCGCGACGCGCCGCTCCGGCGCGAGGCCCGCGATCCGCGCCATCAGATCGAGCTCGGCGGGCCACGCGTACCGCTGCCGGGAGCTGCCGCGCCGGTAACGGCCGTCCTCACCGTCGCGGGTGAAGTGGTGCGAGACGAGCCGCTGCTCGACCAGGTCGTAGGTGTCGAAGCCCAGGTGCCGCTCCGAGACGTCGAAGGGCACCGCGACCTGACCGGGCGGCAGGAGTCGCAGCGGCGGCACCAGCAGCTCCACCACGAACCTGCCGCCCGGAGCCAGATGACGCGCGGCGTTGCGGAAGCACTCGACCTGCTCGTCCTGGGTGAGCAGGTTCGCGATCGTGTTGTAGACGACGTAGACCAGGGCGAACTCACCCGCGACGACGGTCGTCGCCATGTCCCCGATGGTCACCGGGAGCGTCTCCTCGCCGGCCTTGCGCCGCAGGACCGCCGCCATGTGCTCGGACAGTTCGATGCCCGCCACGGGCACCCCGCGCTCCCGCAGCGGGACCCCCACCCGCCCGGTGCCGATGGCGAACTCCAGGGCCCGGCCGCTCCCGGCCAGCCCGGCCAGGAAGTCCAGGGTCGGCCCGAGCACGGCGGCCGAGGACCGCTCGGTCTCCTCGGCGTCGTAACGCTCGGCGGTGGCACGGTCCCACAGGTCGCTGCTCGTCATGGGCAGCCACCCTGCCGGGCCGGACCGTCCGCTGTCGACGCGTTTTCACCGTCCGCGCGGGAGCCCGTGCTCACCTCCCTCCGGCCGGGGCGGGAGCCGTCACGTCCCGCATGGCACCGCCGCCCCACGCCGCCGTGCACAGGGCCCGCTCGGCCTCGGCCAGATAGCACGCGGACGCCAGCCAGGCACGGGTGAACCGGGCGGTGTCGGCCGGGAGGAGCCGTCCGAAGGCGTCCCGTGAGCGGTCCGCGGCGGCGGCCCGGAGCTCGTCGAGCAGATCCCCGGCGGTGGCCATCCCCGCCGCGCGCAGCCGTCCGCCGTCGGCAGAACCGGCGTCCGGGAAGGCCAGCACCCGGCGCCCCCCGGAGACGGCCTGCCCGACGCGGCGGCGCAGCAGATGCAGCGGGGCCTCGTCCGCCGCGGTCGTCGGCGCGGCCGGGGACGCCGCAGGCGCGGGCAGGTCGGCGCGCAGCAGCCGGTCGAAGCCCAGGTCGACGGGTGTGCCGGGATCGCCGGGGCGGGTGGCGGCCAGAAGCAGTGCCCGGGGGAGCGGGGCACGCGTCAGGCGGGCCACGACACGCAACCGGGCGCCGGGGGCGGCCGCGAGGAGGCGGAGGTTGTCGCGGAACGGCAGTACGGGATCGTCGTGCGCCGCCGCGAGCCGCAGGAGCACGCCCCCGCAGTCCGCGAGCAGACAGTCGCCCGACGCCTCACGGACCGTGCCGGTGAGGGTGACGTCGAGGAACAGCAGGTCGTGCCCCTCGTCGTCGAGGGCACGGGACACCTGCTCGGCGACCGGCACCGCCCACAGCCGCTCCAGCGGTTCGGCGCTCCAGGCGGCGCCCGACGCCCGCACGGCCCGTACGCCCGCTCCCGCCCCCAGCCGCCCCGACGGCGACACCGTGGCGCCGGACACGGCCAGCCCCGCCCGGGACAGCTCACGGTGGGTCAGCGCCGTGTCGCCCATCCGCACGGTGCGCCCCACCGCGCCGGCGGCCCGGGCCGCACCTCCCGGGGCGACGTCGGAGACCGTGTAGAGACGGCCTGCGGCGTCCGCGGTCCAGGTGACGGCCCCCGCGTATCCGGTGGCCGTCAGGACGGGTTCGGAGAACAGGCCGTACAGGCGCAGCGAGCCGTCGGGGGTGTACGGGCGGCGGGCCGCGCCGCGCAGGGCGGCCAGTTCCCGTCCGGTGGCGTGCGGCAGCCGGTGCGCGGTGCGCAGGGTGTCGCCGACGGCGGCGACCAGATCGTCGAGGCGGTACGCCGGATCCGCGGAGCGGGCGGCGCGCAGACCGGTGACCACCGAGACCGCCGACGCGGCGGCCCGGTGCAGTCCCGCGAGGCGCGCGGTGTGCGCGGCACGCAGCAGCTCCGCCTGGAGCACGGCCCCCGCGCCGTCGACACCCGCCTCCAGCACGGTGGCCGTGGCGTCGTGCACCGCCTGTGCGGCGGCGCGCTCCCCGGCCGTGACCGCTGCGGGGGCGTCCGGACCGGGAACGTCCGGTGCGGGAAAGTCCGGTCCGGGAAGGTCAGGTCCGGGTGCCTGGCCGAGGGCGGAGGCGCCGGACGCCGGGGCCGGGGCGGCGGTGGCGCCGTCCGTCTCCTCCGGAGCGTCCGCGACCGGTGCCGCCGAGGCCGCGGCGGCCCGGTGCAGGCAGTCGGGCGCCAGCAGACAGCCGCAGCGGATCGCGTCCGCGCTCGTCACCACGCCGCCGGGCGCGTGCAGTTCGAGATCGGTCGTGTCGTCGACCGCGATGCGGACCGTCCCGCCGTCCCGGACGGCGGGACGGTCCGCCAGTTTGGCCACACCGGCGTCTAGCCGCTTGCGCAGCCGCGGGGACAGGGCCGCCACGAGGGCCGCGGTGACGGACGGCGCGACCGGAGGCAGATCCGGGCTCATGCGATCTTCTCCCCTACCCAGCGGGCGAGTTCGAGCGGACTGAGGGCGGCGACGGGCATCCCGGCCGCGACGAGCTGCCCGGCCACGCCGGTCGAGTAGCGGGGGCGGCCCGCGTCGTCGAGGCTCGCGCAGCCCAGTACATGACAGCCCGCCCCCACCAGGGCGCGGACCTCGGTGAGCAGCCCGCCGAGCGGGTAGCCCTCCTCGAAGTCGCTGACGACCACGACGAGCGTCCGCGACGGTACGGTGACCAGCTCCCGGGCGTGCCGCAGGCCCGCCGCGATGTGCGTGCCGCCGCCCACCCTGACCTCCAGCAGCAGCGACAGCGGATCCCCGACATGGCCGGTGAGGTCGATGACCTCGGTGGAGAAGGCCAGGAAGTGCGTGGACAGGGTCGGCACGCCGGCCAGCACCGACGCCGTCAGGGCCGCCCATATCGTGGACGCCTCCATGGACCCCGACACGTCGGTGACCAGGACCAGCCGCCACTCCGCCGCGCGTGTGGCGCGGGTACGGAAGACGGGCCGTTCCGGGATCACCCGCACCGTGCCGTCGGCGGCGCGGCGCGCGGTGGCCAGATTGGCCCGCAGGGTGCGCGGCAGGTCGAGGCCACCGCCCGGACGGCGGCTGGGACGGGGCAGCACCGCGCCGTGCAGCGCGGGCCGCAGGCGGGTGGCCAGCTGCCGGGTGAGCGCCTCGACCAGGCGGCGGACCAGCGGACGCAGCGCGGCCAGCCGGGCCTCCGGCAGCCCGCCCGCGTGCCGCAGCACGGTCCGCAGCAGATCCACGGAGGGCCGTACGCTGCCGGGGTCCAGCTCCGCCAGCACGTCGGTGCGTCCGGAAGCCGCGGCGGCCGCCAGCACCTCCTCCCGGACGCCGGGTCCGAACAGGGCGGCCAGTTCCTCGGACCACTCCCGCACCCCGGGATACGGCGCCTCCCGTCCCGCTCCGCCCCCGCCCAGGTCGCCCCGGCTGCCCTCGCCACGGCCGCTGCCGTAGAGCTCGTCCAGCGCGGTGGCCAGGGCGGCCGCCGACGCGGGCAGCCGGTTGGCACGGCGGCCCAGAACCAGGCGCCAGCGGTCGGCGGGCGTCAGCAGCCGGTCCTCGGAGGCGTGGTGCGCCGGTGTCCCCGAGACCGCTTCGTCGCCGGCGGATTCCTCGCCCTCCTCCGCCCGGTCCCGCGGCGGAGGCAGCAGTCCGAGCGTCTCCAGGACGCTCCGCGCCGCGAGGTCCGCGCCGGTCCACCGGGCGAGCGCGGCCGGGTCGAAGCCCCCGGTGTCGCCGACCCGGCCGGTGCCGAGACGTTCCTCGACGGCGCCGAGCAGCCGGTCACGGGCCGCCGGGCTCAGGGTGTCGAAGCCGCCGCGCAGTGCGGGCAGCCGGTCGAGGAAGTCCCGGTCCGGCAGCTCGGACACCCGGTCGAGCAGCGGTTCCAGCGCGGGGCCCGCCGCTTCCAGCAGCGGGCCCGCGGCGGTCAGCAGTCCGGTGAGCTTGGCGGTGAGCGCGCCGCGGGCCTCGGGGCCGGTGGCCGGGTCGAGCCATGCGGCGGCGCGGCGGCCGAGCGCTCCGGCGTCCTCGTGACCCAGCAGCACCCGGACGGCTCCGGCGGCGCCGCGCATCAGCGGGGAACCGCCGGCCGCCAGCCGTGCCAGCGCGTCGGCGAGCCGTACGCCGCCCAGCACGTCGGCGCGCTGGGCGAGTTCGAGCAGGGCGTGGGCGTCGGCCGGGTCCTCCGAACCCGTCAGGCCGTCCACCTGCCGCACCGCCGCGGAGGTGAGCAGTTCCGCCACCGCAGCCGCGCCGGCCGTACGGCTGCCGTCGGCGGCGAGACCCGCGATGTGCCCGGCCCGTACCCGGTCCAGCAGGGCCAGGCCCGCGAGGAGTTCCGGCAGGGTGCCCGCGGAGGGCAGCACCTCGGCGCTCTCCGCCAGCCGCTCGTCGGTGAGGGCGGGCAGACCGCACTGCGCCGCCTGCGCGATGCCCTGGAGGGTCTGCCCGGCGGTGGGGCCGCCCTCGTCCCGTTCCGTGCGCCACCGCTCGCGCAGCACACCCTCGGCGGCCTGGCCGGGGGTGACCCCGCGCGTCCCGGCCGCGGCGAGCACGGCCGCCGTGGCGGGCGTCCAGCGCACCTCCCAGCGCGAGGTGAGCGCCTCGGCACCGCCCGCCCCGGTGACCCGCCTGGTCTCCGCGTACGGCACCCCGCACACCGTGAGCCGGCGAAGCAGCAGCTCGCGGCGGCGGTCGAGGGGGGAGCGCAGCGGGTCGAGCCGCAGCTCCCGCGCCGTACCGGAGGCACCGGTGTCCGGGCCCGGCAGGCCCAGCTCGGCCAGCTCCGCCTCCACGGCCGGGGCCAGACCGCTGCGCGGGGCACCGGGCGCGGGGCTGCCGGCGCGCGTACCGACCAGCACCCGCTGCATCGCCCGTGCCACGGCCCGGCCGCGGCCGTACGGCTCGCCCTGCGCCAGCACGGTCTGCACCGCCTCGACCAGTTCGCCCCGGCCCGCCGCGGGCAGACCGCGCAGCCGTGCTAGGTCTCCGGCGAGCCGGACGATCTCCCGCGCGTCGGCCGGTCCCGACGGATGTCCCAGAGCGCGCAGTTCCCCGCACACCCCCACGGCGGCCCGGATCAGTGCCTCGTCGAGTGCGGCCGGGTCGCCCGCCGCACCGAGCACCATGTGCTGCCACTCCGGGTCCCGGATACCGGCCGGGTACCCGGACCGCTCGTCCAGCAGCGCGTAGGTGTACGGGATCAGCGACGTCGTCCACGCCGCCCGGCCGGCGGGGACCTGCGCGGATCCGGGCCCCGCCGCCGTGCCGTGTGCCGCCGTGTCGTACACCGCCGTGCCGTGTGCCGCGAGGCCGTCGTACGCCCCGGTCAGCGCCGGGGCGTGGAAGGCCCCGACGACCACGGCCGCCCGCTCGCCGTTCGCGGTGGCGGCGGCCAGCCGGGCCCGCATCCACCGCTCGCGCCGCAGATCCAGCTCGGGCACGCCCCCGGACGCGGCCGCGTCCGCCCGCAGCGCCCACCCGGTGAGCAGCGCGGCCCGCCGCAGCGCACCGGGCGGCGAGCCCGGCGCCGCGGCCTCCACCAGCCGGTCCCACAGATCGTCCCCGGTCCGGCCGCTGACCCGCTCCCGCAGCGCCGCGGCCAGCCGGGGCCGGCCGGGGCCGCTGTCGCCCGGCTCCGGGGACCCGGCCCCGGGGCCGCCGCCTTCCGCAGCCGCCGCCTGCCCCGGCCGCTCCCCGTGCCAGGCACGGTCGGCGAGCGGCAGATCGCAGGTGAGCACCGGTATGCCGTGCCGGGCCGCCCAGCGGACCGCCGCGAGTTCCGGCGAGAAGTCGGCGAACGGATAGAACGCCGGGCCGGTGCCCCCGCCCGTGTCGGCCGGGGCGGCCGCGAGGGCGACGGGGGCCCGGGTCTCCTCGTGGGCCAGCCACGGCAGCCACTCCTCGAGCTCGGCGGGGAGTTCGACGAGCAGGACGTCCGGCTTCGCCTCGTCCAGCAGTGCCGGGACGGCGGCGGCCAGCGACGGGGCGTGATGCCGTACGCCGATCAGGTACGGCCCCGCCGGATCGGTGAGCGCGGCGACGGCCGCCTCGGGGGTGCCCGGGATCGCGGGCGGGGCGGGGGTGCGGCCGGCCGGGCCGGCCGCACCGTCGGTCGTGGTCACGGCCGTCAGCCCTCCAGGACCGTGCGCAGGTCCCACAGGGTGCGCCAGGTGGCGGAGCCCTCCTCGGCGCGGCGCCGCACCGGACCGTCCCAGTAGCCGCGCAGCCGGGCCGCGTCCGCCGGGTCGTCCTTGCGGACCACGCCGAGCAGATGGCCGGGGAGCAGACCGAGGACGTCACGGTCGCCGGGGAAGTACGCCGCGGCCAGGCCCAGCGCGCCCGCGACGGAGACGGCCTCCGCGGTGGACATGACGGTGGACGGCCGTTCCACCTCCCAGCCCTCCGCGGACCGGCCCTCCCGCAGATCGCGGAACGCGGTGACCAGGGCCTCGAGAACGGTGTCGTCGACCTGGAAGGCCGTCCCGGCGCGCTCCACGGCGGCCCGCGCCTGACTGCGCACCAGCGCGGTCTCGGCGTCCAGGTCCGGGATCGGGCCGACCGTCTCGAAGTTGAAGCGCCGCTTGAGCGCGGCGGACATCTCCGAGACGCCCTTGTCGCGCAGGTTCGCGGTGGCGATGAGGTTGAAGCCGGGCGCGGCGTGTGCGAGGGCCTCGTCGGTGCCGGACAGCTCGGGCACGGCGATGCGCCGTTCGGACAGCAGTGACACCAGCGAGTCCTGCACCTCCGGCAGGCAGCGGGTGACCTCCTCGACGCGGGCGATCCCGCCGCACCGCATGGCGGTCAGCACCGGCGAGGGCACCAGGGCCTTGCCGCTCGGGCCCTGCGCCAGCAGCAGCGCGTAGTTCCAGCCGTACTTCAGCTGGTCCTCGGTGGTCCCCGCGGTGCCCTGCACGACCAGGCCGCTGGTGCCGCACACCGCGGCGGACAGCAGCTCGGAGAGCATCGACTTGGCGGTGCCGGGCTCACCGACGAGCAGCAGGCCGCGCTCACCGGCGAGGGTGACGACACACCGCTCGACCAGCGCCCGGTCGCCGACGAACTTGCCCTCGACCGTGAGGCGGCGCGGTGTGCCGTCGGGGACCTCGCGGCCGTCGGGAAGCCGCAGCGCCCGGCCGCCGCTGCCCATCACGAAGGTGACGACCGCACGCGGGGTGAGCCGCCAGGCGGGTGGACGGGGCCCGTCGTCGTACGCGGCGAGGAAGGCCAGCTCGGTGGCGTACCGCTCCTCGGGCGGGACGATCTGGCGGGCCGGGGCGGGGGAGAGGGTGGTGGTCATCGCTTGCTGCGGCCCTTCCGGGTGGTGCCGGTGGTGAGTTCTTCGTAGGCGGGTGCGTCGCCGGACCGGACACGGTCCCAGGCGCGGGCGAACAGGTCGGTGACCGGGAGCGGCGGCACGGTGCGGGTGCGGTCGTGGACCGGGTAGAGCTCCCGCTTCCACAGCTCCACCGGCAGGGCGGGCGCCTTGAGGTCGAGCCAGCCGCAGGGCAGGAACAGGTTCCGCCCGGCGCGCGCCCGTCTGGCCTCGACGACCAGACCTGAGGCGGCCAGCTCGGCGCGGGCCCTCTTCGCCCGGGCGGGTTTCCAGCCGGTCCACCGGACGCACTCGCGGTCCGTCGGGTCGGGCAGCGCGAGCAGCATCAGATACAGCGCCGCCGCGTCCTCGCCCAGGCCGTGCGCCGCGGCGACCTCGGTGACCAGATCGGGCACGCTCAGGCTCGGGTCCTGGGCGTGGCCGGTGAAGTCGGCCGCGTGGGCCGCGAGGGCGCCTTCCAGGTCCTTGCCGAAAACCGCCCGCAGCGCCCGCAGACCGCTGCTCCGCGCGGGGCCCACGATGCCTTCGAGGAGTCCGAACACGGCGTCGTCCGGGCCGGTGAGCGCGGCCGGGCGCAGCAGGACGGTCTCCATGTCGCCGTACCAGTGGCGCAGGACGAGCGCGTGACCGGCGGGTGTGCCGCCCTGGGCGTCGGCGCCCCCGGTGGCGGGCATCCCGTACGCCGTGCGCAGCTCGGAGGCCGTCGAGCGGCCCCGGTCGGACCATTCGAGGTCGAGGTCGAGCAGCAGTCCCGGGTCGGCCAGGCGCCGGCGCAGGGCCTCCAGACCCGCTGGCAGGGCAGCGCGCAGCGCGTGCCCGTGGGGCAGCGTGTAGGCGAGCGCGGCCAGTGCCTCGACGGCGTCGGTCAGGTGGGACCGGGAGGGCACGGCGGAGGGGTCCTCCGCGACCAGGTCGCCGTCCTTGTCGGGCCGCTGGACCGTGGTCCGGCTCAGCCACGGGGTGCGCGCCGGGTTCAGCACGGCCTCGGCCGAGGCGGCGGACACCCCGGTGAGCGAGGCGGCCACGTCCTCGGGCACCCGTACCAGGGAGCCGAGGCGCTCGGCCCACACCCGGCCCGCGGCGGCCGTGTCCGGGCCGGACGTCCACAGGCCGGCGGGGTCGGTGGGCAGCAGGGCCCCGACGAGCGCGGCCCGGTCCTGCGGGTCGAGCGCGTTCAGCAGACCGTCCGCCAGGGCCCGCTCACGGGGCTTCAGCCCGATCGCGGCGAGTTCGGCGGCGCCCGGCTGGTGCGGCCGGCCGATGAGCAGCAGTGCCGCCTGCGCGGGGCCCAGCCCGCCGTCCGTCGCGGCGGTGAGCGCCGCGGGCGCGTCCGGCCGCCAGGGGGCGGCGCCCCTCTCACGGAGCAGCCGGGTGACCGCGGCGAGCCCGCCCGCGGGGAACGCGACCGAGTACCGGATCTCCGACTCCAGGGTGAAGTGGGCTATCGCGCCGAACCCGCCCGACGGGTCGTGGTCGAGGGCGGACCAGGTGACGCGGTCCTCGGCGGCGGCGCGGCTCTGCCGGCCCAGCACGATCACCGTGCGCCCGGCCCGGCGCAGCACCTGACCGGTCCGGTCCTGCTTGCTGTACGGCTCGCCCAGCAGGATCTCGCGCAGACCGCCCCCGGGCGCGGCGAGCGGTCCTTCGGCGATCGCCTCGAACAGCAGGAGCAGTGTCTCCCGTTCGGCCTCCGGGATGTCCGGCGCGGCGGCCCGGTAGACCAGCGGCCGCAGCACGGCGAGTGCGGGCGGCCACCTCATGCCGATGGCGGGGACGGTGTACTCGTCACTGACCCAGCCGTCGCCGAGGGCGGCCGACCGGAGGCGGGCCGCCAGCGGCCTGCCGTCCGCGGGCTGCCCGGACAGCACGTGGTTGACGGCGCGGATCTGGCGCAGCGCGGTCCACTGCTGCCCGCCGCCCCACCAGCCCGGGTGAGGGGCGAGGCCGGTGGTGGCCTCCCGCAGGCTCAGGTCGTCCCCGTGCTCGGGGCTGTAGTCGGCGAACATGCCGTGCGTACGGCGGCGGTCCGCCCCTGCCGCCCGGCCGGACGCGGCGGGCGGCGCCGCGAACTCGGCGGCCGAGGCCGCGAGACGCAGCGCCTTCCTCAGGAGGGAAGAGACTCCGGAGCGGATCCGCTCGTCGGTGAGGTCGGGCATCGCCCGGGCCACGGCGAGCCGTGCGACCTCCTCCGCGGGCGGGACGATCTGTGCGTCCGCGTCCGCGTCCGCGTTCGCGTCCTCGTCCGGGTCTGTGCCATCGGTACCGGAGCCACGGGCCGCGGCGAGCCTCGCCTCCCGTTCGGCCAGGGCGGCCGCCACGGCCGCCAGGACCTCGGCCACCTGCTCGTCCGTCAGCGCGCGCAGCACGGCCGACGCCCCTTCGTCGCGCGGTCGCAGCGCGTGCCAGAACGCGAGCGGCGGCACGAGCGCGGTGCCCGCGGCGAAGTCGCCTCCCGCCTCGCCCGGTGTCACCCGGCCGAGTTCCCCGGCGGCGGTGGTGTCGTCGGGGGCGAACAACGCGATCTGCCGGCCCGTCCGGACGGCGACGGGCCCGGCGTCCCCGGGCAGCCGCAGCGCCCCGAGCGGGACGTCGTGGCCGTGCCCCCGGCCCTGTGCCAGCGTGACCGTGCGGCCGTCCGGAGTGCCGCAGACCGTCGCCCCGCCGCGTTCCCCGTCCTCCCGGCGCACCCAGCGGCCCAGGACCGCGCCGTCGGTGCCGAACGGGCTGTTCTCCAGGCCGGGCTGCAGGGGCAGCACCTCGCAGTGGTCCTGGAGCAGGGTCGCGTCCTCGCGGACGGCGGACGCCAGGAACGCCGGCAGGGAGGCACGCCCGTGCGTACCCGTGGCCGGGTCGTACTCGAGCCACACCTGCCGCCGGCCCTGCCTGCCCTGGCGCCAGTACCCGGTGCCGTCACCGAGAACGGTGCGGCTGGGCGGCAGGACCGTGTCCCCGGCGTGCAGGGTGCGGCCGCCGGTGGCACGGCCGCCGCCGGGCAGCGGGACGGAAGGGGTGGTGATGCCGGCGCCGCCGTACCACGGCAGCTGTTCGCCGCCCACGGTGAACACCTGGGCCGGACGGCCGGACCAGTAGCCGGACTGCCGGTTGCCGTCCCGCCACATCACCAGCAGCTGTCCGTCGACGTAGCGGAGGTACGGGTGCCTGTGGTCGCCCGGTGTGCAGGGCAGGCGCAGGTCGTGCTCGAGGAGGACGGCGTCCGGGCCGACCACGACCGCCTTGTGCCGCCGCGAGAGGATCAGCGCGGGCCAGGCCTCGGTGACGGTCAGTGAGGTCCTCTCGCCCGGCTTGGTCTCCGTGTCGAGCAGCCGCAGCGCCTCGTCGAGCGCGGGCCAGCCCAGCTCGTCGGCGATGCCCGCGCGCAGCGTGCGGCCGGCCAGCGGCGCGATCTCGTGGGCGGCGACCCGGGCCACCGCCGCGGCGTTGACCCGGGCCGCCACGGGCCGGAACACCCGCATCCTGGACAGGGCGGTCCGTGCGCCCGGGAGTCCCGCCGAGCGGGTGAACTCCGCGGCCCGCTCCTCCAGCCACTCCCGCAGGACGTCGTGGAGCGCCGGCAGGGCGGTCAGGTCGGCCAGCAGCTTCGGTGTCGTGCGGTGACCCAGGTCGTCCAGGGCCCGGTGCAGCAGGGGCCGCAGGCGGGGATCGGCGGCCACGGCCGCCAGGTCCCGCCGCCCGGGACGGGTGTCGTTCAGCCAGCGGTCGAGGGGCAGTTGCGCGGTGCCGCCCTCCGGCATCGTGAGCGGGACGCCCTCGGCGGCGCACAGGTCCAGCAGATCGAGCTCGGCGCCGGTGTACCAGCGGCCGGAGAAGAGGTCCACGGGGCGGCCGTCCGCCCGCAGCTTCGGTGCCATCCGCGCCACGAGGCCGAGTGTCGCCTCGGAGCGCTGGGACAGCCCGCTCCCGTACTTGCGGTGCACGGCCCAGCGGCTCAGCCAGTCCGCCGCGTCGACGTCCTGTCCCGCCGGCCGTTCCTGCCCGGTCAGCAGCAGGTCGGCGCCGGTCTCCGCCAGCAGCGCCAGCCAGAACCCCTCGGGCTCGGGGCCCCGGCCGAGACCGCTCGGCATGATCTCCAGCAGCCGTGCCCGGACGGCCGGCTCGCGCTCGGCGAGGACGGCGAGCGCGGGCCGGTAGGCCGTCCAGAACGACACGGGGGCGCGGACGACGGCGGGCGAGGCGATCAGCTCCGCCAGCAGCGCGCACTCCTCGGTCACCCGGTCCAGACCGGCCGCCTTGAGCAGGGCGCGGGCATCCTGCGGAAGCGACGCGTACGGCGGCATCCCGGCCGCGCAGCGCTCCACGCTCAGCTGCCGGAACTGCGCCCACGCCGCGGCGGGTTCGAGCCGCCGGGACAGGTCCTTCACATACTCCTTGAGCGCCTTGACGGTCAGCGCACCGGCGAACGCGAACTCCAGGAACACCGCCCGCTGCCGCTCCTCGTCCACGGCGAGGGCATGGACCCGCTCGGCCTCGCGGGCCTTGCCGAAGAACGCCGCCGCGTACGCCGTGTTCTTCTGCTGGAGGAAGACCCGGGCGGCCTCCTCGTAGAAGGTGGGCAGGAAGTGCGGCACGGCGCGGCCGAGGCGTTCGCCCAGTTCCTCGAAGCCGTCCTTGGCGGTTCCGGGCCGGGACCAGGCCTGCCGGGCGAGCCGTTCGACGTCCTGGACGAGGGCCAGCGCGTGGTGGCCGTTGGCCGGGTCGTTGACCAGTGCCCAGGCCGGGAAACCGAGGGTCTCCCGGCGGATCTGGCCGGCCTCGGGCGCCTCCGGTTCCCGGGCCAGGCCGAGGAAGTCCAGGGCGAGGTCCTCGGCCGCGCCGAGCGTGCCCGGCACGAGACGGACGACGCGCCGGCCGTCCAGGGCGGGGTGCGTGTACGTGCGGACGGTGAGGGTGTCCGCGTCCTCGCGGGAGGTGGAGCCCAGGGGGAGCACCGCGCCCGCGTCGAGCAGGGCCGCGGCCGTGGTGTCGTCGTACGTGGTCATGCCGCCTGCTCCTCGTCCTCGATGTCACGCCCGGCGTACAGTGCGGCCGCCATGCGCATGCCCTCCGACCAGGCCACCGGCCCGATCCGGCCGAGCGTCAGCGCCCGGCCCCCGGGGTCGGCCCACATCAGTGCGCCGGTCTCGGTCTCCTCGTAGCCCTCGTAGTCGCCCACCCAGACGCGGGCCTCGACCGTGCGGCCGTCCTCCACGACCGGACAGACGGCGTGTCCGCCGCGCACCCGGTAACCGAGCTGGCTCGCCCTGCCGTGCAGGAAACGCAACTGCTTGAACGTCCCGCCCGCGTAGTCGTTCACCTCGGTGGCCGCGGTGTCCAGGCCCGCGGGGCGGTGCCACACCTCGCGGAACAACTGCCCGGCGGCCTGCTCGACACCGAGTTCGACGGCGAACTCCCGCAGCTCCTCCAGGTCGTCCAGGAGCACGGGGTGCGGCAGCCGTACCAGCTCGGGGCTGATGCGGACCGTGTCCCCGTCCAGGTCGACGACCCCGAGCCCGCGTTCGGGGTCGGCGTCCCGCAGGAACCCCGCGACCTCTCCGTCCTCCCCGGTGACGACGAGGTCGCGCAGCGCGGACCGCCAGGCCGGGTCGGGCCACACCCGTGCGACGACGGCGAGCGGCACCGGGAGCGAGCGGACCATCCACCGCTCCACATCGGCCAGGCACTCCCGTGCGTGCCGCTCGAGCCACTGGGTGAGCTGGCGCAGCTCCGTCACCGCCGGATCGTCGGCGAGTTTCTTCGGCACGGTCTTCAGCAGCTTGCCCGCGCTGTTGCGGCACACCACCTTGCCGTCGTCGAGGGCGACCTCGTAGTCGCCTGCCGACACCCACCCCATTTGTGCCTCCCCGCACCGCTTTGATCAAGTGACGGGAACTGTAGAGGACACCACTGACATCGAGAGGGGCAGGCGGGTTCGCGCAGCAGCGGCCAAAGGCCCGGGAGCTGACGAAGGACCAGGTCACGGACGCCGTGCCGCAGACATGAAGAAGCCCGGAGCACCGGGTTCGGTGCTCCGGGCTCCGGGCCGCGGACGCGCGGCACGGGGCGGACGGCGGACGGTCAGGCCCTCGTCCTGCCGCCCCTGCCGTTCCTGTCGTCCTTCGCCGCACCCGCGGCCTTCTCGCTCTTCTCGGCGGTCTCCGCGTGCTTCTGCTTGACCCGCTCCGCCTCCTTGCGCACCTCGGCCTGGGTGGCGCGCTCCTTCTCCAGCCACTCGGGACGCTCGTCCCTGAGGGCCTCGATCTGCTCGGTGGTCAGCGGCTCGGTGATCCCGCCGCGGGCGAGCCCGGCGATGGAGACGCCCAGCCTGGCCGCGACCACCGGGCGGGGGTGCGGTCCGTCGCGTCGCAGTTCGCGCAGCCACTCCGGAGGATCGGTCTGGAGCCCGTGCAGCTCGGTGCGCGAGACCACGCCCTCCTGGAACTCGGCGGGGGTGGCGGGGAGGTACACGCCCAGCTTCTTCGCCGCCGTGGCGGGCTTCATCGTCTGGGCGCTCTGCTGCGACTTCATGGGTCCAGACTATCGGCACGAGCGGTCGCCCCCGGCGTCCGGACCCGTCGCCTCCGGCGGCCCCTGCCGCGCCGGGTAACCTGGCGGGGTGACTGGCTCGGCGGCATCCCTCTCGTTCCGGCTCGCGTACGTCCCCGGTACGACCCCCGGCAAGTGGGTGCGGATCTGGGCCGAGCGCTTCCCCGACGTCCCCCTCGGCCTGGTCCCCGTGCCGGCCGCCGAGGCGTGCGACGTGCTGCGGGACGGCGGGGCGGACGCGGGGATCGTACGGCTGCCGGTCGACCGTACGGTCTTCAGCGCCATCCCCCTCTACACGGAGACCACCGTGGTCGTGGTCCCCAAGGACCACGTGGTGACCGCCGCGGACGAGGTCACCCTGGCCGATCTGGCCGACGACGTGGTCTTCCGTCCCCTCGACGACGTGTTCGGCTGGGAACGGCCACCGGGCCTGCCCGCCGTCGAACGGCCCGCCACCACCGCCGACGCCGTCGAACTGGTCGCGGCCGGTGTGGGCCTGCTCCTCGTGCCCCAGTCACTGGCCCGCCTCCACCACCGCCGCGATCTCACCTACCGGCCGGTGCCGGACGCCCCGCAGTCCGGCGTCGCCCTGTCCTGGCCGCAGGACGCCACCACCGACCTGGTCGACGACTTCATCGGCGTGGTCCGCGGCCGTACCGTCAACAGCACCCGCGGCCGCACGCCCGCCCAGACGCCCGACAGCGGCCGGAAGCCCAGCGCCGGGAAATCGGGTGCCGGGAAAACAGGTGGCGGGAAATCGGGCGCAGGCAAGGCGCAGGGCGCCTCCGGGCGGTCGGGTGCCGCTCAGCCGAAGTCCGGGGGCCGCAAGCCGCCGGGTGCCCGGCGGGGGACGCCGCGCCGCCGTCCGTAGGCCGGGCTCACGCGCGGCCGGTGCGGCTCAGTTCCTTCACCAGCGGCAGCATCCGGTGCGGCACGCGCTCCCGCAGGGCCACCTGGGTGCGGGTGCGCACCACTCCGGGCAGCCCGGCCAGCTTCTGGAGCACGTCCTCCAGATGAGCGTTGTCACGAGCCACGACCCTGGTGAGCAGATCACCGCCGCCCGTGACGGAGTGCGCCTCGACGATCTCCGGTACGGCCGACAGGGCGTCGCCCACCTCGTCCAGGTGGCCCTGGACGACCTCGACGTGCACGAACGCCAGCACCGGATGGCCGAGCGCGGCCGGGGCGAGCGTCGGCCCGGAGCCGGTGATCACACCGTCGCGCTCCAGACGGTCGAGCCGGGCCTGGAGCGTACCGCGGGCGACACCGAGGACCCGGGCGCACTCCCGCACACTGGTACGCGGCTGCTCCAGCAGCAGACGCAGGATACGAGTGTCGAACTCGTCCACGGCCATGACGATCCGGTGCCCTCCTGGCTGGATGATCTTCACCGACTCTACCAACGGCCCGGTGGTCGGCCGAACGGGTGAGACGCGTTCCGGAAGGCCGCCGGCAGGACCACGGAAGCGCGTGCCGCGTCTCCGCCGCGCCGGTGGCTCCGCCGATCGGGTGCTGTCCGGGCCACCGGTCCCGTCGGGCCGGGGGCGATCCGGCCGATGGCACGCCGGGACTTCACGGCTCTTTTCCCTTCGCCCCGACCGGAGCGGTGCTCTCACCGGCCGCCGGTCCTCCGGAACGTATCCAGAGTTGGTCTAGACCTCGGGGCGGGGGTGGCTGCTAGCGTCACCCCCACGGTGGGGAGCGACCGCGGACCGCATACGGTCCGGACACGGCCCGGGCAGGACCGGATGCGGACCGAGAGGGGACAGCGGTGGCGGGCGGCGGTATGCGACGGGCGTTCATCGGATCGTTCACGGCGGCGGGCGGCCCCGGCGTCGTCACGGCGGCCGTCGACCCGGACAGCGGCGCACTGCGCCTGCTGGGCAGCGCGGACGGCGTGCCCGACCCGTCGTATCTGGCCCTGGCCCCGGACGGGGACACGCTCTACGCGGTGAGCGAGACCACCGAGGGCACGGTGGCCGCGTACCGGGTGACGGGCGGGGTGCCGCGGCTCACCGGGCGACCGGTGCCCGTCGGCAGCGGGCCGACCCACCTCAGCCTGTTCGACGGGCACGTCCTGACCGCCAACTACGGCTGCGGCAGCGTCACCGCGGTACCGCTCCGCGCCGACGGCGGCCTCGCGCCCGCCCCGTCCGGGCGGCTGCGGCACACCGGTTCGGGTCCCCACGCCCCGCGGCAGCGCGGCCCGCACGCCCACCAGGTGCAGGGCGACCCCAGCGGGCGCTGGGTGCTCAGCGTCGACCTCGGCACCGACTCCGTGCGGGTGTGCACGCTGGACGGCGGGGCCCTCGCCCTGCACGGGGAGTTCGCCCTGCGGCCCGGCTCGGGGCCGCGCCACCTGGCCTTCCACCCGGGCGGCCGGTACGCCTACGTGGTGAACGAGCTGACCCCCGCCGTCGCCGTGTGCCGCTGGGACGCCGTGAGCGGCACCCTGAAGCCGCTGACGGAGACACAGGCGCTGCCGGGCGCACCGGCCGGTGACGCCTATCCGTCCGGCATCGTGGTCTCGCCCGACGGACGCTTCGTGTGGACCGCGACGCGTGGCGCGGACGCGCTGTCGGTGTTCGCCGTCGAGGGGGAGGGCGAGGCGCTGCGGCTGGTCGCCTCGGTGCCCTGCGGGGGCCGCTGGCCGCGCGCGCTCGCGGGGGCGGACGGCTTCCTCTACGTGGCCAACGAGCGCTCCGGGGACGTGACCTGGTTCGCTGTCGATCCCCGTACCGGGATCCCGCGGCGCTGCGGCTCGGTCCGCGTGGCCGCCGCCTCGTGCGTGGTGCTCGGCTGACCCCGGCGGGATTCCTCCCGCGCCGTGCGCCGTGCGCCGCCGTTACCGAGGGAAGCCGCCCCCGCCGCCCCTTCCCGTTCCCGTCCCCGGGGACCACGTCCCCGGACCCCCATCGGCCGGGCCGGCAGGCCGGGAGGGGCCCGGAGGCGGGGAGACCCGGGAGGCCGTCGGCACGCGGTGCGCGCGGCTGCGGTCGGGGCAGCCGGCGGCTGACGGAAGGCGGCGGTCGGACGACAGCGGTCGGACGGCTGACGGCTGACGATGGACGGCTGGCGGCGGCGACCTGCGACCCCGCCCCGCACGGCCCGGCCTCCGGCATCGGGGCAGGTCGCGGGGAGCGGACACGGCGAAGGGCCCGCCCCCGTGTCCGGGGCGGACCCTGTGTCGTTCTCGGTCGCGCACCGACCCGCTGGCTCGGCCGGCGTCGGCGTCAGTGGCTCGGCATGCTGCCCTGCGGCTGCGGCGGGGCGATGCCCAGCGCCGAGGTGTACTTGGCCAGCGCGAGCTTGCCGATCGCGGGGTAGGGGCCGAGCGGCTCCGCCGTGGCGCAGTCCACCTCCGCGGCCGCCGCCTCCAGCAGCCCCGGCTCGATCTCGGGGCCGATCAGATACGGCGCGAGGGCCAGCTGCTGCGAGCCGGAGCCGCGCAGCTGCTCGGCGATGGAGGCGATCGAGCCGTCCTCGTCCAGAGCCGCCGCCATCACCGGTACGGCCAGGCGCGCGGCCAGCAGCATGCCGGTGATCCCGGCGGCCTGCACCGCCTCGTCGCCGCCCACGGAGGCCAGGATGATGCCGTCCGCGGCGGTCGCCACGGTGAACAGACGGGCGCGGTCGGCGCGGGCCAGACCGGCCTCGGACAGCCGGACGTGCAGCGCCTCGGCGAGCAGCGGGTGGGGGCCGAGCACATCGGTCAGTTCGGCCGCGATGCGGCTGTCCATGACGGCCTGACGGACCCGGCGCAGCAGCGCGTTGTCCGGTCCGGCGAGCAGCGGCACGACGACGGCCACGGGGCCCTCGGGCTCCTTCGCCGCGACACCGGCGGCGACGGCCTGCTCGTAGCGGGCGGTGCGCTCCTCGGCCGCGTGCGTCAGGACGGACCGGAGCGTGGGGAACTCCGCATCGTCACCCTCGAGGTAGCCGATGCGTGCGTCCAGGCCGGGCAGTTCGGAGCGGGCGATGCTCACGACCTCCTCGGCGAGGCTGCGCGTGGCGGCGCTGGGCGCGCCCGGCACCGCGAGGACGAGCGCGGGCGCGCCCTCGGGAGCCACCAGCGGTTCGGGGCGGCGGTGCCGTCCGGGCTGGCGGGGTCGCGGCATTCGTACGGGCAGGCCGGACGCGGGCCCAGTGGGGGAGCTCATGGCGCCGCATGTTACTGGTTTCCTGGGCTTCTCTGTTCGGGGAGGGGGCAGGTGAGCGGTATCCGTCCTGTTTTGTCGGATGAGTTACGCACGGATCAAGGTCTGATCGGCCCACGCTTCCGGTCTGCCGGGTCACAGCGGCGCTGCCCGGTCAATCCCCGTTGAGGGTGATTTCGGGTGTGGTGATGATGTTCAGCATGTTCTCGTCCACCGGCAGCCTGAGCCGGTCCGCCGCCAGATCGCCCGCGATGCGCACCGCGCCGTGCAGCGGATCCCCCTCCGCGGCGACCCGCCGGACATGCGGCAGCCGGACGCCCAGCATCTCCTCCAGCGGTACGAGCAGCGCGTCACCGAGCCCGAACAGGCCGCCGGTGAGGGCCAGGCACGGCGCGTCCCCGGCCGGGCACACCGCCGCGGCGGAGTCGGCGATGTGCCCGGCCGCCGCCCGCAGGATGCCGGCCGAGACCGGGTCGTCCGGGGCGCAGCCGGCCACCTCGGGGGCGAAGGAGGCCAGTACGGCAGCACGGTCGGAGCGCGGATAGAGTTCTCCGGGCAGCCCGGACACCGGCCCGAACCGCCGCTCGGCGCGGGTCAGCAGTGCGGGGGAGCCGCCGTGCCGTCCGTCGTGGGCGCGCAGCGCCGCCTCGAGACCGGCCCGGCCGATCCACGCCCCGCCGCCGCAGTCGCCCAGCAGATGACCCCAGCCGTCCGCGCGCCGCCACCGCGTCAGATCGGTGCCGGTCGCGATGAGTCCGGTCCCGGCCGCGACCACCGTGCCCGGCCGAGACCCGAGCGCACCCGCGTACGCGGTCACGGCGTCGGCCGCGAGCGCGAGCGTGCGCACCCCGAACTCCCGTGCCAGGGTGCCGGGCAGCTCGGCCCGCAGCGCGTCACCCAGAGTCGCGAGCCCGGCGGCGCCGACCACGGCCACCGTCGTCCGGCCGACCCCTGTCAGGGCGGTCAGCTCCCGTACCATGGGCACGAGCTGCTCCATCAGGTGCCCGGTGTCGATGCCCCGCGCCCCGGTGCGCACCGGTACCGCGGACTCCCGTACGCCCGGCGGCCCGCCCTCCGTGCCGCCGACGGCGACGCGCAGCCCCGAGCCGCCGGAATCGACGGCGAGGATCCCGGAGCCGGCCGGACCGGGGGAGTGAACCCGGGAGCCGGCCGGCGGACCGGTCACGGCAGACGCCAGTCCACGGGCTGTCCGCCCTGCCGGACCAGCAGGTCGTTGGCCCTGCTGAACGGCCGGGAACCGAAGAACCCCCGGTCGGCCGACATGGGTGACGGATGCGCCGACTCCACCGACGGGAGGTCGCCGAGCAGCGGCCGCAGATTGCGCGCGTCACGGCCCCAGAGGATCGACACCAGCGGTTTGCCGCGCGCCGCCAGCGCCCGTATCGCCTGCTCGGTGACCTCCTCCCAGCCCTTGCCGCGATGCGCGGCCGGTTTGCGCGGCGCCGTCGTGAGCGCCCTGTTGAGCAGCAGCACCCCCTGCCGGGTCCAGGGCGTGAGGTCGCCGTTGGACGGCTGGCCGAGCCCCAGGTCGGTGGTGAGCTCCCGGAAGATGTTGATCAGGCTGCCGGGCAGCGGACGTACCTCCGGCGCCACCGAGAACGACAGCCCCACGGCGTGTCCCGGGGTCGGGTAGGGGTCCTGGCCGACGACGAGGACGCGTACCTCGTCGAAGGGCTGCTGGAAGGCCCGCAGGACGTTCTGTCCGGCCGGGAGGTAGGTGCGCCCCTCGGCGATCTCGGAGCGCAGGAAGTCACCCATCCTGGCGATCTGTCCGGCTACGGGTTCCAGAGCGTTCGCCCAGCCCGCTTCGACGATTTCATGCAACGGTCGTGGTGCCACGGGCGTCACCCTACTGCCCGGCAGGTGACGGAGATCAACCGATGGCCAGGACCGCGTGACACCCGTGTTCCCGCCCGACTCGCCGCTGATCCCCGCCCCGTCGGTTTCACGCCACCACCGCCGCCCGGACGCACAGCACATCCGGCAGATGCGACGCCAGCAGCCGCCAGCTGTCGCCGTCGTCGGCCGACGCGTACACCTCGCCGTTGCGGTTGCCGAAGTACACGCCAGCCGGGTCCGCGTCGTCCGTGCACAGCGCGTCCCGCAGCACCGTGCCGTAGTGGTCCTCGGCCGGCAGACCCGCCGTCAGCGGCTCCCAGCTGCCGCCCGCGTCCGCGGTGCGGAAGACCCGGCACCGGTGACCGGCGGGCACCCGGTCCGCGTCGGCGTTGATCGGGAACACGTACGCCGTGTCCCCCCGTCCGGGATGGGCCGCCACCGCGAAACCGAACGTGGACGGCAGGCCCGCTCCGATGTCGGTCCACCGGCCGCCCGCGTCGTCGCTGCGGTACACGCCCCAGTGGTTCTGCAGATACAGCCGGTCCGGGGCGGCCGCGTCCTGGGCGATCTTGTGCACGCACTGGCCGAACTCGGGGTTCGGATCCGGCAGGAACACCGCCGACACACCGGAGTTGGAGGGTGCCCAGCTCGCCCCGCCGTCCGTGGAGCGGAACACGCCCGCCGTCGACACGGCGACCGTCACCGCGCGCGGGTCGCGCCGGTCGGTGACCACGGTGTGCAGGCCCTCACCGCCGCCGCCCGGCACCCACCGCGAGCGGGTGGGGTGCTCCCACAGCGGCCGCACCAGTTCGAAGCTCTCCCCGCGGTCCGCCGACCGGTACAGCGCGGCCGGTTCCGTGCCCGCGTAGACCACGTCCTCCTCGGCCGCGGCCGGATGCAGCTGCCACACCCGCTCCAGAGAGGCACCCGTGTCCTGCGGGAACCTGACGGCCGGACTGGCCGGTTCGGTCCAGGTGCGGCCCAGGTCGTCGGAGTGGAACACGGACGGCCCCCAGTGCGCGCTGTCACCCCCTGCCAGCAGCCGCGGCACCGGCCCCCGGGTGTCGACGGCGACCGAGTAGATCGCCTGCGCGTTGAAGCAGGGACCCTCGTCGAACTCCCAGCTCCCCCTTCGCCGCCGCCCGATGAACAGGCCCTTGCGGGTGCCCACGGCGAGCAGAACCTCGGCCATGCCGATCACCTCCGGGACGTCTTCGTCACAGGTAGTCCACAGACACCGGCCAGTCTGCACCCCACCACTGACAGTCACCTCCGAAGGTGACGTTGCCCCGGCTCAGGGGGCGGACGAGAGGTGACATGAGCGTTTCGGGCGGGATGGCCCCGAGCCGTTCGCCCGCGCCCCCGGTGTGCGCGCACCCGGGTGCCGCCGGGTCCCCTCCTGCCCGTCGTGAGCAAGCCGGAGCCGTCACCCGTATGGGAGGGCGGTCAGGCCTGTCCCGCGCTCGTGAGGAGGAAGCCCCCGATGGCGTTCCGTGGTCCGAAGGTGTGGCTGTGGCGGTGGCGGCGCAATCCGCTCAGGCGCCGCGCCGACACGGTGGAGGCCTGGGTGGTGCTCGGCACCTGGCTGCTCACCCTCTTCGCCGGGGCGCTGGCCGGCACGGCGGCCGCCCGGTCCGTGGAGAGCGGCCTGGCCAGGGAACGCGCCGAATGGCGCCCCGCCGTCGCCCTGGTCACCGAGGAGGCCCCCGGCAGACGTCCCCGTGACGGCGACGGGACCGCCGGTGAACGGGTCTGGGTCCGGGTCGGCTGGGTCGCCCCGGACGGCTCCCCGCGCAGCGGCCGGGCCAGGGTCGCCCCCGGCAGCGCCGTGGGCACCCCGGTCACCGTGTGGAACGACCCGGAGGGACACCTGGTGAGCCGCCCCGCCACCGCCGCCGAGGCCCGGCTGCGCGGCACGGTGCTGGGCGCCCTGCTGGGCGTGGGCGCGGCCGCCGTCCCGTTCGTCTCCGGCCGTGTCCTGCGCGGCCGGCTGGAACGGCGCCGGATGGACCGCTGGGACACGGAATGGGCCCGGCTGGGCCCGATCTGGGGCCGCAGGACGGGCTGACCTCCCCGGCCGTCCCCTGCCTGCCACCGGCATCAGCGGGGCGGGACCTGGGCGCACCCGGGCAGGCCCGCCCCCGCACCACCCGGGCCCGCAGGTCGCTCCCCGGTCTCCACCCGGTCACTCCCCGGGCCGGACCCGGTCACTCCCCGGTCTCCACCCGGTCACTCCCCGGGCAGTCCCCGGGCCAGGATCGTGTCCAGGCCGGCCGCCGCCGGCAGGGTGCCGAAGGAGTGGCCCCAGTCGCCGCCCAGACGGGTCGCGCAGAAGGCGTCGGCGACCGCGGCCGGGGCGTGCCGGACCAGCAGGGCCCCCTGGAGCGTGAGGGCCGCCAGCTCCACCAGCCGCCGCGCGCCGGCCTGCCCGGCCCCCGGCAGATCACGCCTCAGACGGGCCACCGCGCTGTCCAGCCGCTCGTCCGCCCCCGCGGCCAGGGCGAGTTCGGCGAACAGGGCGTCCGCGGTCCCGGGCTCCCGGCCGAGCGCCCGCAGCACGTCGAGGGCGTTCACGTTCCCCGAGCCCTCCCAGATCGACAGCAGCGGGGCCTCCCGGTAGTGCCGGGGCATGCCCGAGTCCTCCACGTAGCCGTTGCCGCCGAGGCACTCCAGGGCCTCCGCGGTGAAGGCCGGTCCCCGCTTCGTCACCCAGTACTTGCCCACCGCCGTCGCGATCCGCCGGAACGCCTGCTCCCCGGCGTCGCCGCGCACCGCGCGGTCGGCCGCCCCGGCCAGCCGCAGCGTGAGCGCCGTCGCGGCCTCCGACTCCAGCGCCAGGTCGGCCAGCACGTTGCGCATCAGCGGCTGGTCCACCAGCCGCGCGCCGAACGCCCTGCGGTGCCGCGTGTGGTGGCCCGCCTCGACGAGCGTCCTGCGCATCAGCGCGGCCGACATCATCACGCAGTCCAGCCGCGTGCAGTTGACCATGTCGATGATGGTCTTCACACCCCGCCCCTCGGGACCCACCCGCCAGGCCACGGTCCCGTCGAACTCCGGCTCGGCGGACGCGTTGGAGCGGTTGCCCAGCTTGTCCTTCAGCCGCTGGACGCGGAACACGTTGCGGCTGCCGTCGGGCAGGACACGCGGCACCAGGAAGCAGGACAGACCGTCCGGCGCCTGCGCGAGGACCAGGAACACATCGCTCATCGGCGCCGACGTGAACCACTTGTGCCCCCGCAGCGTGTACACGCCGGGCTCGGCGGTGGGCGTCGCCGCCGTGGTGTTGGCGCGGACGTCGGAGCCGCCCTGTTTCTCCGTCATGCCCATGCCCGCGAGCAGCCCGCGTTTCCCGCTCGGCACCGTGAGCCCCGGCTCGTAGACCCGGCTGGTCAGCAGCGGTTCGTACACGGCGGCCAGCTCCGGCTCACGGCGCAGCACGGGGACCGCGGCGTACGTCATCGACGTCGGGCAGCCGTGTCCCGCCTCCGTGTGCCCCCACACGAGGCCGCCCGCCGTCCGTGCGACATGGGCGCCGGGCCGGCCGTCGGCCCACGGCGCGCCCGCCAGTCCCTCGGCGACCGCGACCCGCATCAGCCGGTGCCAGCTCGGGTGGAACTCCACCTCGTCGATCCGGTGCCCGTACCGGTCGTGGGTGCGCAGCTCCGGCTCGTGCCGGTTGGCCAGCTCGGACCACTCCTGGACCTCGGTGCCGCCCGCCCGCAGCCCGAGGCGCCGGATGTCCTCCTCGGCCCAGCCGGCGCCCTCCCGGTGCAGCGCCTCGATCAGGGCCACGTCCTCGGACGCGTCGTAAGGAGCCAGGGGAGGGGCCTGGTTGGTGACATCGTGCGTGCCGGCGGCGTCCTGCGGCGGCTGAACGTGCGCGAGAGTCGGGACCATGCGACGAGTGTTGCATCTCGGCTTCGGTTGTAGCAATAGTGTAATAAGGAGTCCGCCCCGTACAGTGCGTGCCATGCGCATCGACGTGCCCGAACACCCCGCCGAGCTGGTACTGCGACCGCTGTCCGCCCGGTCCGTCGTGCTGAGTCTGCTGCTCGGCACCCACCCGCCCGAGCTGCCGGTCAGGGACCTGGTGCGCCGTGTCGAACCGTTCGGTGTCGCCGGATCCGCGCTGCGGGCCGCGCTCAGCCGGATGACGGCCGCCGGGGACCTGGTGCGCAGCGACGGGGTCTACGGCCTCAGCGACCGGCTGCTGGCCCGCCAGCGGCGCCAGGACGAGGCCGTGCACCCGGAGACCCGCCCCTGGGACGGCGACTGGGAACTGGTCGTGATCACCGCCACCGGCCGCGAGCCCGCTGAACGGGCCGAGCTGCGCGCCCGGCTGACCGCCCACCGGCTCGCCGAGCTGCGTGAGGGCGTCTGGCTGCGCCCCGCCAACCTGCTCCGCCCCGCGCCCGGCGCGCTCGGCCCGGCGGTGCAGCGCTTCACCACCCGCCCCGCCGGACCCGACGCCGAACTGGCGGCGCGGCTCTGGCCGCTTCAGGCGTGGGCGCGGACGGCCGGCGCGCTGCTCGCCCGCATCGCCGAGGCCTCCGGACCGGCGGACCGCTTCACCGCCCTCGCGGCGGCCGTACGGCACCTGCTCGCCGACCCCGTACTGCCTCCCGCGCTGCTGCCCGCCGACTGGCCGGGCGAGGCCCTGCGCGAGCGGTACACCGCGCACCGGCGGGAGCTGACCGAGAACGTCCTCGGTCACGCCTGACGGCCTCATGGCGACGGTCCCGGCCCGCGGCGGGCACGGCGGGCGCCGTACGCGCGGCGGCGGCCGTACGCGGCGCCCGCGGGAGCGCTCCGTACGGCCGCCTTCCCCCGGCGGGGAGGGTCAGATCTTCCCGGTGCCCGCGCCGGCCGTCACGGAGGCGACGACGCTGGAGGCCGGCTCCGCGGTGTAGCTGTACGGCGGAGAGGTGAAGGTGCCGACCTGCGAGATCTCGGTGGAGGCGCCGCCGAGGTCGTTGCCCTTGAGGTTGGCGTAGCCGTCCACGTCGCTGTCGCGGTTGGTGGTCACCGCGACGGAGGTGCTGCGGAAGACGTTGTTCTCGACGAGCATCTGCGCGCCCATCCGGGAGTGCACGGCGGTGTCCGCGCCGACGACGTAGTTGTCGTAGAAGTGTCCGGTGCCGAACCGCAGGCTGGGAATGCGGGAGTTGACGTTGTTGAACCAGTTGTGGTGGTACGTCACCCGCAGATGCCCGGTGTCCTCGCTCGCGTTGCTGTCGCTGTGGCCGACGAGCGAGCCCTTCCAGTGGTCCTTGAAGCTGTTCCAGGACACGGTGACGTAGTCCGAGGCGTGCGTGATGTCGAGCAGACCGTCGTAGTAGTCCTTGTCGTGGTCGCGGTCCGACGACAGGGTGTTGTGGTCGATCCACACCTTCGTCGAGTTCTGCACGGTGATCGCGTCCGTGCCGACGGCCTTGCTGATGTTGAGGTTGCGGACGACGACGTTGCTGACGCTCTTCAGGCGCAGCCCGCCACCGGTGAAGCCCGACGACGAACCCACGCCCAGGATCGTGGTGTTGGCCCCGACGTCGACCTGGCCGCTCAGGGAGATCAGGCCGCTCACCTTGACGACCTTGGCCGTGCTGCCGGCCACCGCCGTCTTGAACGTGCTGAGCGTCGACACGGTGACCGCCGAGGCGCTGCCGCCGCCGGTGGTTCCGGCGCCGAACCCGACCGGCGAGGAGTCCGCCGCCTGGGCCGGCTGCGGCAGGGCGAGCACGCCCACCGTCGCCAGTGCGGCCGCGGCCGCCGTCGCGAGAGCGGACCTTTGCGCGTGTGTACGCGGTAAGCGAGTACGCATGCGGGTGCGTCCCTTCGGGAGGGGGAGTTGAGCCATGTATGTGAACGACGTGCGTCATGCAGGACGGTGACGCTTTCATCGTGGCCGCTCCGTCGGGAAATCACGTCGTGCGTCGTGCCGAACGGTCACGGTGTTGAACGGACCGTAGGATGCAAGCGCTTTCTAGTCAACGCTTTGCGTAGCACGTTTTTTGTTCGCCCAGGTGGAAGGGGATGGGTTCATGAGGAGAGCAAGGGCTTTCTGTGCTCCGGTGTGGGAGCGGTTCCACGCTGTGCCCCGCCCGACGCGTGGGAGCGCTTCCACGGAGAGCCGCGGGCGGGCCGTGACGCGAGGTGCTCCCCGGCCGCCGCCGCGTGACCCGAAGGGCACGGCCGTGGCCGGTATCCGTGGCCGTCACGCTCGCAGGGACGGTCACGGATACCGGCCACGGCCGGTCGGGCTTCGGTACGGGTGTCAGGAACGGTGGTACTGCTCCGGGATCCTCACCGTGGCACCGAGTTCACGGGCCGCGCGGCGGGCCCAGGACGGGTCGCGCAGCAGCTCGCGGCCCAGCAGCACCGCGTCGGCCTCGCCGTTGGCCACGATCTTCGCCGCCTGCCCGGGGTCGGTGATCAGGCCGACGGCGGCCACCGGCATCGACGTCCCGGTCCGCACCCGGGTGGCGAAGGGGACCTGGTAGCCGGGGCCGACGGGAATGCGTACCCCGGCCGCGTTGCCGCCGGTGGAGACGTCGAGCAGGTCGACGCCGTGGGCGTGCAGTTCACCGGCGAGGCGCACCGTGTCCTCCGGCGTCCAGCCGCCGTCCTCCAGCCACTCGGTCGCCGAGATCCGGAAGAACAGCGGCTTGTCACCGGGCCACACCTCCCGCACGGCGTCGACGACTTCGAGGGCGAGACGGGTGCGGTTCTCGTACGAGCCGCCGTAGGCGTCGGTGCGGTGGTTGGAGTGCGGGGAGAGGAACTCGTTGATCAGATAGCCGTGGGCGCCGTGGATCTCGGCGATCTCGAAACCGGCGTCGAGGGCCCGGCGTGCGGCGGCCGCGAAGTGGTCCACGACCGAGCGGATCTGATCCACCGTCAGTTCGTCCGGAACCGGGTGGCCCTCGGCGAACGCGACCGGGCTCGGGGCCAGCGGCCGCCAGCCGTGCTGCTCGGGTCCGACCGGCGCCCCGCCCTTCCAGGGCCGCTCGGTCGACGCCTTTCGCCCGGCGTGCGCCAGCTGGATCGCCGGGACCGTCCCCTGCGCGGTCAGGAAACGCGTGATCCTGCGGAACGCCTCGGCCTGGGTGTCGTTCCAGATCCCCAGGTCGTACGGCGAGATCCGGCCCTCGGGCGTGACGGCGGTGGCCTCGACGACGATCAGGCCGGTGCCGCCGGCCGCGCGCGCCGCGTAGTGGGCGAAGTGCCAGTCGTTCGGCGCGCCCGTGAGCTCCCCCTCGGGTGCGGCCGAGTACTGGCACATCGGGGGCATCCAGACGCGGTTGGGGATGGTCGTCTCGCGCAGGGTGAAGGGCTCGAAGAGCGCGCTCACTGCGGACTCCGTTCGTCGTGGTTCGTCACGGGGCCGGCGGGCCGGGTTCGTCGTACGATAGACATCGTAGTACGGGGAGTGTCAAACTACGAAGGGTCTCGTACAATGAGCGGTGCCGTGCACAGGTGAGGTCGTGACCGGGCGAGGCCGTGACCGGACGGGACGGTGAACGGACGGGGCCGCCCGGGCGCGGCGCAGAGGTGACAGCAGCAGGGCAGAGACAAGGGGAGCCGCCGTGACCAGGACCATCGCGACCGGTCGTGAGCTCTCGCACCCGACACGCGAGGAGATCCGGCTGGAGGGCGTCCTGCACGCGCTCTCCGACCCGGTGCGGCTGCGGATCGTGCGCGAACTGGCCGGCGACCGCGACGAACTCAGCTGCTCGCAGTTCGAGCTGCCGGTGACGAAGTCCACCACCACGCACCACTTCCGGGTGCTGCGCGAGAACGGGGTGATCCGGCAGGTCTACCGGGGCACCGCGAAGATGAACGGGCTGCGCCGCGACGATCTGGACGCCCTCTTCCCGGGCCTGCTCGACTGTCTCCTGGCCGCCGCGGGCCGCCAGTTCCGCCGTCTAGGACCCGGCGTCTGAGCCGGACCGGCGGGCGGAACCGCCCGGTCCCTGCCCGTCGGCGCCGAGGGAGCGTGCCCCGGTCGCGAAGAACCGTGAGAGATCGTTGTCATGGCTGCCGCCCGGCCGGCCCTTCGCCGTCTCCGGCGGGGTGCCCGACTCCCAGTCGAGCTGGTAACGCTTGAACAGCTCCGCGCGCAGCACCGGCACCCGCATCGGCACCCCGGGCACCAGCGCTGCGTACACCGAACCCATCAGCAGGGCGCGCAGCATGGGGTAGTCGGCGCCGACGTTCTGCGAGCCGTAGCGTGCGACGGTGTCGCCGAGCAGTTCGGACAGCCGCTGCTGCTCCGGACACTGCACGAAACCCTCCGCCTGGAGCAGCCCCGCCATGTGCTGGCGCATCAGCACCGGCTGGTCGCGGGCCAGGCCCAGGATCGCGTCGATGGCCCGTGCCAGCCGCTCCCGGCCGTCCTCGGTGCGCGGTTCGCGCTCCAGGGCCTCCTCCAGGGTGCGGTGCATCATCCGGTGGACGGCGGACTGCACCAACTGGCGTTTGCCCGGGAAGTAGTACGAGACCAGTCCGCGGGCCGAACCCGCGCGGTCCGCTATCGCGCCGAGGGTCGTCGCCTCGTAGCCGTGCTCGCTGACGAGTTCCACCGCGGCGTGCAGAAGCCGCTCCCGGGAGCGGCGCCGCAATTCTTCATTGACCGAGGCGCTGCGGGGGGACATGCTTGACTCCTGCGTTGACTGGCTGCCAGCCAACTATACTCAACGCGTGCAGGTCCACGATCAGGTGGGCCTCCTCAGGGCTGCCGCCCGTCTGGGACGACGCGGGGGATCGTCTCAGACGGGCGGCGTTCGGCCGACTCGCCTGTCCGCGCGGCTGGTTGCCGCTTCCCCGTGGCATTCAGCCGACCAGTCCGAGCACCGGCCCCAGCCCGTCCGGCCGCTGATCCACCGGCAGATGCGCCACGAGGTGCACCCCGCAGCCCAGTTCCGCGGCGCCGCCGTCCGCGCGCCGGTCGTCACCCACCATCAGCACCTCCCGCGGATCGGTGCCGAGCGCCTCGCAGGCGGTGGCGAACAGCCGGGGGTCGGGCTTCTGGACGCCGTGCTCGTACGACAGCACGTACGTGCCGACGTACCGGTCGAGCCCGTGCGCGCGGAACACCGGGCGCAGGTCCCAGCCGATGTTGCTCACCACACCGACCCCGAGGCCGCGTTCGCGCAGCGCGTGCAGCACCCCGGCGGCGTCGGGATACGGTGACCAGGCGGCCGGGGTCATGTGCCGGTCGTACAGCGCGTCGTGCAACTCCGGCGCGGGCAGCCGCACCTGACGGGACAGCCCGGTGTACGCCGCGCGGTGCTCGGCGGCGCTGCGGTCACGCACCGCCCAGACGGCGGCCAGTCCGTCGGGCACCCGTACCGGGAACGCCCCGCCGGGCAGCGCGCCGGCCTCCTCCAGCGCCCGCGCCAGCCCGGCGGCCTCCGCGTCCGTCACCACGACCCCGGTGTCCGCGAGGACGGCCCGCAGCCACGCCTCGGTGGACTCGATACGGAAGAGCGTCCCGGAGAAATCGAAGAGCACGGCCTTCACAGCGGCTGTCATGCCGACGATCCTACGGCGCGGTGTTCCGCCCGGCGGGACGATCGAGAGGACCGCCGCGGCGGACACGGGACGGGGCGGGACGGGGTCCGGAGGCGGCCGGGGGCCGAGTCGGGCGGGAGGCCGGGCGGGGCCGGGGCCGAGACGGACAGGAGCTGGAGGCCGGGGCGGGATGCGGACCCGGACAGGGGGTGGAGGCCGACGGGAGACAGGGGCCGAGGCGGGCAGGGGGCAAGGACCGGAGGCCGGCGGGGCAGGGGCGGGACGCGGGCCGGAGGCCGGGGACCGAGACCGACCGGGGTCGGAGCCGGAGGCGGGAAGGGGGCGCCGGCCGGGGGCCGCCGCTAACCCAGTGCCCGCAGTCCCGGTACGAAGGCCACCAGGAGGGGGACCGCCGGGATCAGGGCCGCGAGGGCCGTCAGGCGCAGGCGGTGCAGGGGCGGGAGGCGGTGCGCGGGAGTGAGGAGGCGGTAGACGCGCTGCGGGACGTCGTGGTCCTCCGGTGTGTGCGCGGGCCCGAACACGCCCCGGTCCTCGTTGAGTTCCACGAGTGCCAGGGCGGTGGTGAGGCGGCCGAAGCGGCGGGAGGCCATGTCGTCGGCGGAGAGCTCGACCAGACGGTGGATCTGGTCGCGGAACGCCGCGAACACCGGCACCTGCGGGAAGCCGTTGGCCAGCGCGGCCGAGCTGTGCCGCAGCCAGTCGTGCCGGGCCGTGGCGTGGCCCTGCTCATGCGCGAGGACGGCGTCGAGCTGCCGGCCCTTCAGGCGGCGCAGGGCAGCGGTGGTGACCACCAGCCGGGGCGGGGTGCCGGGCAGCCACCATGCGTCGGCCCGCTCGCCCTCCAGGACCACCAGACGGCCGTCGGCGTGCTCCTCCTCGCCGGGCAGCCGAGGGACCCGCCGGACCAGTTCGGCCCTGCGGAGCCGGCGCCGGGCCCGGGCCCGGAAGACCTCCCGCAGCAGCATCCAGGCGCTCCACATCCCGCCGCACGCCAGCAGCACCGCGGTCGCCGCCGCCCAGGGACCGCCCGCGCCGGGCTCGTACGCGTCCCTCACCCCGTGCGGTGCGGAGGCGAACAGCCGGCCGCGCACGGCCTCCCAGGCCGACGCCGCGCTCAGTGTCATCGACAGCCCGAAACTCAGCAGCACGCCCACCACCACGCACTGCCACACCCACAGCGCGACCACCGGCTCGCGGTCCGTCCAGTCGGCCCGGCCCAGCAGTCCGGGAGCGACGACGGCGGTCAGGACGCCGAGCAGCAGCAGTACGACCGGGACCATCATGGGACAAGACTACGAGCGCCGCCGCCCTCCGTGGTAACGAGCGCGGTGGTGACGTGACGCGGACGACCGTCGTACGGTCGCGTGCGTCACAGGCCCAGCAGCATCGCCACCATGCCGATCCCCATGGCCAGCCGGCAGGCCCGGGCCAGTTCGGGACGGTCGCCCCACCGCGGTGCGCCGCCCCCCGCGACACCCGTGCCCCCCGCGACGGCGGCACCCGCGGCACCCGTCGCGGTCACCGGGACGAGGCGGGCGCCGGACAGCAGCACGTACCCGGCGAAGTACAGCAGCAGCACTCCCGTCAGCGGCGGGACGCCCGTCGCACCGTGGCGGTGGCCGCCGGGTGCGGCGGACATCACCACGGCCATGTAGACCATGGCGGTCGTGCCCATCAGATGGTGCAGGTGGTGCGGACCGCGCCGCGCGGCCCACAGCGCGCGCAGCCCGGCCGCGCCGAACACCGCCGCATACCCGGGCCACGCCCACACCGGCGGGGCGAACGCCGTGGCGGGCACGGCCATCACCGCCATGCCGAAGCCCATCAGCGCCTCCCCGCCCGCGGAGCGGCGCTGTTCCTCGACACGGCTGCGCATGCGCAGCAGACAGTAGGTGCCGGTCGCCGCGCACAGCACGACGAGCAGCCACCCGGGTGAAGCCGGTCCGTGCACGCGCGCCTCCCCGTTCGACGCTCCGGTGACAGCCCGTGGACGCGGACGTCGACCGAGGGATGCCCGGGACACGCGGTGCGCACGCACGCGCAGAGGTGTACTCGGGGAGCACGCGGGGGAGCACGGCGGGCGGGGACCTCCCGGCAGAATAATTTACAGGTAAAACACCTGTTAAAGTTATGGACGTGACCCGTACGTCCCCGACCTCCCCGCCGACCCGCACCGTCCCCCGCGCCCCGGACCGCACCCCGTTCGTTCGGCGCCTGCCGCTGACCGGGGTCCTGCGCCTCGGCCGGCCCTCCGACATCTGGTTCAAGCCCGCCCTGAGCGTCGTCGCCTCCGTCGCCCCGCCCAACCTCCTCCTGCTCGCGCTGGGCCGGCTCGACCTGGCCATGTACACGATGGCCGGGTCCCTGTGCGCGCTCTACGCCCACAACTGCCCCTACGCCGCCCGCGCCCGGACGCTGGCCCTGGTGATCCTCGGCATGACCGGCGGCCTCGCCGCAGCCCTGACCACCGCCTCCCTCACCACCGACACCGCCGTCCTGGTCGCCGTCGGCGCCGTGCTCGCCGCCGCGCAGAAGGCGCTGTGCGACGCCACCCGCATCGGCCCGCCCGGCAACGTGGTCCTCGCCTTCATCAGCTCCGCCGCGCTCTTCGCGCCGCAGACCCTCGCCCAGGTGCCCGGCCATCTCGCGTGGGCCCTCGCCGCCGGCGCCTGGGCCTGGCTGGTGGGCATGGCCCCCGGGCTGCTGCGCCCGCACGGCCCCGAACGCCGTGCCACCGCCCACGCCCTGAACGCGGCCGCCGCCCATGCCGCCACCCTCGGCACCGGCGAGCACCAGGCCCGCACCCGCGCCGCCGCGGCGGCCGCCGTACAGGCCGCCTGGCAGACCCTGACCGCCACCGGCCCCCGCTCCGCCGCCACCCGGCGCGCCCTCGAGGCCCTCCTCGTGCGCGCCGAGGTCGCCCTCGCCGCACCCGCCGACGCCGACCCCCGCCAGATGCGCCGCTGGGCACGCGAACTGTGCGGCACCGGACCCGTGCCGCACGCCGCGGACCTGCCGGGCACGGCGGACGAACTCCTCGGCGTCGACATCGAACTCGCCGAGCCGCGCACCCCGTTGCTGCGCAGGCTCGGCGGCCAGACCCCGATCGCGGTGCGCACCGCCCTGGGCTGCGCCCTCGCCGGATACGCCTCCCTCGCTCTCGGTGTCGGCCGCCCCTACTGGGCGCTGGTCACCGCCGCCGCCCTCTACCAGGCCAACGTCACCCTCACCTGGAGCCGGGGCGTCCAGCGCGTCGTCGGCAATCTGATCGGTGTCCTCGTCTTCGCCGCCGTCGCCCCGCTGGCCCACCTCAGCCAGGCGGTCCTGGTGCTGCTGTGCCTCGCCTTCAACTTCGGCGCGGAGGCCCTGATCGGCCGCAACTACTGGCTCGGCACCGTGTGCGTGACCCCGATGGCACTGCTCATCACCGAGTTCGCGCACGTCCAGGACCCGGGCCGGCTGGTCACCCAGCGCGTCGTGGACACCCTCGTCGGCGCCCTCGCCGGGTTCGTCGCCGCCGTCGCCGTCACCAACCGGCGCGCGGGCGACCGCGTCGAGCACGCCCTCCGCGCCGCCGAACGTGCCCGTGAACACGCCGCGCGGCTGCTCGCCGGACCCGCTCCCGCGCCCGCCGGCCTGGAGAGCGCCCGCCGCGCCCTCGCCGCCGCCCTGGCGGCCCTGCGCGCCGCCACCGACGCCGCCGCGGGGGAGTGGTGGCAGCGCGCCCTGCCCCACGAGCGGGTCGTGCTCGCCGAGCAGGCCGGACACCGTACGCTCGCTGCGACGGCACGACGCCTGGGACTGGGCCGGGGCCCGGATCCCGTTGCGAGGACGACGGAGGAGCCACGGCCATGACGGTGACGAACGGACGGCCCGCGACCGGCGACACGGCCACCGGGCCGACGCGGGAGGACACCGTCGCCGGGGTCGTCGGGCAGTGGAAGGCCGTGCACCCCGGTCTCGACACCGGCCCCATGGAGATCATCGGCCGTGTCACCCGCTGCGCCGCCCTCCTCCAGCAGGCCGAGGACGCCCCGCTGCGTCGCGCCGGACTCAGCCGCTCCGAGTACGAACTGCTCGGCGCGCTGCGCCGCACCGGCCACGAACTGACGCCGGGCGACCTGGCCCGCGAGACCTTCTCCTCGGGTGCCGCCGTCACCAAACGGCTCAAGCAGCTCACCGAGCGCGGCCTGGTCGAACGCCGGGGTGACACCCGCGACCGCCGTGTCGCCCACGTCCGGCTCACCGACGCGGGCCGCGCCCTCGTCGACGCGGTCCTGCCGGAACAGCTCGCCTACGAGACGGCGGTCCTGTCCGCCCTCGACCCGGCGGTGCAGGACCGCCTCGCGGGCCTGCTGGCCGAGCTGCTGGGCAGGCTGGAGACCGGCGCGGGCCGCCTCCGCGCCTGAGCCCCGGCGGACCGTGGCCGGCACCCGTCGAGCCCGGCCCTCCCCGGCCCGCCCTCTCGAGCCCCGCCGGCTCAGGCCTCCGGCCGGTACCGCAGCGGGTGCTCCGCCGGTACCTCGACGAGGACGATCCTCGTGCCGTCCGGGTCGGTGATCCACATCTCGACCAGCCCCCACGGTTCGCGCACCGGAGGGCGGACGTTGCCGATGCCGTTCGCGCGCAGCTCCTCGTACGCCGCCGCCACGTCCTCGACCTGGAGCCACAGCGTCACCGCCGGGGACGGTGCCGTGTCCGAGCGCCCGGACAGCTCCAGGAAGCCCCCGCCGAGGAAGTAGACGGTCCCCCGCTCCGGGCCCGTGCCGAACTCGCGGTAGACCGGGAGGCCGAGCCGGCGGCCGTAGAAGTCGCGGGAGCGCTCGGGATCGGAGGGGCGCAGCAGGGTCCGGCTGCTGAGTACGTGCACCATGCCCCGGAGCGTAACCGCCCGCGCCGGCTGGCTACCCTCGTCCCTGCCGAGCCGCGCCGCAGGCGCCCCAGAAGCCGTAGAACCGGAGTACAGCCCATGGACACCGCCGCAGTCACCGGACTCAGTTTCCGCGACGCCACGGACGCCGACGTGGACGCGCTGGTCGCGCTCGTCGAATCGGCGTACCGGGGCGAGTCGAGCCGGGCCGGGTGGACCACCGAGGCGGACATCCTGGAGGGGCAGCGCACCGATCCGGAGGGTGTGCTGGAGGTCATCAGGTCGCCCGGCAGCAGGCTGCTCACCGTGGAGCGGGACGGCCGGATCGTGGCCTGCTGCCAGCTGGAGCACCGCGGCGGCCACGCCTACTTCGGCATGTTCGCGGTCAGCCCCGCCCTCCAGGGCGCCGGGCTCGGGAAGGTGATCATCTCGGAGGCGGAACGGCAGGCCCGCACGGGCTGGGGCGCGGACGAGATGCACATGACCGTGATCACGGCGCGCGAGGACCTGATCGCCTGGTACGAGCGGCGCGGCTACCGCCGTACGGGCCGGACCAGCCCGTTCCCGTACGGCGACGAGCGCTTCGGCGTCCCGCGGCGCGCCGGCCTGGAGTTCGAGCTCCTGGTCAAGGAACTCGGCTGACCGCGGGACCCGTCCGTCCGGGACGGGCTCCCGTGCCAGGTCCGGGGCAGGCCCCCGGACCGCGCCCCGTCAGGCCGTGAAGCGGCCGGTGCGCTTGATGTCCGGGTAGTCGGTGGTCACGCCGTCCAGTTCCAGGGCCCGTGCGAGCCGCAGCTGGTCCTGGGTGTTCACCACCCAGCCGAAGACCCGCAGACCGGACTTGCGCGCCTGCTCGGCGGTCTCCAGGGTCAGCCGGCGGATCTCGAGGCAGACGGTGTCCGCTCCGGCGTCGAGGGCGCGGTCCACGACCTCCAGCCCGTAGCGGCCGGCGACGAGGGCGGTGCGCACCCCGGGGACCAGCCGGGAGATCTCGGTGAGGGCGTCGGCGTGGAACGAGGACACCTCGACCCGGTCCACCAGGTCCCGTGCGGTCATGACCCCGGCGAGTGTCCGGGCCGCCTGCACGTCCTTGATCTCGGCCTGCAGCGGTGCCTGCACCGCGTCCAGGACCTCCTCGAACACGGGGATCCGCTCGCCGCGGCCCGCGTCCAGGGCGCGCAGTTCGTCCAGGGTCATCTCGGCGATCGGGCCGCTGCCGTCGGTCGTGCGGTCCACATCGGCGTCGTGCATGACGACGAGGGCACCGTCCTTGCTCAGGTGCAGATCGAGTTCGATGACGTCCAGGCCCGCCTGCTGGGCGGCGGCGAAGGACCGGAGGGTGTTCTCGGGCTCGACACCCATGACTCCGCGGTGACCGATGGTGAGGAAGTTCAAGGTTCGACTCGCTTCCGTCGACGGCGGCTCGGTACCCGCGCGGACCGGACGGACACCCTTGTCCTCGCGGCAGATCCGCAGCCTAACGGCCGGATCCCCGGTCGGACCCGCCCGTGCACGGCCGATCGGCCGTACCGCCGGGCCGGGTCCGGCCGGGGCGCGCCCGGCGTACGCGCCGGTAGCGGCCGGTCCTGCGGATTCCGCCCGGACGGACCAGTGCGCCGGGACCGAAGGCCCGCACTGCCGCCGCCGAGGGTCCCGCCCGCTCCGGCGGGCCGCGCCGCCGCTTCGCGGGCCCGTGCCGCCGGGCCGGGTGCCCGCCCGCCGTACGGGCGGCCGGATCCCGCCCCTGCCGGGCGAACGGTCCGGAAGCCTGCCCTGCCGCGCTCACCTCATGCGCCGTGGACGTGTCCGGCAGGAAAAAACGCGGTTACGACGCCGCCAGGCGCAAGGTTTTACGGAAACTCCCCCTTGCTGGGGGAAACCGGGGGCGCTTACGGTGGCAGCACGCGAGGTTCTCCCGTGGAGGATGGGGCATGACGGAAATTCTTGTGCAGACGGCGACGGAGGGGCAGGTTTCACCTGCGGCCAGGGTGGTGGAGCACCCGGCGTGGCCCGTGCTCAAGGGGGCCGTCGAGCAGATCCGGCCATGGCAGACCAAGGACGGCTCGATCGATTTCGGCGCCGAGGACGCCCCGCGGCGGGCCGACGCCGAGCGCGCCGTGCACCGCGCGATCACCGCGATCGAGGAGCTGGCCCCGCTGCTCCCGCACGACGCCGCCTACCACTCCGCCCTCGCCGGGGACCTGCGGCGCTGGGCCGAGGGCGGCTTCGCGGTGCCGGACTTCCTCGACTCGCTGCTGGCCTTCCAGCCCGCCGCGCACCGCGAGGACGGTCTCCAGCATCTGGTCGTCTTCCCGATGTACACCCAGAACGGCAACCCCGACCGCAATCTCGAGGCCGTCGTGCTGCGCATGGTCTGGCCCGGCTGGCTGGCCGAGCTGGAGCGCACCCGCTTCGACAACCCGCTGTTCTGCGCCATCACCTTCGAGGACTTCACCGCGGGCTACGACACCAACTCCGCCGTCCTTTTCCCGGAGACCGTCGCCGTGCGCCAGGCACCGGAGCGCTTCACCTGGGGCGGCATCTTCTGCGACCGCGAGGCGGCCCGCTTCCGGCGCGTGACGGACGCCGCCGTCGGCGTCCTCGGCCTCGAACTGCCCGACGACATCGCCGCGATGGTCCACGACCAGCAGCGCTGCCAGGAGGCGTTCGTCCTGTGGGACATGGTCCACGACCGGGCCCACAGCCACGGCGACCTGCCCTTCGACCCGTTCATGATCAAACAGCGCCAGCCGTTCTGGATGTACGGCCTGGAGGAGCTGCGCTGCGACCTCACCGCCTTCAAGGAGGCCGTGCTCCTGGAGGCGGACGGCGTCCCGCAGGCCCGCGACGTGCAGTACGCGGTGCTCCTCGACCGGATGTTCCGCTTCCCGGTCACCGGTGAGCGCGTCCGCAACTACGACGGCCTCGGCGGTCAGCTGCTGTTCGCCCATCTGCACCGGCACGACGTGGTGCGCTGGACCGACAACCGGCTGCGCATCGACTGGGAGCGCGCCCCGCAGGTCACCAATCAGCTCTGCGCCGAGATCGAGAAGCTCTACCGCGACGGCATAGACCGCCCCAAGCTCGTGCACTGGTTCGCCGGGTACGAACTGGTCTCGCGCTATCTCGCGCCGCACCCGGGCTCCAAGTGGGCCAAGGGCCCCGACGCCCTGGACCTGACCCAGCCGCCGCGCAGACTCGTCGATGACGTGCTTCCCGACGAGTTTCCGCTGAGCATGTTCTATGAAGCGCTGTCCAAGAAGCTCAAGGACGTGATCGCGTCGACCCGGGGCATCACGGCGGACGGCGTGGAACGCACCGCCGCGTGAGCGGCCCGCGCCCCGGACCCGAGGGGCGTACGGAGGTGCCGGGAGGTGAGCACGCGGGGACCCGCAGAGCCCGCGTGAGCACGTTCCCGGTCCCTGGTACGGGCGGTACGGGCGCCCGAAGGCGCACAGACGGGGTACGGCACGCTGCTCAGGAGGCGAAGAACATGGGGAACGGGGCTCTCAGCGGTGCGGTGATCGCGGTGGCGGGCGCGGGCGGACCCGCCGGACGCGCGGCACTGGCACGGCTCGCCGACGCGGGCGCGATCGTCGTCGGCTCGGACAACGACCCGGAACGGCTCGTGGAGGCCGTCGACCGCGCCCGCTACGGCCACGGCGGGGCGACGGTCGTGGGCGAGACCGTCGATCTGCTCGACCTGGACACCACCCGGGACTGGGCCGCACGGATCGAGAAGGAGTTCGGCCGCGTCGACGGCCTGGTCCACCTCGTCGGCGGCTGGCGCGGCAGCGAGACCTTCACCAAGACCAGTCTCGACGACTGGGACTTCCTGGAACTGCTGCTCATCCGCACCGTGCAGCACACCACCCTCGCCTTCCACGAGGCGCTCCAGCGCAGCGCACGGGGCCGTTACGTCCTGATCAGCGCCGCCGGGGCGAGCCGGCCGACCGCCGGCAACGCCGCCTACGCCGCGGCCAAGGCCGCCGCCGAGGCGTGGACCCTGGCGATGGCGGACTACTTCCGCAAGGCCGGAAAGGCCGAGGGCGCGGGCGGGCCCACCTCGGCGGCTGCGATCCTGGTCGTGAAGGCGCTGGTGCACGACGCGATGCGCGCCGAGCGACCCAACGCGAAGTTCGCGGGCTTCACCGATGTCGAGGAGCTGGCCGAGGCCATCGCCGGCGTCTGGGACAAGCCCGCCGCCGAAGTGAACGGACACCGTCTGTGGCTGACCGAGGAGCCGTGAACCCACCCCGCACCGACGCACGCCGCCGTCACGACCCCGAGGCGCGCGGCTTCGCCAGCGACAACTACGCCGGAGTGCATCCCGAGGTGCTCGCCGCCCTGGCGCTGGCCAACGGCGGCCATCAGACGGCGTACGGCGGGGACGTCTACACCGAGCACCTCCAGCAGGTCGTGCGCGGCCACTTCGGCGCAGGCGCCGAGGCGTTCCCGGTCTTCAACGGCACCGGCGCCAATGTCGTCGCGCTCCAGGCCGTCACCGACCGCTGGGGCGCGGTGATCTGCGCGGAGAGCGCCCACATCAACGTCGACGAGGGCGGCGCCCCGGAGCGGATGGGCGGGCTCAAGCTGCTCACCGTGCCCACCCCCGACGGCAAGCTCACCCCCGAGCTGATCGACCGTCAGGCGTACGGCTGGGAGGACGAGCACCGGGCGATGCCCCAGGTCGTCTCGATCACCCAGAGCACCGAACTCGGCACCGTCTACACCCCGGCGGAGATCCGCGCGGTCTGCGAGCACGCCCATGCGCACGGCATGACGGTGCACCTGGACGGCTCCCGGATCGCCAACGCCGCCGCCTTTCTCGACGTGCCGATGCGGACGTTCACCAACGTGGTCGGCGTCGACGTCCTCTCGCTGGGCGGCACGAAGAACGGCGCGATCATCGGGGAGGCGGTCGTCGTCATCGACCGGGACGCCGTCCGCCGGATGAGACACCTGCGCAAACTGTCCATGCAGCTCGCCTCCAAGATGCGCTTCGTCTCGGTGCAGCTGGAGGCCCTGCTCGCCAAGGACCTCTGGCTGCGCAACGCCCGGCACGCCAACGAGATGGCCCAGCGGCTCGCCGAGGGCGTACGGGCCGTCCACGGGGTCGAGATCCTCCACCCGGTGCAGGCCAACGGCGTGTTCGCCCGGCTCCCGCACGAGGTGGGCGAGCGCTTGCAGAAGCGGTTCCGCTTCTACTTCTGGGACGAGGCGGCGGGGGTCGTCCGCTGGATGTGCGCCTTCGACACCACCGAGGAGGACGTGGACGCCTTCGTGGCGGCGGTCAAGGAGGAGATGGCCAGGTAGGCCGGAGAGGGCCTGGCGGGACCCGGCCGTCGAGCGCCGCACTGCATAGGTATGCGCGACTCCGTAAAATAATTGACGGGTGGGTGATCGCGTTCCTATGCTCTGCGGGCATGCAGCTGATCCAGAACAACCCGGACCTGTCCGCCTACCTCATGGCGGACGAGGCCGTCGACCATGAACACCCGCTGGTGCGGGAGACCGCCGCCCGGCTGGCGAAACAGGTCGAGGACTCGTACGGGTATGCGCGAGCCGCGTACGAGTTCGTGCGTGACGGCATTCCGCACTCCGCCGACAGCGGCGACGAGCGCGTCACCTGGCGCGCCTCCGACGTCCTGGCGCGGCGTACCGGGATCTGCCATGCCAAGGCCCACGCGCTGGCCGCGCTGCTGCGGGCCGAGGACATCCCGACCGCCCTGTGCTACCAGCGGCTGAGGCACGACGACGGCGGCCATGTCCTGCACGGCCTGGTCGCCGTCCGCTTCCGGGGCGCCTGGCACCGGCAGGACCCGCGCGGCAACAAACCCGGGGTGGACGCCCGGTTCTCCCTGACCGGCGAGCGGCTCGCCTGGATCCCGGACCCGGACGCCGGTGAGGCCGACTGTCCCGTGCTCCACGAGCGGCCGCATCCGGCGGTGCTCGACGCGATGAAGGCGGCCCCGGACCGGCCGTACCTCTGGAGGACGCTGCCCGCGGAACTCTGAGTCCGCCGTGCGGCGCAACCGCGGGCGGGCGGCTCAGCCCGCCTCGGCGGCGCGGATCTGCTCCGGCGTCGGCGCCGTACCGCCGAGATGCGCCGGCAGCCACCAGGTGTCGTCCGCGTCCTTGGGCCGTCCGGGATAAGCGCGCTGGGCGGCGTCCAGGAGCTCCTGGACACGCTCGCGCAACTGCCGGGTGATCGCACCCGCGTACTTGTCCTTGGAGGCCTCGATCGCCTCGCCGACCCGGATGGTGACCGGGAAGTGGTTGCGCTTGAAGGTGCGCGGCCGGCCCTTGGTCCAGATCCGCTGCGTGCCCCAGAGCGCCATCGGGATCAGCGGGACACCCGCCTCCTGCGCCAGGCGCGCTGCGCCGGACTTGAAGCTCTTGAGCGTGAACGACTGGGAGATGGTGGCCTCCGGGAACACCCCGACGATCTCACCGGCCCGCAGCGAGTCCAGCGCGTGCTGGTAGGCCGCCTCGCCGTTCTCACGGTCCACCGGGATGTGCTTCATCCCGCGCATCAGCGGACCGGAGATCCGGTGCCGGAACACCGCGTCCTTCGCCATGAAACGCACCAGCCGCTTCTGCGGGCGGGCCGCCATGCCGTCGAACACGAAGTCCAGATAGCTGATGTGGTTGCTCACCAGGACCGCACCGCCCGTGCGCGGAATGTTCTCCGAGCCCTTGCAGTCGATCTTCAGGTCCCACGCCTTGAAGAGCGCGAGCGCGAAGCCGATGACCGGACGGTAGACCAGCTCTGCCATGAGCGGGGTGGACCCTTCCTGCTCTGTCTGGGAAGGGGGTTCCCAGTGGAGAAGTTACGCAGCCGTGAGTCGCGGCCTGTCGCATGGTGCCCGAAGAACGTGCGGGGGGCCAGCCCGGGTGCCCGACGGTGACGAGATCCTCGTCACGTCGTTGCCCTGATCACCTCGGGCTTTCGGCCTCCGGGCCGCCCCGGTCCCGTGGCCGTGCGCTCACTCCGCGGGTGCCGTCACCCTCCGGAGGAGCAGATACGTCTCGCACCCCAGGCAGTATCCGAACACGGCGTTCAGGAACGCGGCCGCCAGCGCCGCCCCGGTCGCCGCGAGCCCCAGCCAGTCCGGCCCGAGGGAGTAGCCGACGAGCCCGAACCCGGCGAAGACCAGCCCCACCGCCTGCGCGAACCGCGGCGGCTGAGGCGGCTCGAACTCCGTCGGCGGCCCGAGCCGCGGCCGTATCACCCGGCGGAACAGCAGCCCGTACGGCGACCGTCCCACCCCGCCGGCCGCGCCCAGCGCGAACGCCAGGGTCTGCCAGGCCAGCAGCCAGACGTTTCCGGTGACCAGTACGAGCGCCAGGACGGCCGTCGTCACCGCCGCGCCGAAACGCGGCCCTCTCACATCGATGTCCGTGAATGCCATGAATCCAGCATTCCGCACAGTGGGCACATCCGGGTCATGGGAATCTTTGCAGTCTGATGAACGTTTCGGCAGGTCATGACGGGAATCCTGGTGTGCGTGGCGGTGCTCGTGCTGGCGAGCGCCTACGGCGTGGTGCAGCGGCGAAGGGGCGGCAGAGTGCGCGTGCGCGGACGTGACGGCGGAAAGCGGCTCGGTGCGGGCGACCTGGGCGGGGACCTGGGGGAGCGCGCCACCCTGGTGCAGTTCTCCAGCGCCTTCTGCGCGCCCTGCCGCGCGACCCGCCGGGTGCTCGGCGAGGTGGCCGACCTCGTCCCCGGCGTGCGGCACATAGAGATCGACGCCGAACACAACCTCCCCCTGGTGCGCGCCCTCGACATCCTCAAGACCCCCACCGTGCTGGTCCTCGACGCGGACGGCCAGGTGATCCGGCGTGCCACCGGCCAGCCCCGCAAGGCGGACGTCATCGCGGCACTGGGGGAGGCGGTCTGAGCGGGTCGCCGGGGAGCGGTGCGGGCGAGCCGTGGCCGGCGGCGGTGCGAGCGGCCTCCGGGAGAACCGCCCGCACGACCCGGCCGGGAGAGGTCCGGGGCCCGCGCGTCACCCGGCTGCTCCGGGACGACGGGAGGCTGCCCGGCACCCACGCACGACCCGGCCGGCCGGGGGAGGTCCGGGGCCCGCGCGCAAGGGTCCGCACGGTCCTGCCGGCGACCGTGAGGCTGCTCCCATCCGCCCGGACCCACTTGACTGCACCGGCCACCTATCGTCAGTCTGACACCATGCCTAGGGACCTCCTTCTCCACGGGCGCGTCCGAAAGGACCACGCCGGCACCGCGAGCGCCCTGTGCCGGGGCAGTTGAACCGCCACGGAACCCGCTCGCCCCCTCCGCAGAAGGACACCTTCATCCATGACGGCAACACCTGACGTCCGCACCCCCCAGCTCGCCTCCCCCGACCTCCTCCGCTCCGTCTTCCGGCGGCACGCCGCCGGAGTCGCGGTGATCACCGCGCGCGGCGCCGACGGTCCCGTCGGCTTCACCGCCACCTCCCTCTCCTCCGTGTGCGCCGAGCCCCCGATGCTCTCCTTCGCCATGGGCACCGGTGCCTCCAGCTGGGCCGCGATAGAGAGTTCGGGACTGGTGGGGGTGCACATACTCGGCGAGCACCAGGAGGATCTGGCCGTCACCTTCGCGCGCAGCGGCGCCGACCGGTTCGGCGCGGCCACCGCCTGGTACGAGGGACCCGAGGGGGTACCGGTCCTCGAAGACGTTCTGGCCTGGACGGTCTGCCGGGTCGTCACCCGGGTGCCCGCCGGCGATCACCGGATCGTGCTGGCGGAGGTTCTCGCCGGTGACACCGGGGGAACCGGCCGTCCCCTTCTCTACCACCAGGGCAGGTTCAACGGCCTGCGGCATTAGTCACTGCGCGGTCATCCTGCGAAGCCGTCCGGATTTGGTTACGCTGCGTTGCGCAGGTCACAGTTCAAAGCGCTTGCTTAGCGGGCAGGAACTCGCTGTACTGGTGAGTAATATTTCGTTCGGAGCGTGGGGTGCCCCGACCGGGCCGAGCCGCTCGTGGCGCCCAGGCTGCCTGCGGCAAGGCAGTCCGGAAATGACGATGCAGTAGGAGAGCCGGCGTGAGCTTGAGGATCGTTGTCACTGTGAAGTACGTGCCCGACGCCACCGGCGACCGGCACTTCGCCGAGGACCTGACCGTCGACCGGGACGATGTGGACGGTCTGCTCTCCGAACTGGACGAGTACGCCGTCGAACAGGCCCTGCAGATCGCGGAGAGCGCGGACGACGCCGAGGTGACCGTCCTGACGGTGGGTCCGGAGGACGCGAAGGACGCGCTGCGCAAGGCCCTGTCGATGGGCGCCGACAAGGCGGTCCACGTCGAGGACGACGACCTGCACGGCACCGACGCCATCGGCACCTCGCTGGTGCTGGCGAAGGCGATCGAGAAGGCCGGCTTCGACCTGGTCGTCTCCGGCATGGCCTCCACCGACGGCACCATGGGCGTCGTGCCCGCGCTGCTGGCGGAGCGGCTGGGGGTGCCTCAGGTGACGCTGCTGTCCGAGGTCACGGTCGAGGACGGCGTCGTCACGGGCCGCCGGGACGGCGACACCGCGTCCGAGCAGCTCCAGGCGTCGCTTCCGGCGGTCGTGTCGGTCACCGACCAGTCGGGCGAGGCCCGCTACCCCTCCTTCAAGGGGATCATGGCGGCGAAGAAGAAGCCGGTCCAGGCGTGGGACCTGTCCGACCTGGACATCGAGGCCGGGGACGTCGGCCTGGAGGGCGCGTGGAGCGCGGTCGAGACCGTGACGGAGCGCCCGGCGCGCACGGCGGGCACGATCGTCAAGGACGAGGGCGAGGGCGGCAGGCAGCTCGCCGCCTTCCTCGCGGAGCGCAAATTCGTCTGACACGGCCTCGCGGGCCAGAAGCGCATCCGGGGCCCGCAGCCCGCACGTCCGGCAGCCGTCCCCGCTGACCGTCCCTCACCTTCGTTCCGCAGGAGTGCATTCCCATGGCTGAAGTCCTCGTCTACGTCGACCACGTGGACGGTGCCGTCCGCAAGCCCACCCTCGAACTGCTGACCCTGGCCCGCCGCCTCGGCGAGCCGGTCGCCGTGGCCCTCGGCGCGGGCGCCGCCGCGACGGCCCCCGTGCTCGCCGAGCACGGCGCCACCCGGGTACTGACCCACGAGGCCCCCGAGTACGCCGACTACCTGGTCGTGCCGAAGGTCGACGCCCTGCAGGCCGCCGTCGCCGCCGTCTCCCCGGCCGCCGTGCTGGTCCCCTCCGGCACGGAGGGCAAGGAGGTCGCCGCCCGTCTCGCGCTGCGCATCGGCTCGGGCGTCATCACCGACGCCGTCGACCTGGAGGCCGGCGACGAGGGCCCGGTGGCCACCCAGTCGGCGTTCGCCGCCTCCTTCACCACCAAATCCCGCGTCAGCAAGGGCACCCCGGTCATCACCGTCAAGCCCAACAGCGCCGCCGTGGAGGCCGCTCCGGCCGCCGGCGCCGTCGAGGCCCTGGAGGTGTCGTTCTCCGCGCTGGCGACCGGCACGAAGGTCACCGCCCGCACGCCGCGCGAGTCGACGGGCCGTCCGGAGCTGACCGAGGCCGCGATCGTGGTCTCCGGCGGCCGCGGGGTGAACGGCGCGGAGAACTTCGCGGTCATCGAGGCCCTCGCCGACTCCCTGGGCGCGGCCGTCGGCGCCTCCCGCGCCGCGGTCGACGCGGGCTGGTACCCGCACACCAACCAGGTCGGCCAGACCGGCAAGAGCGTCTCCCCGCAGCTCTACATCGCCAACGGCATCTCCGGTGCCATCCAGCACCGCGCCGGCATGCAGACCTCCAAGACCATCGTCGCCGTCAACAAGGACCCCGAGGCCCCCATCTTCGACCTCGTCGACTACGGCGTCGTCGGCGACCTCTTCGACGTCGTCCCCCAGCTCACCGAAGAGATCAACACCCGCAAGGGCTGAACCCCGCCGCACCCGGCAAAGGCTCCCGCGACCGCACCGGTCCCGGGAGCCTCCGGCCGTCCCGGGAGGGTGTTGACCCCGGGCGGAGCCACGGATAGCTTCGCTGCGGATCACCGATTCCGTGCTGCGGAAACCGAGGGGGTACCGGATGGGGCAGCGGGAAAAGGTGGCGACCAGCATCAGCGGCGCCGTCCGCGAGGAGATCGGCGCCTCCCTCGCGCCCGTGGACGCCGAACTCGCGCGCCGCTACCCCGGGGACCCCGGCACCCGCCAGCCCGTGCACACCGTCTACGTGCCCGGCGACACGTTCGACGCCGGCACCGTCCGTTCCTGGGGCGACCGGGCCCTGGCGCTCCTCGACGAACACGCCCCCGACGCGGCCTCCTTCGCCGCCGTCCTCGGTCTGCCCGACAGCCTCGCCGAAGAGGTCCACGCCCGGGTCCGGGCCAAACTCGAACGCGAACCGGTGGAAGACCTGCGGATCGACTTCGAGGACGGCTACGGCCCGCGCCCCGACGCCGAGGAGGACGAGGCGGCCGCCCGTGCCGCCCGGCTGGTCGCGCAGGCGTACGCCGACGGCACCGCGCCGCCGTACACGGGGATCCGGACGAAATGCCTGGAGGCGGCCGTCCGCGACCGGGGCATCCGCACCCTCGACATCTTCCTCACCGGGCTCATGGCCGCCGGCGGGCTGCCCGGCGGGCTGGTGCTCACCCTGCCCAAGGTGACCTACCCGCAGCAGGTCACCGCGCTGGTCCGGCTGCTCGGCGCGTTCGAGCGGACCCATGGGCTGCCGGCCGGCCGGATCGGCTTCGAGATCCAGATCGAGACCGGCCAGGCCATCCTCGCCTCCGACGGCACCGCCACCGTCGCCCGTCTCATCCGGGCCGCCGAAGGCCGCGCCACCGGACTGCACTACGGCACCTTCGACTACAGCGCCGCCCTCGGTGTCTCCGCCGCCCACCAGACGAGCGACCATCCCGTCGCCGACCACGCCAAGGCGGTCATGCAGGTCGCGGCCGCGGGCACCGGCGTACGGGTCTGCGACGGCTCCACCAACGTGCTGCCCGTCGGCCCCACCGCACAGGTCCACGCCGCCTGGCGACTGCACCACGGTCTCACCCGCCGTGCCCTGGCCCGCGCCTACTACCAGGGCTGGGACATGCACCCCGGACACCTTCCCACCCGCTACGCCGCCGTCTTCGCGTTCTACCGCGAGGGCTGGCGCCCGGCCGCCGACCGCCTCGCCCGCTACGCCCGCCGCGCCGGCGGCGGCCCCGGGAACACCGGCGGCCCCGGGGACACGGGCACGGTCACCGCGGTCATGGACGAACCCGCCACCGCGAAGGCTCTCAGCGGCCATCTGCTGCGCGGTCTGGACTGCGGAGCCCTCGACGACACCGAGGTCACGACGGCGACCGGCCTGACGAGGGCCGGACTGGAGCGCTTCGCCGGGCGGGACGGGCTCGGCACGGGGACACCGGGCTCGTAGCGGTGGTGACGGAGGACAGGGCGGACGAGGACGGCGGCACCGGCGCGGGGCACCCGCGCGGCGCCCTCGTCCGCGGCAGGCACGGAAGGTCAGTCCGCCGGGGGCAGTTCGCCCGAGCCGCGGGTGATCAGACGGGTCGGCAGCTCGATGCGTTCCGGGGCGAGCGGAGTGCCGTCCAGCTGGTGGAAGAGGCGCTCGGCGGCCGTGCGGCCGAGCGCCGCGGAGTCCTGGGCGACGACCGTGATGCCCGGTGTGAGCAGATCGGCGAGCTCGAAGTCGTCGAAGCCGACCAGGGCGACCGGCCGGGTGTGCTCGGCGAGGACCCGGATGACGGTCACCGTCACCCTGTTGTTGCCGGTGAAGATCGCGGTGACGGGAGAGGACCCGGTGAGCATCCCCTCGGCCGCCAGACGCACCCGCTCGGGATCCGTGACGCCGAGGGACATCCAGGTGTCCTCGACGGATATGCCCGCGTCCTCCATGGCGGCCCGGTATCCGCGCAGCCGCTCGACCGCCGTGTGGATGCGCGGCATGTCACCGATGAAGCCGATCCTGCGGTGGCCGTGCGCGATCAGGTGGTTGACCCCGTCCCGCGCGCCGCCGAAGTTGTCCGACAGGACCACGTCCGCGTCGATCTGACCGGCCGGACGGTCCACGAACACGGTTGCCACGCCCGCCTTGATCTCGGGCTCCAGATAGCGGTGGTCGTCCCCCGCCGGGATCACCACGAGACCGTCCACACGCCGGGCGCACAGGGCCAGCGCCAGTTCCTGCTCGCGCTCCGGGTCCTCGGCGCTGGAGCCGTTGAACAGCAGGGTGCCGTGGGCGCGGGCCACCTCCTCCACGGCGCGGCTCAGCGGACCGTAGAACGGGTCGGCGAGATCCTCCAGCACCAGCCCGATGCTGGCGGTGCGGCCCTTGCGCAGCACCCGTGCGCTGTCGTTGCGGCGGAAGCCGAGCGCGTCGATGGCCTCCTGGACGCGCCGCTCGGTGTCGGGAGTGACCCCGGGCTCGCTGTTGACGACGCGGGAGACCGTCTTCAGCCCCACCCCGGCCCGGGCGGCTACGTCCTTCATCGTCGGACGATTGCCGTAACGCGATCCGGTGCGGGGGTCTGCGGGGCGGGCGGTGCGTCGGATGGCCTCGGGCACGATGCGCTGTCCTGTCCTTTGTCGTCCACGGGGATGCGGCGGCCCATGGGTCTGTATGAGGATGTGGCGTCGAGCATACGGCCTGGACAACGTTGTCAGAGGCGCGAGAGACTGTGCATCGCAAACTCCGGACCGCGTCCCCCTGCGTGGCCGGGCCACCCCATATCCCATGGTTGAACGGGGAGACCTGACTTTCTATGACTACCAACCTCGTGGCCGCGCTCGACATCGGCGGCACCAAGATCGCCGGTGCGCTGGTCGACGGCGACGGTCGCATCCTGGTGCGCGCCCAGCGGGCCACGCCGGCACAGCAGGACGGCGACACCGTGATGGGTGCCGTCGCGGAGGTGATCGGTGAGCTCACCGTGTCGCCGCTGTGGGGACGAGCAGCCTCGATCGGCATCGGCAGCGCGGGCCCCGTGGACCGCTCCGTGGGCACGGTCAGCCCCGTCAACGTGCCTGGCTGGCGCGGCTATCCGCTCGTCGAGAGGGTCCGGGCCGCGGCCGGGGGACTGCCGGTCGAGCTGATCGGCGACGGCGTCGCCATCACCGCGGCGGAACACTGGCAGGGCGCCGCCCGCGGCCATGAGAACGCGCTGTGCATGGTGGTCTCCACCGGTGTCGGAGGCGGCCTCGTCCTCAACGGACAGCTGCACCCCGGCCCCACGGGCAACGCGGGCCACATCGGGCACATCAGCGTCGACCTGGACGGCGACCTGTGCCCGTGCGGCGCGCGCGGCTGTGTCGAGCGCATCGCGAGCGGCCCCAACATCGCCCGCCGTGCGGTGGAGAACGGCTGGCGGCCCGGCCCCGACGGTGACACCTCGGCGGCAGCCGTGGCCGCCGCGGCACGCCGGGGCGACCCGATCGCCGTGGCCTCCTTCGAACGGGCCGCACAGGCCCTGGCCGCCGGTATCGCGGCCACCGCCACCCTCGTCGAGATCGACATCGCCGTCATCGGCGGTGGCGTCGGCAAGGCGGGCGAGGTGCTGTTCGCCCCGCTGCGGCTCGCCCTCCGCGACTACGCCACGCTGTCCTTCGCACAGCACGTGAAGGTCGTACCGGCGCAGATGGGCACCGACGCGGGGCTCGTCGGCGCCGCGGCGGCCGCGCTGACGCGCCGCTGGGACGAACCGGTGGCGGGGGTCGCGGGGGTCTGACGCAGGTGTCCCGGCACGGTCGGCGGTGCGGTTCCCCCCGCCGTCGGCCGGTGCCGGTGCGGGGGGTGCCGGTCGCGTCCGCGCGGCGGAGCCGTATGCCGCTACGGCCCCGCGCCCCCGGGGCGGCGGCCGGTGGCCGGGCGCAGGGCGTGACCCCTGCGCCCTTCCGGGCGTTGAGCCGGATATGAAGAAGCGCAGCATGCTCGCCATCGCCTCCCTCGCCACCGGGTTCGTCGTCGCGGCGATCAGTCCGTCGCACTCCGGCCACCACGCCGGACCCGGCGGTCTCGACGTGAAGGACACCGTCGGCGCTCCGGACCACCCCCTCGCCCAGGACGCTCCCGCAGCCGACGACGACGGCGGCGTGACGGGACAGCACGCCTGACGGCCGCGTACGGCCGACGGCGGCGCCCGGAGAGCGCCGGTCCCCCCGCACGTGGCGGCGGGCACCGGCGCCCTCCGGGCGTGCCCTCAACTGGGCCTGGTTTTCGTGGCAGGGTGGAGCGGGCAAGCCACAGGGGTCCAATACACGAGGGGGAACCGTGATCGTCTGGATCAACGGTGCGTTCGGTGCGGGGAAGTCCACCACCGCACGGGAACTGATCGACCTGATCCCGAACAGCGCGCTCTTCGACCCCGAGGTCATCGGCGGAGCACTGACCCGTCTGCTGCCGGCCAAACGCCTGGCGGAGGCCGGCGACTACCAGGACCTCCCGATCTGGCGGCGGCTCGTCATCGACACCGCCGCCGCCATGCTCACCGAACTCGGCGGGACCCTCGTGGTCCCCATGACCCTGCTCCGCCAGGACTACCGCGACGAGATCTTCGGAGGCCTGGCCGCCCGCAGGATTCCCGTACGGCACATTCTGCTGGCACCGGCCGAAACGATCCTGCGCGAGCGGATAGCGAACCGCGAGGTCCCCCCGGACCTCCCCGACGGCGAGATACGCGTACGCCAGTGGTCCTACGACCAGATCGAGCCGTACCGCCACGCTCTCGCCGCCTGGCTCACCGCCGACTCCCACCCGATCGACACCGGCGCCCTCACCCCGTACGAGACCGCGGTCCGTATCGCGGAGGCCGTCCGTGACGGCGACGTCCCCGCCTGCGACATAGTGCAGACCCCGGAGCCCGGCGCCGAGACCCTCGCCGCCGGGGTGCTGCTGTTCGACGAGCACGACCGGGTGCTGCTCGTCGACCCCACCTACAAGGCCGGCTGGGAGTTCCCCGGGGGCGTCGTCGAACCCGGTGAGGCTCCCGCACGCGGGGGCATGCGCGAGGTCGCCGAGGAGACCGGGATACAGCTCGACGAGGTGCCCAGCCTGCTCGTCGTGGACTGGGAGCGGCCCGCGCCGCCCGGCTACGGCGGTCTGCGCCTGCTGTTCGACGGCGGACGCCTCGGCACCGGCGACGCCGCCCGGCTGACCCTCCCGGGACCGGAACTGCGCGCCTGGCGCTTCGTCACCGAAGCGGAGGCCGCCGACCTGCTGCCCCCGGTCCGCTACGAGCGGCTGCGCTGGGCGCTGCGCGCCCGGGAGCGCGGTGCGGCGCTGTACCTGGAGGCCGGGATACCGGTCGGCTGACACCGGGGGCGCGACGGCCGGATCCCGGGCGGCCGGGTGCCGGGAGGCGGATGCTCCGGCTTCCCCGCACCGGCGGTGCGGTCCGTTCCCCGCACCGGTGAAGGGGCCGTGTCTTCCGCGTACCGGCAGGCCGCGGGCGGGCCCGTTCCCCGGTGTGCGGGTCCCGTCCCGTTCCGGACACCCTCCCGGCCGCGTCGGGCGCGGCCGGGAGGGCGGCGGGGAGGCGGTGTCACGGCCCCGGCGGCGGGAGGCCCCGGGGAGCGGTGCACCGGCCGGGGCCGGCGGGGTTCAGCTCGCCGCGTAGGCGCGCAGGAACAGCGCCTCCGCCACCGACAGACGCTCGAGCTCGTCGGGGGAGACACTCTCGTTCACGGCGTGGATCTGCGCCTCCGGCTCGCTCAGCCCGATGAGCAGGATCTCCGCGTCCGGGTAGAGGGTGGCGAGCGTGCTGCACAGCGGGATGGAGCCGCCCTGACCGGCGTACTGCATCTTCTGGCCGGGGTAGGCGACCGCCATCGCGTCGGCCATCGCCCGGTACGCCGGGCTGGTGGTGTCCGCGCGGAACGCCTGGCCCTGCCCGACCTGCTCGGTGCTGACCCGCGCGCCCCACGGCGTGTGCGCCGCCAGATGGGCCTCCAGCAGCCTGCTCGCCCCGGCCGCGTCGACGCCCGGCGGCACCCGCAGACTGACCAGGGCGCGGGCAGTCGCCTGCACGGACGGCGTGGCGCCGACGACCGGCGGGCAGTCGATGCCGAGGACCGTCACCGCGGGCCGTGCCCACACGCGGTCGGCGACCGTGCCGGAGCCGATCAGTTCCACACCGTCGAGCACCTTGGCGTCCTGGCGGAACTGCTCGTCGTCGTAGGCCAGTCCGTCCCACGCCGCGTCGCCGGACAGCCCGTCGACGGTCGTCGAGCCGTCCTCGGCGCGCAGCGAGTCCAGCACCCGGATCAGCGCGGCCAGCGCGTCGGGGGCGGCGCCGCCGAACTGGCCCGAGTGCAGGTTGCCCTCGAGGGTGTCGACCCGGATCCGCACCATGGTCATACCGCGCAACGTCGAGGTGACCGTCGGCAGTCCCGCGCGGAAGTTGCCCGTGTCGCCGATGACGATCGTGTCGGCGGTGAGGAGCTCCGGGTGTGCCTCGGCGTACCGCTCGAGACCGCCCGTGCCCTGCTCCTCCGAGCCCTCCACGATCACCTTGACGCGCACCGGGACGCCGCCGTTCGCCTTCAGGGCGCGCAGCGCGAGCAGATGCATGAGCACGCCGCCCTTGCAGTCCGCCGTGCCCCGGCCGTACCACCGGCCGTCGCGCTCGGTCAGTTCGAAGGGCGGGGTCGTCCAGCTGGCCGCGTCCAGCGGCGGCTGCACGTCGTAGTGGGCGTAGAGCAGGACGGTCTTCGCGCCCTCGGGGCCGGGCAGACAGCCGTAGACCGACTGCGTGCCGTCGGGCGTGTCGAGCAGGGCCACGTCCTCGAAACCCTCGGCGCGCAGCGCGCCGGCGATCCAGTTCGCGGCGCCCTCGTTCTCGCTCCGGGGGAACTGGTCGAAGTCCGCCACCGATCTGAAGGCCACCAGTTCGGTGAGCTCCGCCTTCGCCCGGGGCATCAGAGAGGCGACGGTCTCGGCGACCGGATGCGGCGACATGGGCACGCTCCTTGTGGGTGCGACGTTGTAGCGGGAGTACGGGTGGAGCACGTCGGGTCGCCCGCGTGCCCGCCGAGTACTTCCGTACTGCGTGGGTGTTCGTGGTGTCCGGGGGGTCCCGTGCGCCCGTCCGCGTAGGTGTCGTACGTGTGTGCAGGGTCCCGGCGGTGCCGATCCTGCCACAGCGGCTTGATCGCCGGCCGCCGTAGGATGCGGGAGACAGGAGCGTCAGGCACCTTGATCGGGAGCAGCGGACCTTGGTGAGCAGCGAGAACTCTTCGGCGGACGACATGCGGCGGGTGTGGGACGTCGTCGTGGTGGGCGCGGGACCCGCGGGGGCCTCGGCCGCCTACGCGGCGGCGGTCGCGGGGCGCAGCGTCCTCCTGCTGGAGAAGGCCGGACTGCCCCGCTACAAGACATGCGGCGGCGGCATCATCGGACCCTCCCGGGACTCCCTGCCGCCCGGCTTCGAGCTGCCGCTGCGGGACCGGGTGCACGCGGTCACCTTCTCCCACAACGGCCGGTTCACGCGCACCCGCCGCTCCAAGCAGATGCTGTTCGGCCTGATCAACCGGCCGGAGTTCGACCAGCAGCTGGTCGAGCACGCGCAGAAGGCGGGCGCCGAACTGCGTACCGGCGCGGCCGTGCAGCGGGTCGAGCAGCACGGTTCGGCGGTGCCCGACCGGCGGACGGTCGCCGTGGTGCTGCAGGGCGGCGAGACCGTGCTGGCCCGCGCGGTGGTCGGCGCGGACGGCAGCGCCAGCCGCATAGGGGCGCACGTCGGCGTGAAGCTCGACCAGGTCGACCTCGGTCTCGAGGCGGAGATCCCGGTCCCGGAGACCGTCGCCGAGGACTGGAAGGGGCGCGTGCTCATCGACTGGGGCCCGATGCCGGGCAGTTACGGCTGGGTGTTCCCCAAGGGCGACACGCTCACGGTCGGGGTCATCTCGGCGCGGGGCGAGGGCGCGGCGACCAAGCGCTACCTGGAGGACTTCGTCGCCCGGCTGGGCCTCGCCGGTTTCGAGCCGAGCATCTCCTCCGGGCATCTGACGCGCTGCCGTGCCGACGACTCGCCGCTGTCCAGGGGACGGGTGCTGGTGTGCGGGGACGCGGCCGGGCTGCTCGAGCCGTGGACCCGGGAGGGTATCTCCTTCGCGCTGCGGTCGGGGCGGCTGGCGGGGGAGTGGGCGGTGCGGATCTCCGAGGCGCACGACGCGGTGGACACCCGGCGGCAGGCGCTGAACTACGCGTTCGCCGTCAAGGCGGGCCTGGGCGTCGAGATGAGCGTCGGCAAGCGGATGCTGGCGGCGTTCGAGCGCCGTCCCGGGCTGTTCCACGCCGCCCTGACCGGCTTCCGTCCGGCCTGGCGGGCGTTCAAGGACATCACCCAGGGCGCGACGACCCTGGGCGAACTCGTCCGCACCCATCCGCTGGCCCAGCGTGGGCTGAACCTGCTGGACCGCAGGACCGGGACGGGCACGGGGCCGGGCGCGGACCCGGCGGCCGCCCCGGACGACGGGGATCCGGGCGAGGGCGCGGAGACCGGCGCGGTGGGGGATGCCGCCTCGGAGGACACGGCGGGCTCGTGACGGCCGGTCCGTGACAGCCGGTCCGTGACGGCCGGTCGGCGGTGCCGGGTCCGTGACGGCCGGTGGTCTGCGGCCGGTGGCCGAGGTGAGTCCGTGACAGCCGCTCTCCGCGGTCGGACCCTGACCGTCGGCCTGCGGCGCCGATGCGGAAGACGGTGTGGTCGGGGGCGGTACGGCGCGGTACAGCACGGTCCGGCGCGGGAACGGGCCGCGGCCGGCGCCGTCGAAGAGCACGGCTTCGGGCCGTCCCGCGCCCGAGGCAGCCGCACAGGACCGGGGCCGGCGGTGGCAGCGGCCCGGCCGGCATGCGCGAGCGGGCCGACGCGCCGGGTGGCACGATCGAGGCGGGACCGTTTACGGACGGCGGCGGGGCAGGTGGCCGCCAGGTCGCCGGTTCGCACGTACGGGAACGACACCGGCGGCCCGGCGCGGGCGGGGGTGCGCGCCGGGGCAAGGAGGACGGCCGATGATCCGCGTACTGCTCGCCGACGACCAGCCGTCGGTCCGGGCCGGCTTCCGGGTTCTGCTGGACGCCGAGCCGGACATCGAGGTGGTGGGGGAGGCCGCCGACGGCGAGGAGGCGCTGCGCCGGGCGCGCGAACTGCTCCCGGACGTCGTCCTCATGGACATCCGGATGCCTGTGGTGGACGGCCTGGCGGCGACCCGGCACATCGACGAGGACGCCGGACTGCAGGACGTGAAGGTCGTCGTCCTCACCACCGTCGAGCTCGACGAGTACGTCTTCGAGGCGATCCGCTCCGGTGCCTCCGGCTTCCTGGCCAAGGACACCGGGCCGGACGAACTCCTCCGTGCGGTCAGGGCGGTGGTCGCGGGCGACGCGCTCCCGGCGCCGGCGGCGACCCGCAGGCTGATCGCCGAGTTCGCGCCCCGTTTCCGGGATCCGGCGGCAGCGGGCGCCCTCGCCGGACTCACCGAACAGGAGAGGGACGTGCTGGTCCTCGTCGGCATCGGCCTGTCCGACGAGGAGATCGCCCGCCGGCTGGTGGTCGGCCCGCTCACCGCGAAGACCCGTGTGAGCCGCGCCATGACCAAGACCGGTGCCCGCGACCGCGCCCAACTGGTCGTGCTGGCCTATGAGTCGGGGCTGATACGACCGGGGTGAGCCGATCGGCCGGGGTGAGCCCGGCCGGACCCGGCCGGTCGGGACCCCTCTCCCGGGACGTGCCTCCCGGTCTCAGACCGCGGAATTCTCCCGCCACAGCCGTAGCGTCGCGGCGTCGCCGGACCCCCGGGGCAGGGGCAGCCTGTTCCACAGCGCCAGATACAGCTCGGCAGCGGGGCCGCTGATCTCCGCATCGGGTTCCGCCGTCGCACCCCGCTCCGCGACCGGCGGTTCCTGCGACAGCCGTACGGTCCACACCACGCCGTCAGCGGCGTCGTCCCCCGTGCCGGTGGCCCGTACCCGCAGCACGCGGGGCTCGTCGCTGCGGACCCGGCTCTTGGCGCGGGCGTGGAAGCCGCACAGGATCTCGTCGATGCCGTCGAGGGCGAACCCGGCCGGGACCACACCCGGTCCGCCCCCGCGTGCGGCTTCCGCGTCGACACGGTGCACGGCCGTCTCGTGCGCCTGCCGCCGTGCCCAGAAGGCCAGCGGCGTGGGCGCGGGCATGAAGTGCCAGCACGCCACGTCCGGCGCGGCGGAGGAGAGCGTGTCGACGAGCTGCCGGTGCCCCTCCCGGTACCAGGACAGCAGCGCGGCATCGTCGAGACCGGGCGGCGGCGGGCCGGCCGGCCGGGGCGAGGTGAACTGCTCCGCGACGAACCCGGCCGCCCATCGGTGGATCGGCCCGATGTGCTCGATCAGATCGCGTATCCGCCAGCCGGGGCAGGGCGGCACACCGGCGTCCATGCCCGCCTCCTCGGCGGCCGCGGCCAGGGACCGGCCTTCGCGGTCCAGGATCTCTACGAACTCGGCAGTCTCCATGGGGAGGAGTCTGCCTCAGCGAGCCCGCCGCCGGCCCAGGGGCCGACGGGACTCTCCGCGCCGTGACGTCCGGGACGGCTATCGTCGGGCACATGCGGATCTCCGTCTCCTCCGACACGGACGAACCCGTGGCCCGCGCCGTCGTCGCCGAGCTGCGCGAACGCGGTCACGACGTGCTGACGTACGGCGCGCTGCGCCCCGGGGACGACCCGCGGTGGGCGGTGTGTTCCGGGGCGGCGGCCCGTGACGTCGCCGCCGGACGGTCCGACCAGGCCGTCGTGTGCTGCTGGACCGGCACCGGGGCGTCGATCGCCGCCAACAAGGTGCCCGGTGTCCGGGCGGCCCTGTGCACGGACGCGTACACCGCCGACGGCGCCCGCCGCTGGAACGACGCCAATGTCCTCGCCCTCGGTCTGCGGCTGACCTCCGGGCCGCTGCTGACGGAGATCCTGGACGCCTGGTTCGCCGCCGAGGCGGGCCAGGACACCGACGACCGGGAGAACGTGGCGTACGTGGCCCGGCTGGACGCGGACAGGACGGCGCCGCAGGACATCTGACGCGGGCCGGTGACCGGACGTCATCCGGCGGCGGCGTGCCGGGCCCGGAAGCCGATCACGGCGGCCACGGCGGCGAGTACGGCGACGCTGGTCAGCGCGGTCGGAAGGGAGAACCACTCGGCCATGAAGCCGATCGCGGGCGGTCCGAGGAGCATGCCCCCGTAGCCGAGCGTGGAGGCGACGGCGACGCCGCTCGGTCCGGCGAGGGCGCCCGCGCGTTCGACGGCGACGGGGAAGATGTTGGCGAGTCCGAGGCCGGTGACCGCGAAGCCGAGCAGCACGGCCCAGGCGGCCGGGGCGAGCGCGCCCAGCAGCATTCCGGCGGCGGCCGTGGCGCCGCCCGCCACCACGGTGCGCGAGCGGCCCAGCCGTTCGAGGAGCGTCGTCCCGCTGAGCCGGCCGGCGGTCATGGCGAGCGCGAAGCAGGAGTAGCCCGCGGCCGCGAGACCCGGGGAGGAGTGCAGGTCCTGGGTGAGGTGCAGGGCACCCCAGTCGGCCAGGGCGCCCTCGCCGTAGGCCGTGCAGAGGGCGACGAGGCCGAAGACGATCACGGGTCCGCGGTTGCGGGGGCCGAGCCCGCGCGGGGCCGGGGCGGTCTCCTGCGCCGCCGTCACGGCCGCGGGGGCCGCCGCCGCAGTCGCGGGGGCAGGGGCGTCGTACCGCAGGAGCACACGTCCGGCGGCGGCGGTGACCACGAGACCGGTCACGGCCAGCCCGGCCAGATGCACGGTGGGTGACAGGGCGCCCGCCACCAGTCCGCCGAGCCCCGCGCCCACCATGCCGCCCAGGCTGAACGCGGCGTGGAAACTGGGCATGACCGGTCGCCCCAGCGCGGCCACCAGGTCGACGGCCGCGCTGTTGAAGGCGACGTTCAGCGAGCCGTACGCGGCGCCGAAGAGCAGCAGCACGGCACCGAGGGCAGGCGCCGAGTGGGTGAGCGGGGGCAGGACCACGGTGAGGGAGAGCAGTGCCGCGCACCAGACGGTCACGAGGTGACTGCCGAAGCGGCGGCAGAGCCGCCCGGTGAGCGTCATGGTGACCACGGCCCCCGCGGACACCCCGAGCAGCGCGAGCCCCAGCGACCCGGCGGAGGCGTGGGTCTGGTGCTTGATCGCGGGGATGCGCACGACCCAGCCTGCGAAGACGAACCCGTCGAGGAAGAAGAAGACGGTCAGCGCGGCACGGAGCCGGGTGAGACGGTCGTCCTCGCCCGGCACGGCGCTGTGCGATCGGGTTTTGTTTATTTGCGGCACAAAATCAGGCTAAGCGGATGCCGGTGGTGGGGCAAGGGAGGGTGCGGGCGTCCTCGCCTCGCGGAACTGCTCCCCGGAATCCGGGGCATTGGCATGGACCTGACTTAAAGGCGCCGCTAGGATCTGCCCCGCAATCTGTGAGAGCGCTCTCATGCATCGGCTGTTCCTCCCCCACCTTGCTGGAACGACGAAGGGCAACTCCCTTGAGACGCAAGCGACTCGTACACGCCGGCCTGGCCGCCCTGCTCATGCTCGGCGGCTGGACGGCGAGCACCCTCCCCGCCTCGGCGAGCGGCACCGGCGCCGCCGGGACCACGGCCGCGGAGCTCCCCGCCTCCGCCGGTCTGGTGTCCGCGATGCAGCACGACTTCGGGCTGACCAAGGGTGCCGCCGAGGCCCGGCTGAAGGCCGAACGCAAGGCCGCGAACCTCGCGCCCGAGGCGCAGAAGGCGGCCGGCGCGGTGTACGGCGGCTCCTGGTTCGACGCGAGAACCGGGCGCCTGACCGTGGCCGTCACCCCGGACGCCTCCGCCGCCGTCCGTGCCGCGGTCCGTGCCACCGGGGCCGTCCTGAGCACCGTCCCGCGCAGCGCGCGGCAGCTCGACGCCGCCAAGGCGCGCATCGACCGGCTGTCCGCCCCCTCGGGCGTGCGCGGCTGGTACGTCGACCAGAAGGCCGGCGCCGTCGTCGTCGACGTGGTCCGTGCCCGGATCTCCGACAACGATGTCCAGCGGTTCCTGGACCGGGCCCGCGCGACCGGTCCCGTCACGGTGAGATCCGTGGCCGAGGCGCCGGGCACCCTCGCGGCGGGCACGGTCGGCGGCGACCCGTACTACACGGGCAACGTCCGCTGCTCCATAGGGTTCTCGGTGTACGGCGGATTCGTCACCGCCGGGCACTGCGGCTCGCCGTCCGCCGCCGTCTACGGCTGGGACGGCTCCTATGTCGGTAACTTCCAGGGCTCCTCGTTCCCCGGCGACGACTACGCCTGGGTGAGCGTGGGCAGCGGCTGGTGGACCGTGCCGGTGGTGCTCGGCTGGGGCACCGTCTCCGACCAGCTGGTGCGGGGCTCGGCCGTGGCGCCGGTCGGCTCGTCCGTCTGCCGCTCCGGTTCCACCACCCACTGGCACTGCGGTACGGTCCTCGCCCTCAACGAGACCGTCAACTACAGCCAGGGCGCGGTGTACCAGCTGACCAAGACCAACGTCTGCGCCGAACCCGGTGACTCCGGCGGCTCGTTCATCAGCGGCGACCAGGCCCAGGGCGTCACCTCGGGCGGCTGGGGCGACTGCACCAGCGGCGGCGAGACCTGGTTCCAGCCGATCAACGAGATCCTCAACCGGTACGGGCTGACTCTGCACACCTACTGATCCGCCGCCGGGAACGGGGGTTCCGCCGGCGCCGCGGCGGCGGCGCCGGCGGAACCCCGCCTCCGTCACCCCCGCCGCCTTCGTCGCCCGTCCCTCCCGATCGAAGGCGGTCGCCGTCGGTCGAAGACGGTCGAAGCCGGTCGGACGACTGTGCCGGTCACGCTGCCGTCCATGCGGCCGTCCGCACCGCACCCGTGGTTTTCGGCCAACACGCCGCGCGGGCCGGTCCCCTGGGCATCACCGTCAACTTCCGTGCGGTCAGGGCAAGACCGGGAGGGTGATGCGTCTCCGCCAGGGGGAATCCGCCACCGGGGCGATTCGCGTGAAACCGGGCGGATCGACGACTGCGAAATGGTTAATGCTCACGCACGTTCTGGTTGCCGGGCGGTGAGCAGTCCATGATGGGGGCATGACGCTGGCCCTGCACGCCTATGCGCGACTGTCGACCTGGCCCGACCTCAGACAGGTCGAGCCGAGCTGCGGCCTGGGCCAGGCGCTCGCCTCGGTACACGGCGAGATCGCCCACTTCCACTCGGGACGCGACGTCGACCTCCTGCTCACCGAGCGCGCGATCCGGCGGCTGGCGCGCGATCTCCGCGCCTCCGACGCGGTGCGTATCGTCCCCCGTTCGCAGTGGGTGACGATACGGCTGGACGCCTCCTCGGACATCGATCTGCTGCTGACCCTGGTGAGCGTCGCGCTCCAGGCCCAGCAGCAGCGGATCCCCCGGGCCGCCGACACCGCCCCGGTGGGCTGCAACGACCAGCGCGGCGCGGGCTTCGTGAAGGTGGACCTCGGCAGCGGCTGACACACCGCGGCGGCATCGCCGTGGCCGGTGCGGGACCGCCGCCCGCGGGACGGCCGTACGAGCGGGTCTACGCCTCTTCCCGTTTCACGGACCTCAGCAGCACGAACTTCGGATCGGCCGCCACCGTACGGCAGTTGCCGAACAGCCGCGCCAGCTTGAGGTGGTAGCCGAGATGCCGGTTGCCGATCACCCACAGCTCGCCGCCCGGCCGCAGCACCCGCCGCGCCCCGGTGAACATCCGCCACGCGGTCGCGTCGGTGGTCGCCTGGTGCGAGTGGAACGGCGGGTTGTTCAGCACCAGGTCGGCGCTGCCGTCCGGCACCCCCGACAGACCGTCCCCGACCCGGAACTCGGCATGCCCCGGAACCCCGTTGGCCTTGTACGTGGCCTCCGCCGAGGCCACCGCCTGGAACGACTCGTCCACGAACAGCACCTCCGCCCCCGGCTCCGCCAGCGACACCGCCGTCCCGACGACCCCGTTGCCGCACCCCAGGTCCACCACCCGCTGCCCGGCCCGCACCGCGGGCAGCCGCCCGAGGAGGAAGCGGGTGCCGATGTCCAGCCGGTCGGCGCAGAACACGCCCGCGTGGCTGACGACCGGCCGCCCGGACACGGCGCCGATCCCGTCGGGCAGCGTGTAGCCGTACGGCCATGGGTTCGCCGCCCGCACGAGCGAGGGATCCGGGGTGCAGAGGATCAGCCGGGCCTTCTTCACCGCGAGCGAGGTCCTGGTCGGGCCGAGGATCCGCTCGAACAACCGCAGGGTCGAGGTGTGGATCTCCTTCACCATGCCGGTGCCCACGACGACCGTGCCCTCGTGCACCGCGGGCGCGAGGCGCAGCAGCTGGTCCTCCAGCAGCGCCAGACTCTTCGGCACCCGCACCAGCAGGACGTCCACCCGGGCGGGCGGCGGGTCCTGTGTGGTCAGGAGGGTCACCGCACCGGTCCTCACCCCGGCCCGCGCCAGGTTCGCGCGGGTCGCCTGCTGCGTGAGGCAGGAGTCGGTGATCTGTACCGGCCCGTGCGCCGCGAGCGCCGTGACCAGCGCGCCCCAGCGGTCCCCGAGGACCACCACCGCACCGGACAGCGGGACCTGCCGCTCGGCGAGATGCGTCAGCAGATACTCGTCGGAGGCGTCCCAGGCACGCAGCCTCTCACGAGGGTCCTCGGGGAAGCGGCTCAGCGCCGGCTCGCCCCACGGGGTCGTCATACGGTCGTTCATCGCTGTTCAGGCTAGCCGAGCGGGGCCTCCTCCCCGGCGGCCCACCCCGGTCGGCCCGCCGCGGAGTGCCCCGGGGCGCGCGCGGCACCGCCCGGGCCGCGGCCGGCGCGGTGCCGGCCGCCGGGGAACACATCCGGGTCCGGGCGGTTTCGGACGCATACCGGCCGGATCGCCGTACATGTCATCGGATGCCGTGCTGGGCGCCGCGGCGGTCACACGGGCTGTGGATCATGGGACACTCGGCGTCATGAGCGGTATGACGGACCCCGGGGCCGCGGGAGAGAGAAGCGCCCCCAGAGCACGGCTGGACCGGGGGCGGGGTGCGCTCGGTCCGGCGCTGGAGCTCGTGCACACCGGGCGCGCGCCCACCCGGGCCGTACTCACCGCCGAACTCGGGGTCACCCGGGCCACGGCGGGCGCGGTCGCCGCCGAACTCGAGGCGCTCGGGCTGATCCGCGTGGACGCCAGGCCCGGCGCGGCGGCCGGTTCGCAGGGGCGGCCCTCGCACCGGCTGTCGGTCGCCGAGGACGGTCCCGTGGTGCTCGCCGCGCAGGTCCACGCCGACGGCTTCCGCGCCGCGCTGGTCGGGCTCGGCGGCCGGATCGTCGCCACCGCGCCCGGCTGCGAGACCGTCGACGCCGACCCCGCCAAAGTTCTCGGTTCCGTCGTCGAGACCGGTGCCGACCTGCTGCGCCGCACCGGACGGCGCTGTGCGGGCGCCGGGCTCGCGGTGCCCTCGGCGGTCGCCGAACCGGACGGCCTCGCCCTCAACCCGCTGCACCTGGCCTGGCCCGCGGGCGCGCCCGTACGGCGGATCTTCGCCGAGCGGGTGCGCGACGCCGGTATCCCCGGACCGGCGTTCACGGGCAACGACATCAACCTCGCCGCCCTCGCCGAGCACCGGCACGGTGCGGGCCGCGGCTCCCGCGACCTGCTGTGCGTGGCCACCGGGCACCGCGGCGTGGGCGGGGCGCTGGTGCTGGACGGGCGGCTGCACACGGGCAGTTCGGGCCTCGCCCTGGAGGTCGGCCACCTCACCGTCACCCCCGAGGGACGCCCCTGCCACTGCGGCAGCCGGGGCTGCCTGGACGTGGAGGCCGACCCGCTGGCCCTGCTCGTCGCGGCGGGCCGGCGGCCCGGCCCCGAGGGGTCGCTGCTCCAGCAGGCCCACGACCTGGTGCGCGAGCACTACGACGACCCGGCCGTCCGCACCGCGGCCGAGACCCTCATCGACCGGCTGGGCCTGGGCCTGGCCGGACTGGTCAACATCCTCAACCCCGACCGCGTCATCCTCGGCGGCCTGCACAGCACCCTCTTCGACGCCGACCCCGACCGGCTGCGCGCCGTGGTCGCCGGACGCAGTCTGTGGGGCCAGAGCGGAGAGGTCCCGATCCGGGCCTGCGCCCTGAGCCACAACAGCCTGGTCGGCGCGGCCGAACTCGCCTGGCAGCCGGTCCTGGACGACCCGCTGGCCGCCCTCACCTGACCCGGCGGCCGGGTCCCGGACGAGCGGGCCGGGACCGCGCGGCGTGACCGTCGGGTCCACCGTGCCGTCCCGGCCCGTACGAGCCGTCCGCGCCGTGCCCGTAGGGGCCGCCGCCCGCTCCTCTTCGCCGGTTCAGCCGGTTCAGCCGGTTCAGCCGGGAACGGCCGACCGGACGGGTGCGTGGGCGGGCGTGCTTTCCCCGGGGTCGCCTCCGGAGAGGACTCCGGCCGCGACCGGGGCCGGGTGTCCGGCCGGCTGCTCCACCGGGTGCCCGGCCTCGGCGAAGCGGCGCACCGGTGTCTCCCGTTCCGCCGGCCGCAGCGGCGGGCGGGCCGGGACGGGCTGCGGCCGTGCGGCGGTGGGCAGCGTGAACCACACGACCTTGCCCCGGTCGCCGTCCGGACGCGCGCCCCAGCTCTCGCTCATCGCCGCGACCATGGCGAGCCCCCGGCCCGTGGTGGCGTCGTGCTCCGCCTCCGCGACCACCGGCAGGCGGGGGTCGCGGTCACGCACCGACACGGTGAGCCGGTCGGGCCGCAGTTCGATCTCGACGATGCACGTCTTGTCCGGGCTTGCGTGCCGGTGGACGTTGGACAGCAACTCGGTGACACCGAGGGCGGCCCGGTCTATCAACGGATCCAGATGCCAGTACCGCAACTGCGCGGATACGATTCTGCGGACCTGGCCGATCCGCGACGGCAGGGCTTGGAGCTCCACCGTGCAGTGCCTGCTTGGGTGACTGATCACGGCTGCGACTCCCCGACGTGAGGTCCGGAAGAACACGGAGTTCGGATCGATCCAGCAGGGTGCCGGCGGAAGACCGCCGCCTGCTGGCGTGACCGGCGGGCTGGTTCGCAGCGTAATCGCCGGTAAACCCAGAGTGACGTGTGACAAGCGTGGCCCGGCCGGTGAGGTTCCGCAACTCGCCGTGGCCCGGCCGTGTCCGCGCCCCGGTTCAGCCCCGTCGGCCGGCCGCCCTGCGTACGGCCTCGACGAACCGGCGTGCCGTCGGCGGCCCGGGCTCGCCCGGCGCCGGGTCGTGGTCGGCCAGGGTCAGCAGATACCGCGTGCCGTTCACGTCGGCCAGCGCCCGGTCCTCCGGGGCGAACCAGGGCCGCGACGCGCGCACCGCCTGCACCGGCGCGGAGTCGATCTCGCTGCCGTAGCTGTTGAGCAACTCCAGCCTGCCGTCGTTGATACGGATCTGCCCGGCCCGGGTCAGCGACCGCAGCCGCTTCCCGATCCGCACACCCGTAGCCGAGAACTCCGGCTCCGCCATGGCGTTCCGCCCCCTTGTGCGTGTCGGTCCGCCGGACCGGACTCCCGCGCTGTCACAGGGTCCGTGGCCGGCGTCTCGGGACTCCGTTCTCCGGTGTCCCGGACCCAGTGTGCCGCTCTCGTCCGGGACTTGGTCCCACCCGGTGCAGTCTGCCCTCGACCGGCGGTGAGCACCAGTACGCACGGCGGGCTCGCCGGGGGTGTCCGGAGCACTCGTCGCGACTGCGCCCCCCGACCCCGCCACGGGCCGCGCCCCAGGCCCCCCTTTGAGCCCGTCAAAGCCATGTTTATGCAGATGGGAAGCGTAGGTCGCGGTGCCTATCATCGGGGCGTCGGCCGCCTCACGAGCCGTCGCCCGTGACGTGTAAGGAGCCCATCCGTGAGCACCACCCCACAGAGCCGGCCCGGGACGACCGCACAGACCCGGCCCGGGTCCTCGGCCGGAACCCGGCCCCGCGCCACCGCCGACGTCGACCACAGCGACCCCGCTCATCGTGCCTGGCTGAAGGAGGCGGTCCGCAAGGTCCAGGCGGACGCCAACCGCTCCGCCGACACACATCTGCTGCGCTTCCCGCTGCCCGAGGAGTGGGGCATCGACCTGTATCTCAAGGACGAGTCCACCCACCCCACCGGAAGCCTCAAACACCGCCTCGCCCGCTCGCTGTTCCTCTACGCCCTCTGCAACGGCTGGATCCGCCCGGACCGCCCGGTGATCGAGGCGTCCAGCGGCTCGACCGCCGTCTCCGAGGCGTACTTCGCCCAGCTGATCGGCGTGCCCTTCGTCGCGGTGATGCCCCGTACGACCAGCGCCGAGAAGTGCCGCCTCATCGAATTCCACGGCGGCCGCTGCCACTTCGTCGACGACCCGCGCGGGATGTACGAGGAGGCGGCACGCCTCGCGGCGGAGACCGGTGGCCACTACCTCGACCAGTTCACCTACGCGGAACGGGCCACGGACTGGCGCGGCAACAACAACATCGCCGAGTCGATCTTCCGCCAGCTCCGTCTGGAACGGTTCCCCGAACCCGCGTGGATCGTGGCCACGGCGGGCACCGGCGGCACCTCGGCGACCCTCGGACGCTATGTGCACTACATGCAGTACGACACCCGGATCTGCGTCGCCGATCCGGAGAACTCCTGCTTCTTCGACGGCTGGACCACCGGCGACCCGGACGTCACCCGCGACTGCGGATCCCGTATCGAGGGCATCGGCAGGCCCCGGATGGAACCGAGTTTCGTCCCCGGCGCCGTCGACCGCATGATGCAGGTGCCCGACGCCGCCGGTGTCGCCGCCGTACGGGCCCTGGAAGGCGTCATGGGCCGCAAGGCGGGCGGCTCGACCGGGACCGGCCTGTGGAGCGCCCTGAAGATCGTCGCCGAGATGGTGGCCGAAGGGCGGCGGGGCAGCGTGGTGACGCTGCTGTGCGACTCGGGCGACCGCTATCTCGACAAGTACTTCTCCGACGCCTGGCTGGCGGAACAGGACCTGGACATCGCTCCCTACGGCGCGGTGATCGACAGGCTGCTCGCGACGGGGGTGTGGTCCGGGTAGGTCACGCCCCGGTGAGCCTTTGGTCCAGAGAGGCCACGGCGGCACGGAAGGCGCGGCCGAGACCGGGACGCGCCAGGGCGAGGACCCCGCGGAACACCGCCGTGCCGTCGGCGGCGAACGTCCACCGCACACGGGTGCCGGTGCCGGCCGGCGTGAGACGCCACTCCTCGGCCAGCGCGCGGGCGCCCGGCGCGTTGGTCGCGTCGACCCGGTAGGCGTACACCTCGGCCGGTTCCGCGACGAGGACCGTCTCGTCGAAGCGGGTGCCGCCCCAAAGACGGATCTCGCGCCCGGCGCCGTCCGCCGTCCGCCGGGCGGAGGTGACCGCCGAGAACCACTCGGCCCAGCCCGGCACATCCTCGGCGAGAGCCCGGAAGACCGCTTCCGGAGCCGCCGCGGCATCCCGCGTGAAGACCAGCCGTACCGGGGCGCTCGCGGTGAACTCGATCCCCACGGGGCGCAGACGACGCACCATGCGCGCAACCTCCTCGCGGAAGCCGGAAGCCCTGTTCTCGTGTGCGGCCCCGTGCCGCACGGCGGCCCGGGGCCACGCCACCGTAGCTGACGCGGCGTCAGCTGTCTGCCCCCAGGACGTCTCAGACGTCGTCCTCGGCCTCCGGCTCGCCCGCCACCACCAGCCGCCGCAGATGCTCCGCTATCTCCGCGCGCGCCTCGCCCGGCAGTCCCGCGTCCGTCACCAGCGTGTCGACCTGTTCCAGCGTCGCGAACGAACTCAGCCCCACCACACCCCACTTGGTGTGATCGGCGACCACCACCACCCGGCGCGCGGACTGCACGAGGCGCCGGTTGGTCTCCGCCTCCGCCAGGTTCGGCGTGGACAGACCCGCCTCCACCGATATCCCGTGCACCCCGAGGAACAGCAGATCGAAGTGGAGCGCCGCTATCGCCTGGTCCGCGACCGGACCCACCAGGGAGTCGGACGGGGTGCGCACCCCGCCGGTCAGGACCACCGTCGGCGCGCCCTGCCGCGGACCCGTGGAACGCTGCGCCGAGTGGAAGACGTCCGCCACCCGCACCGAGTTGGTGACCACCGTCAGATCCGGCACGTCCAGCAGCCGGTGCGCCAGCGCGAAGGTCGTCGTGCCCCCCGACAGGGCGATCGCCGAACCCGGCTTGACCAGTTCGGCCGCCGCCCGGGCGATGTCCTCCTTGGCGGTCAGCTCCAGACCGGACTTCGCCTCGAACCCGGGCTCGTGCGTACTGGCCTCCACGACCGGCACCGCGCCGCCGTGCACCTTCTCCACGACCCCCTGGCGGGCCAGCGCGTCCAGGTCACGGCGCACGGTCATGTCCGACACGCCGAGCTTGCGGGTCAGTTCGTTGACCCGGACGCCGCCGCGGCGCCGCACCTCGTCCAGGATCAGGGAGCGCCGCTGCTCCGCGAGGAGGTTCTGATTCTCGCTCACGTACGCTCCGGTCCCTTCGCCTCGACCCGTCCGACGCGCCCTGCGCACCGGCCCCCACGAGCCCGTTCACCCGGGTCGGTGCGCGGACGTCCCATCCTTGCACGCCGCGGCGGCGACCGCGCACCCTCCTGTCCGCAGGGTGTCACTCTCCGTATCGAGAAGTCGCTCGTATCGGGGAGATTCCGTGACTGCGGGTGTGCGCCGCCTCCGGAGTGGAGAACCTGAAGCCCGCAGGGGCAAGGCCGGCGGCAGGTCTCGGGGGAAGCGCGATGGCAGGGGAACTGACAGAGGAACGGGCCGCGAGACACGCGGCGGACGGCGGCGACGGGCGTGACGCGCGCACGGACCGGGCCGGGTCCGCCCTCGAACTCCTGGTGCACGGCGTGGGCGGCACCACGCCGGAGAAGATGCTCGGCGACACGCGCACCGTCCGGGTCACCGGTGACGACACCGCGGCGGTCTTCCGGCGCGCCGACGACGCCGACGCGGAGTCCCGGCCCGCCGGCCGCCGTGACGGCCCGGTGCGTGAGGCGTACGTCTGGTGCAACCTCACCTCCGGCAACGCCGCCCGCGCCCTGTGGCTGCTGCTGCTCCCGTTCATGGTCGTCAACCTCGCCCACTGGATGCGACCGGCCGCCCGCGGGCACACCCGTACGGTCCGCTTCTACGGCCTGCTGGTCCGGCTCGCCGGACTGACCCTGACGGCCCTGCTCGTCGCGGCCGTCTGCGAGGTCGCCCTGGACCTGACCGCCTGGCAGTGCGCGGGCACCCGGGTCTGTGCCGCGCGCCACTCCTGGCTCGGTTTCCTGTCTCCCGACCTCTCCGGCGGCTGGTGGAGCGCGCCGGGCCGCAGGCTCGCCGTGGCCGCCCTGGCGCCCACGGCGCTCACCGGTCTGCTCTGGTACCTCTCCCACCGCACCTGGAGCGCCTACGAGTCCCAGCAGCCCTTCGCCCGCGCCCCCGAACCCGACGAGGAGTCCGGCGGCACCGCGCTCGGCCTGCCCGGGTTCTGGTACGGGCGCCGCCTGGTGGCCCGGCTGCGTGCCGCCCACACCGCCACAGGACTGCTCACCGTCGCCGCCACGGTCGCGGTGCCCACGGCCCGCTTCGACCGGGGACCTCGTGGAGACGCCCCCCTCGTCCTGCTCGGGGGCCTGCTGGAGGCGGCGCTCGCCGTGGGGGCCGCCGCCGTGCTGTGGGTGGTGTGCCGCCAGGGCCGGACCGAGCACCGCCTCGACCGCGAGACCGACGCCCGCCTGGCGCGGGGCCTGCCGCTCGCCGCGCTCGCCCTGCTGCTCCTCGTCCTGCTCCACGCCGGCTGGTCACGCCCCGGCTGGCGTTCCTCGGGGCGGCTGACCGGCGACGCCGTCTTCACCGCCCTCACGCTCGCCCAGGTCCTGCTCGTGGTCGCCCTCGCCGTGGTCGCCCACCTGCTGCACCGCACCCTCGCCCCCGCTCCCCGCTCCGCCCGGACGGCAAAGACCCGCGCGGTCCCGCGCACCGCCCTGCGCGGCCTCGGCGGCCCCGCCGTCGCCCTGCTGGCCTGCGCGCTGGGCGGGGTGTTCTCCGGCGGGACGTCGCAGCGCGTGTCCGACTGGCTGGACGGTACCGGGACCTCCCTCCCCGGACCGCCCGTGCTGCTGACCTGGCAGGCGTCCGTCATCCCGGTGCTGCTCCTCGTCCTGCTCGTCCACGGCGCCCGCCTGGCACGGCGCACCCGGCGGCTCGCCCGCGCCGAGCGCGCCGTGGTGGACGCCTCCCACCCCGGCGAGCCCCGGGACCCGGCCCGCACCCGCCACATCGCCGCCGTCCGCGCCACGGCCACGCTCACCGACCACGCGCCCGCGCTCGTGGGTGTCACCGCCGTCACCCTGCTGCTGCTCGGCGCCGGAGCGCTGGCCGGCGCCTGGACGACCGGCCGGACGCCCGCCGAGGCCGCGCGGGGGACGTACGCCCTCGTCGACGGTGCCGCCCAGGTCGCCCAAGGCGTCGGCTCCTGGCTGACAGGCCTCGGCTGCCTGCTGTTCGTCACCTGCGGCAGACGCGCCTACAAGGACGCCTCCGCGCGCCGCACCGTCGGCATCCTCTGGGACGTCGGCACCTTCTGGCCGCGCGCCGCCCATCCCTTCGCGCCGCCCTGCTACGCCGAGCGCGCCGTCCCGGACCTCACCTGGCGGGTGGTGACCTGGACCCGCGCCACGGGCGGCCGTCTGGTGCTGTCCGGGCACTCCCAGGGCAGCGTCCTCGCGGCCGCGGCGGCCTGGCAGCTCACCCCGTCCGTGCGCGGGAGGGTCGCCCTGCTGACCTACGGCTCGCCGCTCGAACGGCTCTACGCCCGCTGGTTCCCGGCCCACTTCGGGCCCGCCGCGCTCGCCGCCCTGCACCGTGACATGGCCTGCTGGCGGAATCTGTACCGGCTCACCGACCCGATCGGCGGTCCGGTGCGGCTGCCCGGCGACTGCGGCCCCGAGGTGGACCATCCACCGCTCGACGACCCCCTGGCCTACGGCCGTACCGCGCTGCACCCGCTGCCCGCGCCGGTCCTCGGCCACTCCGACTACCAGGCGGACCCGGTGTTCGCGGAGGAACGCGCGCGCCTGCTGGCCCGGCTCGGCCCCGGCCTGCCCGGCCCGCGCCGACTGGAGACGCCGCCGGAGGGCCGGATGCCCGAGAACCCGCAGCCCGGCGGCGGCCCGGCTCAGGACAGATCCGGCAGATCCTCGGGGTAGAGCAGCGTCAGATCGTCCGTGCTCGGCTCCTCCACCTGGGCGACCCGGCTCGCGTGCCGTTCCACCATGGCCTCGAACGTCTGCCGCGCCGTACGTCCGTTGCCGAACGCGGCACCCTTCGGGAGCACCGTGAAGTACGCCAGCAGCGCCTCCGAGGCGCCCTCCGCCAGCCGGTACTCGTGCTCGTCGGCCTGCTGCTCCACGATCCGCAGCAGTTCCTCGGGCCGGTAGTCGCTGAAGGTGATGGTGCGGGAGAAACGCGACGCCACACCCGGGTTGACGGACAGGAAGCGCTCCATCTCGGCCGTGTAGCCGGCGACGATCACCACGACCGCGTCGCGGTGGTCCTCCATCAGCTTCACCAGCGTGTCGATGGCCTCCTTGCCGAAGTCCCGCCCGGCGTCCTCGGGGGACAGCGCGTACGCCTCGTCGATGAACAGCACCCCGCCGCGCGCCCGGTCGAACGCCTCCTGGGTACGGATCGCGGTGGAGCCGATGTGTTCGCCGACCAGGTCCACCCGGGACACCTCGACGAGATGCCCCTTCTCCAGCACACCCAGCGACGCGAGGATCTCACCGTACAGACGTGCCACGGTCGTCTTGCCGGTGCCGGGAGACCCCGTGAACACCAGGTGCCGCTTCACCGAGGCCGCCTTCAGACCCGCCAGCTGACGGCGGCGGCCCACCTCGATCATGTCGGTGAGGGCGCGCACCTCACGCTTGACGCTGTCCAGGCCCACCAGCGCGTCGAGTTCGCCCAGCACGGCCTTGGAGGTCCGGGCCGGATCCGCGGCCGGGACGGCGGCGGCCGGTTCCGGCCCGGTGCCGCGCTGGCCCGGGATCGCGCCCAGCAGCCCGGGGGAGCGGTCCGCCGTCTGCACGGCCGTCTCCCGGGGGCCGGGCGGCCGTACTCCGCCGCTCTCGTCGCTGGTGCAGTCCTCCACCACCGGCCCGGAGCCCGAACCGTCGTCCGGGCCGCCCTCGGCGAACTCGAAACCGCCGCGCGCGCAGCGCTCCGTACGGCACTTCCTCAGCGTCGTACGGCAGCCGTCGATCACATGGAAGCCGTAGCCGCCGCTGCCCGTGACCCGGCAGCCGAGGAAACTGCCCCGGCCGCCCGCCGACACGTAGAACCCCGCCTCCGCGGGCGCTTCCACCGTGCACCGCTCGATCGTCGGGTCGGCGCCCTTGGTGACGATCACACCGGTCTGGTTGCCGTCGAGGACACAGTTGTTGAGGGTGCCGCCGCTGCCGTGGTCGCGGAACCAGGCGCCCGTGGCGGCGTCCTTGATGCGGCAGTCGTCGAGCTGCGCGGTGGCGCCGTCGCTCACCGACACCGCCGTGTTGCGCACCTGGGACAGATCACTGTCGACGACGTCCGCGCGCGAGCCGCGGTCCAGGACGAACAGCGCGTCCGGCACGTCGTGCACCCGGCACGAGTCCAGTACGGCGGTGGCGCCGTCGCTGACCCACACCGCCGGGTAATCGCCCGTGCTGTCGGAGATCTCGCACTGGTTGGCGTCCACCCGGGTGCCCGGGTCCCACACCGACAGACCGTTGCGCCCGAACTGACGCACCGTCGTGCGGGTCAGCGTCAGCACCGAACGGGACCGCAGGTCGACCGCGTTCTCCGGGATGTCGTGGATCCGGCAGTCGGCGAGCGTCAGCACGGCGTCCGTGTCGAGGGTGACACCGTCGGCGGTGGTGCGGTGCACCTCGCAGTCGGTGAGATGCGCGGTGGCCCGCGCGGTCACCTGCACCCCGCTGCTGCGGACCTCGTACACCTCGCAGCCGACCGCCTCCAGGGAGGAGTTCTCGCCCGTCACGGTCAGCCCGGCGCCGGACGCACGGCTCACCTTGCAGCGCTCCAGCCGAGGACGGCCTCCGCCGCGCACCGCCACGCCGGACTGCCCGGCCGCGACGACCTCGCACTCCTCGAACACCCCGCCCCCGCCGTCCAGTACGGCGATGCCGATGCCGGCCGGGTTGTCCACGGTGCAGCGCCGCACGGTCGGACGCGCGCCGCCGCGCACCTCGATACCCGTGGCGGAGCGGGTGACGATCCGGATGCCGAGCAGCTCGGGGGTGCCCTCCTCGACGAGCAGCGCGGGGGCCGCCGTGTCCTGTCCCTCCACATGCAGGTCCTGCACCACCGCGGAGGCCCGCACGGTCAGCGGTACCCCGTCGAGCGGTGCGATGCGCACCGAGCCGGGTGAACCCTCCGGCCCGCGCAGCGTCACCGCCCGCTGGACCACGAGGTTCTCGCGATAGGTACCCGGGGCGACGGTGAGTACGTCGCCCTCCGCCGCGGCCTCCAGGGCCGCGGCGAGCGAAGCGTACTCACCCGTTCGGCGCCGCCACCGCGATGCGCCGGTGTGCGTCACCTGGACCGTGCCCTGTGCCATGGCGTTGCTGTGCCCCCACCTCGTCGTACCGACGGCCCGCCGGCGGACCGATGCCGCGTGCCCGGCCGCCCCACCGTAGCGTGCGCGCGGGCCGTGGGGTGACCAGAGCCGGAACGCCGTCAGCTGCCGGTACCGGTCCTGCCCCAGTCGGGCCCGGCGCTGTCCCAGGCCTGGTCCCAACGGGCGTATCTGCGACGGACCATACGCCAGACGATCACCCGTCTGGCGGTTTCCACGAGCAGCGCCGCGAGCATCGCCGCGCCGCATCCGGCCAATACGGCGTGTGCCGTCGCGGTCGCCGGGTCGAGCGGGCGGGGCACCGGGCGGCCGTGCCGGTCGGTCCAGAACGTGAAGCGGTCGCCCGCCGCGGGGGATCTGAGGGCCGTCGTCGCCGTGCCGCGGTGCGCCGTGCCGTCCGGCGCCGTCCAGGTGGCCCGGACCCGGCTGCGTATGCCCTGGGCGGTACCGGCCTCCAGATCGGGTTCCACCACGGCCTGGCCGAGCCTGCGCACCACCGTCGCGGTCACGAGCTGCCGGGCGCCGCGCTGGTCGCGTACGGACCGCTGGAGGGAGTCCTGCGCGACGGTGCCGACGGCCGCGCCGACGACGGGGGCGCCCGCCAGGACCAGCAACAGGGCCGCGAGGGCCAGCCACGCCTCGACCAGGTCGGTCGTCCTGCGCAGCGGGTTGTGCCGCCAGCGCCAGAGTCCGCCGATGGCTCGCACGGCCCTCACCCCCTTCCCGTCCATGACAGCCCCCGCCGGGGCCGCCCACGCGTGCCCGGCCGAAAGAGAGAGCGACGTCACTCCGGCCGCGCGCCCGCGGCCCGGAGGCACCGCGGTGCCTCTCATGAACCGCTCATGGAAGCCAACGCCCGGCCCCGCTCACCGGTTCCCGCGCCCGGCCGCGGCACCGGTGCCGGCGACGCTCGCGCCGCCGAGACGCCCGGCACTCCCCGGGCCCTTCGAGCAGGGCCCCGGACGGAGCACGCACCGGACGCCGCTTTTTCCCGGGCAGACGTTGCCTGTCGCGGTACTAGCCGAGGATCTCGACCGGGTCGCCGACCCGGATCGTGCCGCGGTTCTCCGGCACCAGGTTCTGACCGAAGACGAGTTCCCGGTCGAGGCGGCGGTGGCGGGCCAGGGTGCGCAGGGGCTCCTTGCCGCGCCTGCCGGTGTCCTGGTCGGTGGTGGTCACGACGCACCGCCCGCAGGGTTTGGGCACCCGGAGGACGACCTCGCCGACGGCGATGCGCGTCCAGCCGTCCTCCGCCCAGGCGGCGGTGCCGGAGACGACGACGTTCGGCCGGAACCGGTTCATGGGCAGGGGGCCCTCGTCGGCGTGGTCGCCGCGGGCTATCAGGGCGTTGAGGGCGTCGAGGGACGCCTGCGCGGTGACCAGCAGCGGATAGCCGTCGGCGAAACTCACCGTCTCCCCGGGCAGCCCGTAGCCGGACTCGACGGGGCGGCGGGTGGCAGGGTCGTCCATGTGGACCAGGCGGACACCGGCCTCCAGGTACCCGCTGCACCAGGCGTGCGCCTCCCCGCCGGCGGGCACCGCCTCCACCTCGGTGCCGAAGATGTCCGCCGTCACCGTGCCCACCAGGCCGGGCACCGGCACGGTCAGCGGCGCGCGGCCGGGCGCGGACAGCCGGACGCCGCCGCCGGGCAGTGGCTCGGCGGCGGCCAGCGCGAGACGCGGCTGCTCCCGCTGTGTGACGACCTTTCCCCCGTCGTCGATGAGCATCCAGCGCCGGTCCCCGGCCAGCCCCCAGGGCTCCACGGCGGCCTCCCGGAGCTCAAGGCCCCGGAACGCCTTCACCGGGTGGACATGGATCGATTGCAGCCGCGCGTTCCCCATGCGGCCATCGTGCCAGGCGGCACCGACAGCCGTGGCGGAATCAGTACCCGCGGTACTGCTGCGGGCTGTTGTTGTACGGGTCCTGGTAGGGAGCCGGGGCGGCGGGCCGCGGTGCCGCGGGGCGCATCGCCTCGTAGCCCGTGCCGGCCGCCATCGGGCGCGGCGGCAGCGGCTGCTGCTGCGGTCCCGGGTAGCCGCGCGGCGCCGACGCCTGCTGCGGGATGTAGGCGGCGGGCGCCTGCTGCAGCGGGGCCGGCTGCGCCATGTGCGGGTACCCGTAGGACGGCGGCGCCTGGAGGTGCGAGGGGCCCGCGGGGAGAGCGGGCAGCGCCGACGGGAGCGCGGGCAGGTGGCTGCTCGGCTCGTACGCGGCGGGGACCCGGATCGGGGCGATCTGCGGGGTACCGCGCTCGGCCACGAGCGAGTCGTAGATCGGGGTGTCCGGGAAGGAGGCGGAGTAGTAGCCGCCACCATAAGTGGAGCGGGGGGAGGTCATGACACATAAGGTAAGCCCACGATGTGCTGGTTGGGGAGACCGATAAGAGGGTTGTTTTCCGTGTCGGCGGTGACGCGGACGCCGTAATCCGAGCGAACTTCCCGAAAAGGGGCGCCGGGTACGGTTCTGATTGCGTAAAGGCCGAGTTCCCAGAGGGTTACCGACGGTTGGCGATCGATCATTTCCGCTGGTGACCGAACCGCCGCCGAACGGCCCTGGGCGTGCGCCGTCCGCCGGTAATAGGTTGAGCGAGCAGAAAAGTCAATGGACCGCCCGGCACGGACCGGCGCGGCGACCCGCGATGGGGGACGGACATGTCGATGCCGAAAGGGTCGAACACTCCTGTGCCGACGACGGCGCTGCGCGTGGAATTGGGCTGGCGGTCCGGTCCGGACGTCCCGGACGCCGATGCGTCGGCGCTGTTGCTGGTGAGCGGAAAAGTGCGCTCCGACGGCGACTTCGTCTTCTACAACCAACCCGTCCACTCCTCGCAGGCGGTCCGCCACGAGGGCAAGAGGAATGCCGGCGGACAGGTCACCGACACCCTTTTCGTCGACCTCGCGCGCGTCGAGGACACCGTCGAGACCGTCGTCGTGGCCGCCTCCGCCGACGGCGGGACCTTCGGCCGGGTGCCCGGCCTCCGCATCGAGGTGCGCGACGCCGCGGACGGCGCCGTGCACGCCTGCTTCGACCCCGCCGACGCGAGCGTCGAGACGGCCTTCGTGCTCGGCGAGTTCTACCGCCGTCAGGGCGCCTGGAAGTTCCGCGCCGTGGGACAGGGCTACAGCAGCGGACTCGAGGGCCTCGCGACCGACTTCGGCATCACGGTGGACGAACCCCGGCACCCCGCGGCGCCCGCACCGTCCGTCGCGCCGGCAACCCCTCCCGCGGCGCCGTACGCCGCGCCTCCCGCCGCCGTTCCGCCGGCGGCTCCTCCCCGGCCGGCCGCCGCGCAGCCGCCCGCCGCGCCGGCCGTCCCGGTGCCGCCCCCGGCGCCGCTGCCGGGGGCCTTCCCGCAGCCGCCCGCCGCGCCGGTCACCCCGTACCCGCCCGCGCCGCCGTCGGCGCCTCCCGCGCCCGTCCGGCTGACCAAGGTGACCCTGACCAAGGCGGCTCCCTCCGTGTCGCTGACCAAGCAGGGCGGCACCTCCGGCGCCCTGCGCGTCAACCTCAACTGGGAGGTGCGCAAGCAGTTCTCGGGCTGGGGCAGCAAACGGGGCCGGGCCATGGCCATGCACCGGGACCTCGACCTCGACCTGTGCGCGCTGTTCGAACTCGCCGACGGCCGCAAGGGGGTCGTCCAGGCACTCGGCAACGCCTTCGGCTCGCTGCACCTGCCCCCGTACATCCACCTCGACGGCGACGACCGCACCGGTGCCGTGACGAGCGGCGAGAACCTCACCGTCAACCTCGACCACCGGCAGGACTTCCGGCGCATCCTGGTCTTCGTCACCATCTACGAGGGCGCCCGCTCCTTCGCCGACCTGCATGCCACGGTCACCCTCCGGCCGCAGCACGGCGCGCCGATCGACTTCGCCCTCGACGAGTGCACCGTCCCCTCCACGGTGTGCGCGCTCGCCCTCATCACCCGCACCGGCGACGACCTCGTCGTCCAGCGCGAGGCCCGCTATCTGGTGACCGAACGGGGCGTGAGTCCGCAGCGCACCATCGACCGGGCCTACGGCTGGGGCATGAACTGGACGCCGGGACGCAAATAGCCCCGCCGCGGCCGGCCGTCCCCGCGGCCCCCGTCACCCCCTCCGTATCCCGCCTCAGCCCTCGTCGGCGACCGTGTCCGGACGGGCGTAGGTGCGGCCCTTCCAGGCCGCGCCGCGCCCCCGGCGGTGCTGCACCGCCGAGTCGGCCGTCATCAGCAGATACAGCAGCGCCGTGAACGGCAGCAGCGGAGCGAGCCACAGCGGCTGCCGGTAGTGACGCACCATCGGGACGTACGTCCCCGTCATCACCGCCCACGCCAGACCGCCCGGGACCGCCGCCGCCGAACTCCCCGTGACCACGCCCGCGACCAGCGCCACGGGCGGCACCAGGTACACCAGCGCGAGACCGGCGACCGTACCGGCCAGCAGCAGCGGGCTGTGCCGCAGTTGCGCGTAGGCGCTGCGCGACACCATCCGCCACAGGTCGCCCAGCCGCGGATACGGCCGCACGCTGTCCACCCGTTCGGCCAGCCCCAGCCAGATGCGGCCTCCGCCGCCCTTCACCGCGCGGGCCAGCGCCACGTCGTCGATCACGGCGTGCCGGATGGCGTCCGGGATCCGCGCCCGGACCGCCGCGTCGGTGCGCAGCAGCACACAGCCGCCCGCCGCGGCGGCCGTCCGCGAGCCCGGCCTGCCGATCCGGCGGAACGGGTAGAGCTGCGCGAAGAAGTAGACGAAGGCGGGCACCACGAGCCGTTCCCATCCGCTCGCCACCCGCAGCCGCGCCATCTGCGACACCATGTCGTACCCGCCGGTGCGCGCCGCCGCCACCAGCAGCCGCAGACTGTCCGGGGCATGCGCGATGTCGGCGTCCGTCAGGAGCAGGTACTCGGGCTCACGCGTACGGGCCAGCCCGATGCCGTGCCGTACGGCCCACAGCTTGCCTGTCCAGCCCGGGGGCGGCTCGCCGGGGGAGGCCACGGTCAGCGGCAGCCCGCCCGCGCGCCGTGCCGACTCGCCCAGCTCGCGTGCGAGGCCGCCCGTGCCGTCCGAACTGCCGTCGTCGACCAGGAAGACCTCCGCACGTCCTGGATAGTCCTGCGCCAGCAGCGACGGCAGGCTCGCGGGCAGGACGCCGGCCTCGTCGCGCGCCGGCACGACGACACAGACGTCCGGCCAGTCCCGTGGATCCCGGTGCGGCGGCAGCCTCACATCCGTGCGCCAGAAGAAACCCTGACAGAACAGCAGCCACAGCCAGGCGGCGAGGGATACGGCGGCGGTCCACGCGATGGCGCTCACGGGCGCAGTCTGCCCCACGGAGCCGGGCGGCGAGGCCCCATCGTCTATCGTTGCCGCGTGAAGATCGCGCTCATGGACTCCGGAATCGGCCTGCTGGCGGCGACCGCCGCGGTACGGCGCCTGCGACCCGACGCGGATCTCGTGCTCTCCCTCGACCCCGACGGCATGCCCTGGGGACCGCGCACCCCCGAGGACCTCACCGGGCGCGCCGTGGCCGTCGCCGAGGCGGCCGCCGCGCACCGGCCGGACGCACTGATCATCGGCTGCAACACCGCGACCGTGCACGCCCTGCCCTCGCTGCGGGCCCTGCTGGAACCGGGGCTGCCGGTCATCGGCACCGTTCCGGCGATCAAGCCGGCCGCGGCGGGCGGCGGACCCGTGGCGATCTGGGCGACGCCCGCCACCACCGGCAGCCCCTACCAGCGCGGCCTCATCGACGCCCACGCCGACGGGGTGCGGGTGACCGAGGTGCCGTGCTGGGGGCTCGCCGAGGCCGTGGAGCACGCGGACGAGGACTCCATCGGCTCCGCCGTGGCGGCGGCGGCCGCGCTGACGCCGGACGACGTGACGACCGTCGTGCTCGGGTGCACGCACTACGAACTGGTCGCCGAGCGGATCCGGGCGGCGCTGCAGCGGCCGGGGCGCCCGCCGCTCGTCCTGCACGGGTCCGCGGACGCGGTCGCCGCACAGGCGCTGCGGCGGCTCGGGGTGTCCCCGGCTTCCGGCGTCCCGGCCGAGGGGTCGCTGACGGTGCTTCTGAGCGGGCGGGAGGGGGAGCTGCCCGGGGCCGCGCTGGCCTACGCGGAGGGGCGGCTGCTGACGGTGGCCAGTCCGGCCCGCTGAGACGCGCGGGCGCCTTGGGGACCGGCGGGGCCCGGGGCGCCGGGGGTGGTGCTCACTCTGTGCTGCCGGCTGTCCGCGGAGCGGAATCTGAGTAGTCTCATAGGCATGGGCGAGGAGCGTGAGGACGAGGACGGTCCGCAGGCCGATGTCTGGACCGGGCGGGCCACCAACCGGTTCCAGTGGGTCTCCGCGCTGGCCGGGGCGGCCTGCACGGCGCTCGGGATCGAGCTCGCCGTGGACTCCGCGTGGACGTCGGGGACGGCGCCGCTCGTGATGTCCGTCGTGGGCTGTATCGCCGCCGGGCTGCTGATCATGTTCGGCACGCTCGCCTTCGTGCACGTGGCCCTGAAGGTCGACCGGGAGTCGCTGGAGGTGCGCTGCGGGCACATCGGTGTGCCGCGCCGGCGCATCCCGCTGCACGACGTGATCGGCGCCGAGTTCGCCCCGTGCGTCACCCCGCGCCACTGGGGCGGCTGGGGCTACCGCTGGCGGCCCGAGAAGGGCACGGCCGTCGTCGTGCGGCGCGGCGAGGGCATCGTGCTGCGGCTGTGGGACGGCCACACGTTCACCGTCACCGTGGACGACGCGGAGGCGGCCGTACGCGTCATCCGCGACCGGCTGCGCCCGTCCGCCTCCCCCGGTCCCCTGCACTGACCGCTCAGCCCCCGGATCCTCCGCGGCCTCAGCCCCCGGATGCCCCGTCGGTGATCGGGCGGGCCGTCGCCAGTCCGGCCAGCACGCCGACGCCCACCGACACCGTCGTGAAGCTGAGCGCGTCGCCGACCGCCGCGATCACCGCCACCGCCGTCAGCGCGGCGCCCGCGCTCAGGACGACCGGCGCGGACCGCGGGCTGCGCCGCAGGACGTACAGCACCCAGCAGAACGCCGCCGCCAGCAGCACCACCCCGACGATCCCCTGCTCGGCCGCCAGTTGCAGCGGCGCGGAGTGCGGTTTGCCGTCGGGCAGCGGCGACCGCCCGGCCGCCGGGCTCAGCTCCCCGAAGCGTCCCGGGCCCACGCCCAGTGCCGGGTCCCGGCCCGCGAGGTGCAACGCGTCCTGCCACAGCCTGATCCGCCGCTCGGACAGCCGGTCCTCCAGGGCCGCGGTGAGACCGTCCGGCAGGACGTTCCCGGCGAGCGCCCAGGCCGCCGCGCCCACCGCCCCCGCGGTGAGCAGCAGACCCGCCAGGACCGGCCCCCTGCGGTGCGCCCGGCCGGCCGCGAGGGAGCCCAGCAGCACCCCGCAGCCCAGCAGCGCCCCAGCGGCCGAGCCCACGGCGGCGGACGTCACCACCACCGCGGCCGCCAGCAGTCGCAGCGCGAGCCGCGCCGCGGGTGCCGGAGTGGCCCAGGCGGCGCAGCACGCGGCGCCGGTGGCCAGGACCAGCAGTGCCGCGGTCGCCCCGGCGTGCCCGAGCGGGGTGGCGAACTGCGGCCCCGGCGCGAGGTGCGGCATGCCCACCGCCAGCCCCAGCCCGGCGAGCGCCGCCGCGGCGGGCGCGGCGACCGGGCAGAGCGCCCCCGTGATGCGTCCCGAGGCGTAACCCGCACCGGCGGCGAGCAGTGCCAGCAGGACGCCCTCCGGGCGGCCGTCGTGCGCCGCCGCGGTCACCAGCGACCAGACGGCACCGGCGCCGAGCAGCACCATTCCCACCGCGTCCGAGACACTCCGGTCGTCCCTGACGTCCGTTCTGCCGCCGCGGTCACCGGCATCGCCGGTGTCGTCGCCGTGGCCGCCGTCCCCGGCCGGTCCGGCCGCGGCCGTCATGTGCGTGGATCCCACCCCGTCGCCCCCCGAACCCCGGTCGCCCCCGACCCGTGATGCTGACGACCCCGCCGGCCGGCCGGTCACAGCCGCGCGGCAGAGGCTCCGCTCACCGTAACGGCTGATCACCGTTTTGTGGACGGCTTCCGCAGGAACCCCACGATCCGCCGCTCCGTCCCGGCGCCTCCCGGTGGCCCTGCCGCACCGGGGGTTCCGCCCGCTCCGGATCCCGCGTCGGATCCCGCCGTCCCGACCGTCCTGTCAGGTACTCCTGCACCCGCCGTAGACTCCCCGGGTGACCGTCACCGCAACATCCGTCGGCCGGCCGGACGGGCTGGAGCCGCAGGAGGCGCCCGCCCGGCGCCGCTTCCGGCCCGCCGCCCTGGTCCCGGCCGCCGCCGCGGCACTCGCCGGAGTGCTCCTCTACGTCAGCTTCCCGCCGCGCCAGCTGTGGTGGCTGGCGCTGCCCGCCTTCGCCGTGTTCGGCTGGGTGCTGCGAGGCCGGAGCTGGAAGGCGGCCCTCGGCCTCGGCTACCTCTTCGGCCTCGGCTTCCTGCTGCCGCTGCTGGTGTGGACCGGCGTGGAGGTCGGCGCGGGCCCCTGGCTCGCCCTGGTCGTCGTGGAAGCGGTCTTCGTGGCGCTGGTGGGCGCGGGGATCGCCGCGGTGTCGAAGTTGCCGCTGTGGCCGCTGTGGGCGGCGGCCGTGTGGACCGCGGGCGAGGCGGTCCGCGCGCGCGTGCCGTTCGGCGGCTTCCCGTGGGGCAAGATCGCCTTCGGGCAGGCGGACGGCGTGTTCCTGCCGCTGGCCGCGGTGGGCGGCACCCCGGTACTCGGCTTCGCCGTCGTCCTGTGCGGCTTCGGGCTGTACGACACCGTCCGCGTCGCGGCAAAGGGCGGCCGCGGGCGTGCCGTGCCGAAGGGCGCGGCGGCCGCGGCGCTGCTCAGCGTGGCCGTACCGGTGGCGGGCGCACTCGCCGCGCGGCCCCTGGTCAGCGACGCCGCCGAGGACGGCACCGCGACCGTGGCCGTGATCCAGGGCAACGTGCCGCGCTCCGGCCTCGAGTTCAACGCCCAGCGGCGTGCCGTGCTCGACTACCACGCGCGGGAGACGCTGAAGCTCGCCGCCGAGGTCGAAGCAGGCAGGACCGCCAAGCCGGATTTCGTGCTGTGGCCGGAGAACTCCTCCGACGTCGACCCCTTCGCCAATCCGGACGCCGCCGCGGTCATCTCCGGCGCGGCCAGGGCGATCGGCGTGCCGATCTCGGTCGGCGGAGTCGTCGAGAAGGACGGCAGGCTCCTCAACGAGCAGATCCTGTGGGACCCCGAGAAGGGACCCGTGCAGACCTACGACAAACGGCAGGTGCAGCCGTTCGGCGAGTACCTCCCGCTGCGCTCCCTGCTCGGTGCGATCAACAAGAACTGGACCTCGATGGTCCGCCAGGACTTCAGCCGGGGCACCAGGCCCGGCGTGTTCGACATCGGCGGCACCGAGGTCGGCCTCGCGACCTGCTACGAGGCCGCGTTCGACTGGGCCGTGCGCGACACCGTCACCCACGGCGCCGAGATGATCTCCGTGCCGAGCAACAACGCGACCTTCGACCGCAGCGAGATGACCTACCAGCAGCTCGCCATGTCCCGGATCCGCGCCGTCGAGCACAGCCGCACCGTCACCGTCCCGGTGACCAGCGGTGTCAGCGCGATCATCATGCCGGACGGGAGGATCACCCGGAGGACCGGCATGTTCGTCGCCGGTCACCTGGTCGAGAAGGTGCCGCTGCGCACCTCCCGGACCCCCGCCACCCGGCTCGGCATCCTGCCGGAGATCGCCCTGGTGCTGGTCGCGGCGGGCGGCCTGGGCTGGGCGATCGGCTCCGGCCTGCGCGGCCGCCGCGCGGCCGGCTGAGGTCGGCCGGAAGCCGGTGCGCGGTTAGGGTCGAGGTATGCCTACTCCCGACTTCATCCGTGAGATCAGGGCCTCGGCGGGCCATCAGCTGCTGTGGCTGCCCGGCGTCAGCGCCGTCGTGTTCGACGACGCCGGGCGGGTACTGCTCGGCCAGCGCGCCGACAACCACCGGTGGACGGTGATCTCCGGCATCCCCGACCCCGGCGAACAGCCCGCGGACTGCGCCGTACGGGAGGTGTACGAGGAGGCCGGCGTGCGCTGCGTGCCCGAACGCGTGGTCCTGGTGAGGTCGGGGCGGGAGGTCACGTACCCCAACGGCGACCGCTGCCAGTTCATGGACATCACCTTCCGCTGCCGTGCCGTGGGCGGCGAGGCCCGCGTCAACGACGACGAGTCCCTCCAGGTCGGCTGGTTCGACCTGGACGCGCTGCCCACCCTGACCGAGCGGCAGCACTTCCGTATCAAGCAGGCCCTGACGGACGAACCGGCCCTGTTCTTCACCGCCGCTTCCGGATGACACCGGCGCACGCCTGCCCGTCCCGGCCCGGCCTCCGGGCAGGCGTGCGGCCGGTCTCAGGAACAGATCCAGAAGCCCGGCCAGGAGTCGGTCCCCGCACCGGTGTTCAGCACCCTGACACCGAACGCGAAATTGCAGCCGTACAGGACCGGTGGGGTGAAGGTGACGCGGTAGCCGTGCCGGTCGCCGTAGCCCGGGTACGCCGCCGCGACGTCCGGCCGTGACACGTCCGCGGTGTAGGGCCCGTAGTCGTGGCCGCCGTACTCGACCATCACCTGCACCGGTCCCGCTGTGTCCGGATCGAGCGCCCAGCCCTCGACGACGACCGACGAACCGGACACGGTGTAGGTGTCGAGGCTGCCCACCGGGTCGTGGGAGACGCTCAGTGCCGAACAACCGATCCCCGCGTCCGTGCCCGCTCCGATGTTGTTCGCGACCGCGCACACGGTGCCCGTGGCCGTGGGAACGCCCAGGAAACCGGAGTAGGCCCCGCCCGAGTCGGTGGTCAGCGTGCCCACCGTCGTGCCGCCCATGCTGAAGGTGACCGACACCGGGCCGCCGTCGGGGTCGTGAGCCTGCCCCGACACCATGATCCCGCCCGGCGAGCGCGTCACCGGACTCAGGGTTCCGTAAGGGTCGTTGAGCCCGTCGCCCGGCTCCTCGAAGCACCAGTCCGGCGGATTGTCGCTGGAGCACGGCGAAGCCGCGTGCGCCGGTGCGGCCGTGGGCAGGACCAGCACGGCCAGGCCGGCGAGCGCCGCCGCCAGCGAGCCCGCGGCCTTGCCGCGCCGTCTGTGACGAATCCTCATCAGCGTTCCCCCATGTGTACGAAGATGTGCCGTCCGGCGGTCCCCGGCGGCTCCCACGAGCGTCACCCGCCGTACTTGGCAACGACTTCGGAGCGGCTTGGAAGCGAGGGTCCAAGCGGATGCCGAGCGCGGTCGTCCAGGCTTGCGGAGCGCACCGGGCAACGGCCCGTGCGGACCGTCCAGGGGGAACTGAACGATGTCTGTGAAAACGACACGCGCCGTCCGGCTCGGCGCCGTACCGGCCGCCGCTCTGACCGGCGCCCTGATGTTCGGGGCCGCTCCGGCCCACGCGGACGAACCGACCAGCCGCACCGTCGAACTGAGCACGGCGACCGTGGGCACGGCGGCGGGCGACTGCACCGCGTTCCAGGTCTGGGGGCCGGGGGACCCGCAGGGCAACTACGAGGCGTGCCACTTCGACAGCAGCCGTACCGCCGTCGCACTCGGCACCGTCGACGACGCCACCCGGCAGGCCGTCGAGGCGAAGCTCCGCACCGCCGCCGGCGGGGAGACGACCGTGCGGGACCTCGTCTCCTACTGCCCCTACTGGATGACGACCGGTCCCGACCGCACTCCGCGGGTCGTCTACCGGACCAAGAACTACAGCGTCCAGGTCGTCGACCACTACGCGGACGGCAGCACGACCACCGCCTACAGCGGCAGCGGAAGCTACCAGGAGTACCCCACGGTCACCTGGACCCCCGGCTGCTGGACCCGCTGAACCACGGGGGGCCGGCCGCCCACGGCCGGTCCCCTGCCGGAGGCCGCGGGGTCCGGTGACCGCGGGATCCGGTGAGAACCCCGCGGCGGCCGTCCGGCGCGGCGGCCTTCCCGGCCGGGCGGCCGATTGGGCATACTCTCCAGGCGATGAGCCGGGGGGTACGCCGTGGGCAGCGCCGTCGATGTGCGGCTGGGGGTACTGGGGCCGCTCCGCGCGGAGGTCGACGGGCGGGAAGCGCCGCTGGGCGGGCCACGCCAGCGGTCCGTCCTGGCAACCTTGATCATCGCGCGGGGCGCGGTGGTGACCGCCGACCGGATCGTCTCCCAGGTGTGGGAGGGTTCCAGGACCCCTTCGCCGACCACCCTCCACGCCTGTGTGTCCGGACTCCGCAGGGTGCTCGAGCCGCGGCGGGCGGCGCGGGCACCGGCCGGGCTGCTGGTGCGCGAGGGGCCGGGATACGCGCTGCGGATCGACCCCGCCGCGGTCGACGCCGAGGAGTTCGCGGAGCTGGCCGTGCGGGGCAGGCGCGCGCTGGACGCGGGCGAACCGGAGGGCGCCCAGGAGCTGCTCGGCCGGGCGCTCGCACTGTGGCGGGGGCCCGCCTACGCCGACCTCGCCGACGCCGGCTTCGCCGCACCGGAGCGGGCCCGTCTGGAGGAACTGCGGGCCACCGCCGCTGAGGACCGGCTGGCGGCCGCCGTCCGGTCGGGACAGCACGGCGCGGCCGTGGGCGAGCTGGAAGCGATGGTGGCCGAGCAGCCGCTGCGGGAACGCGGCTGGGAACTCCTGGCGCTCGCCCTGTACCGGTCGGGGCGGCAGGCCGAGGCCCTGGCCGCACTGCGCACCTTACGGAGGCGGCTCGCCGACGATCTGGGGATCGAACCCGGAGCCGGGCCGCGCGCCATGGAGGCGGCCATCCTCGCGCAGGATCCGGTCCTGCTGGCCGCGCCGGCCGGGCGGCCCCGACCCGGCACGGTCACCGCCACCGGTGCCGCGGCGGGCTCCGCCACCGGCGCCGCGGTGACCACCGGGACCGCGCCCCACCCGGCTGCGGCTTCCGCAGCCGCCGCTTTCCCCGCTGGGGCCCCCGATTCTCCGGTCAGGGCTCTCCCGGTCCCCGCGTCCCCTGCCCCGGCCGCCACCGCTACGGCCACCGGTCCACGGGCACGTACCTCCGCCCGCAGTGCGGCGGCCCCCGTCCACGGCAACCTGCCCTTCGCCACATCGGGTCTCGTCGGCCGCGGCACCGATCTCGCCGCGGTGGGCGGCCTGCTGGCCGAGCACCGGCTGGTCACCCTGACCGGCCCGGGCGGCGTCGGCAAGACCCGGCTGGCGCTGGAGGCGGCCCGTGCCCGCGCCGACACCGACGGACCGTGGCTCGTGGAACTCGCCGGGCTGCACGCGCCCGAACTCCTCGCCGCCACCTGCGCGACCGCCCTGGGCCTGCCGCCCACCGGCTCCACCGACCGGCTGGCCGTCCTGCTCGGCGGGCGCAGCACTCTGCTGGTCCTGGACAACTGCGAGCACCTGCTGCCCTCGGCCGCGGAACTGGTCCACACCCTGCTGGCCCGCTGCGGCGGCCTGCGGATCCTCGCCACCAGCCGTGAACCGCTCACCGTGGAGGGCGAGGCGGTTCTCGAGGTACCGCCGCTGCCCGCGGCGACCGACGCGGCCGAACTGTTCTGCCGCCGCGCGGCGGCGGCCCAGCCGGGCTGGGCACCCGGGCCCCGGGAGCGCGTCCGGATCACCGGCCTGTGCGCCGGACTGGACGGGATCCCGCTGGCCGTCGAACTGGCCGCGGCGCAGTTCCGCACGCTGTCCGTGGGCCAGATCGCCGACGCCCTGGACGACCGTTTCACCCTTCTCACCTCGGCGGCGGCCGGGCGGCCCGCCCGCCACCGCGCCCTGTACGACACCATCGCCTGGAGCGATCAGCTGCTGCAACCGGCCGAGCGCCGTCTCTTCCACCGGCTCGGCGTCCTCGCCGCCGGTTTCGACCTGGAGACGGCCGCCGCGGTCACGGACGTCACTCCGGTGCTCGCCCCGCTGTCGGCCCTGGTCCGCAAGTCCCTGCTGACCGTCGAGCCCGGCAGCGCACCACGCCGCTACCGCATGCTCGACACGGTGCGCCACTACGCGCGAAACGCACTCGCGCCCGGCGAACTGGCACGGGCGGAGCGGCGCCACCGCGCCTGGGCCCTGGCCAGAGCGGAGCACGACGAGCCGAGGCTGCGCGGCCCGCAGGGCGCGCGACTCCTCGACGGGCTCGGCCGGGACCGGGCCGAGTTCCGTGCCGCGTTCGCCTCCGCCCTGGCGGCCGGGGACGCCGACCACGCGCTGCGCCTGGGCGGTGCGCTGTTCTGGTACTGGTTCCGCCGGGGACCGGTCACCGAGGGCCTGGCCTGGCTGGACAAGGCCCTCGCCGCCGCGCCGGACGCCGATCCCGGCACCCGGGCACGCGCCCGGTTCGCCCATGCCGGCCTGAGCTACCTGGCCGGGCAGACGGTCCCGGCCCACCGGGCGGCCCGGACCGCGGCCCGGGAGGCCCGGCAGGCCGGCGACCTGGTGACCGAGGCGAGCGCCCTCACGTACGCCGCCTACTTCGGCGCGCTCGCCGGCGCGCCGGCCGGTGCCGCGGGCCTGGCCCGTACCGGGGTCGCCCTGGCCCGCCGCACCGCCCTGAGGTGGCTGGAGGCGGAGACGCTGATGGTCCAGGGCATGCTGAAGCGGGTCCTCGGGGATCTGCCGGGCGCGGACGCGGTGCTGCGCGAGGCGGTCACGGCCGCCCGGTCCTGCGGTCACGACTGGGCCGCCGACGGCGCGGCCTGGTGCGCCATGAAGACCACTTCGGACCGCGGGGACGGAGCGGGGGCGCTGGCGATCGCCGGGGACGTCCTGGCCGGTATGGACCGCTACGGCGACGCACCGTTCTGGCTGGTGACGGCCCACAGCGCCGCCCGGGCGCTGGTCCTCACCGGCCGTCCCGAAGAGGCCGCGGTGCTGATGGGCGCCGTCGAGGCGATCGGCGGGCAGGCCGGCGTCTCCCCGGAGTCGATGGACCCGCTGGACGGGCCCCGGGAGGCGGCCGCCGTACGCCGGGCACTGCCCGCGCAGGAGTACGAGCGCCACGCGGCCCGCGGACGGACGCTGTCCCGGGAGGAGGCCGGCGCCCTGCTGGCCGGTCTGGTCGCCGGTCGCTGACCGCCGCCGGGCGGTCCGTGCCGGCCGGTACGGCGAACCACTGACGGCACGCTGCGGCCCGTGCCCGGCTGGTCCCGTGGGCCTGGGCCCGGGCCGACGGGTGGACTACGCTCTGGCGGGATCCGGGCGGGGACACGGGGGTGTCGGATGGACGGCGGCGGGCTGCGGTTGTCGGTGCTCGGGCCCCTGCGGGCCGAACGGGACGGGCACCGGATCGGACTGGGCGGGGCACGGCAGCGGGCGGTGCTCGCGGTGCTGCTGGTGGCGCGGGGCCGTACCGTGGCCGCCGAGCGGATCATGTCCGAGGTGTGGCAGGGATCCCCGCCCTCCGCGACCACCCTGCACGCCTATGTGTCCGAACTGCGCAAGGCCCTCGAGCCGGGACGTGCCGCACGCGCCCCCTCCCGGCTGCTGGTCCGTGAGGGGCCGGGCTACGCGCTGCGGCCCGGACCCGGTGCCGTGGACGCCGAACACTTCACCCGACTGGCCGTCCGGGGCCGCAGGGCGCTGGACGACGGCGCTCCGGAAGCGGCACACGAACTCCTCGGCCACGCCCTGGACCTGTGGCACGGTCCGGCCTACGCGGATCTCACCGATGTGCCGTGCGTGTCGGCGGAAGCCGCCCGGCTGGAGAATCTGCGCGCCACCGTGCACGAGGACCGGCTGGCCGCCGCCGTCGCGACGGGCAGACACGCGGCCGTCGTCGGCGAACTGCGGGCACAGGTCGAGCAGTACCCGCTGCGCGAGCGCTGCTGGGAACTGCTCACGCTGGCGCTGTACCGGTCGGGACGGCGGACCGACGCCCTGAACGCGCTGCGTACCGTACGGCTGCGCCTCGCCGACGAACTCGGCATCGATCCGGGACCCGCGCTGCGCGACCTGGAGTCGGCGGTCCTCACCCGGGACCCGCGGCTCGAACCACCGGCCGTCCCGGTCCGGCCGGGGCCCGCGGCCCCGGGCGACGGTGCCGCCCGGTCCGGGCAGGCGCCGGAGCGGGGCGGCAATCTGCCGTTCGCGCTGTCCGGGTTCGTGGGCCGGACGGCCGGCATCGCCGCCGTCGGGGAACTGCTGGAGCACTACCGGCTGGTGACCCTCACCGGGCCGGGCGGAGTGGGCAAGACCCGGCTGGCGCTGGAGGCGGCCCGGCGCCGCCGCGACGACGACGGGCCCTGGCTCGTGGAACTGGCCCGGCTCACCTCCCCCGAGCTGCTGGCCGCCACCGTCGCCGACGCCGTCGGTGTCCCCGGGATCGGCTCCGCCGCGCACCTGGCGGACGTGCTCGCCGACTGCGAACTGCTCCTGGTGCTCGACAACTGTGAGCACCTGCTCGAACCGGTCGCCGCCCTCACGGGGGTGCTCCTGGCCCGCTGCGGCGGGCTGCGGGTGCTGGCCACCAGCCGGGAAGCACTGGGCGTCGACGGCGAGGCCTGCTACGAGGTGCCGCCGCTCGACCCGGCCGGCGACGGCCGGGAACTGTTCCTGAAAAGGGCCGCCACCGCGCTGCCCGCCTGGTCGCCCGACCCCGCCGACCTGGACCGGATCGCCGGTGTGTGCGCCGACCTCGACGGCATCCCCCTGGCCATCGAACTCGCCGCCGCACAGTGCCGGGTGCTGTCCGTCGGCCAGATCGCCGACGCGCTGCACGACCGCTTCGAGGTCCTCGTCGGCGGTCCGGTCGGCGTGCCGGAGCGGCACCGCACGATCGAGGAGACGGTCGCCTGGAGCCACCGGCTGCTCGACGCGCCGGAACGGCGGCTGTTCCACCGGCTGGGGGTCTTCGCGGCCGGGTTCGACATCGACGCCGCGGCCGCGGTCGGCGGCCGCACTCCCGTACTGCCCCCGCTGTCCGGCCTGGTCCGCAAGTCCCTGGTGGCGGTCGAGCCGGATTCGGCACCCCGCCGCTACCGGATGCTGGAGACCCTGCGGCAGTTCGCACTGCGGGAGATCGGTCCCGGCGAGCTGGCGGGGGCCAGGGACCGGCACCGTGCGTGGGCGCTGGCACGGGCGGAGAACGCCGAACGGCTGCTGCACGGTTCCCAGGCGGCCGAGACGCTGCGCGGGCTGTCCCGCGACCAGCCGGAGTTCCGGGCCGCCTTCACCACGGCACTCGCGGCCGGGGACGGCGGGTACGCGCTGCGGCTGGGCGGCGCGCTGTACTGGTTCTGGTACCGCATGGGGCACATCCGTGAGGGCCTCGCCCGGATGCGGGACGCCTTCGCCGCCGTCCCGGACGCGGACCCCGCCGTGCGGTGCCGGGCACGGCTCGCCGTCGGCGGACTGAGCTATCTGGCGGGCCGCCCGGACCGGGCGTACGACGCCGTGCTGCTGGCGGAGCAGGAGGCCCGGGAGTGCGGCGACCTCGTCGTCCTGGCATCGGCACTGGTCGGCCGGACCCACTTCGGAGTGCTCGCCGGGAAGCCGGTCGACGCGCCCGCCCTGGCTCGCGACGCCGTCGCGGCGGCCCGGCGCAGCGGCCAGGAGTGGCTGGTGGCAGAGGCACTGATGGTGCGGGGCATGCTGGCGAGGGTCATGGGGGACCTCCCGGCCGCGGCCGGGCTGCTGTCCGAGGCCATCACCGTCGCGAACTCCTGCGGACACGACTGGGCCGCCGGCTCCTCGGCATGGGGCGGTATGAAGACGGCGTGCGACCGCGGTGACGGCGACGGCGCCCTGGACATCGCCGCGGACATCCTGGCGGCGCTCGACCGGCACGACGACGTCACCTCCCGCCTGGTGCTGTTCCACACCGCCGCCCACGCGCTCGCCCTGACGGGCCGGGCCGCGCAGGGCGCCACGGTGCTGGGCGCGGTGCAGGCCATCGGCCGGCGCGTCGGCTTCTCACCGGAGCTGATGGATCCGCTCGACGGGCCCCGGGAGGCCGCCGCGGTACGCGACGCCCTCTCGCCCGCCGCCTACGCCCGCCACGCGGGCGAGGGCGCCGGACTGTCCCTGAACGACCTCACGGACCGGCTGACGACCCTGATCGCGTCGGTTCGGACCGGCGGCGGTCCGCGGCCGTCGACATGAAAGCCCAGCTCACAGGCGCCGCAGACGCTCTCAAGTGGCCAACGGTCCCCTGACGGGAACCGTTCGTCCCTCTCGCCCGGGGCGCCGCGTGCCGATCCTTGAAGCAGCGCGAGCACCGGCTTCGGCCATCGTGGTTCCCCCGTCCCACCGGATCGGCGCCCGCGCTGCCTCGACCCCCGGGGCGAACACAACGGCAGCGCCGTGTGACGGATGGAGGTGTGCTCCATGAAGGCCGGACCGCCCCGGGGACATGTACCCGACAGCTAGCCGTACGCGACACGAACCCGACCCGACCACGACACAGCACACCGTCATCGTCCGTCATCACGTCCGTCACATCGACCGGCACCTCCTGTGCCACGGCATCTGTCCGTAGCTGCCGGCAACCGTCGGCAACCGTCATCACGATCGTCATCACGACAACGACTCAGGCCGCACACTTCCCCGCCCCCGACCTCTACGGCATCCGGGACCCGTAGAAGGCAGGGGGCGGGGTTGTGTGCATGGTCCGCCGGTGGCCGGGTACGCGTTCCAGGCCCCGCCCGGGAGCGGTCAGTGCCGGGCGCCCACGAACGCTGCGATCAGGGGAACTGCCATGGACACACCCGCGAACCACTCGAGTGCCACTCCGGCCCAGCAGGCGCTGGACGTGCTGGCCGAGAACACCGAGGACACGTCGGCGCTGGACGCGCTCGCGAGCAGCGAGGTCCTTGTGCCCGTGCCGGACGACGTCGCGGAGGAGGACGCGCACAACCCGGCCGCGGTCGCGCTGCCCGTACTGGAACAGCCCGGCGGTGAGCAGGTCGTACCGGTGTTCACGACCGAGGCCGAGATGGTCGACCTGCTGCCGTTCGTCTCCCGCTACCGTCTGGTGCCGCTCGGTGCCCTCGCCTCGCAGTGGCCCGCCGGTGATCTGGCGCTCACCATCGACGGCAGCTCCGACCACGGTCTGACGCTCACCGCGGACGGCGTCCGCACGCTGCTCGCCCGGCCGTGAGCCCGTGCCCCGCCGTACGGGCCGGGGCCGCCCCCGCCGCGCCGCGCACCCGCGGCCGGGGAGGACCGACCCGGGTCAGGACTCCTCGGGCGGGGCCAGTGTCCGCTCCAGCGCCGCCCGCTGCATCGGGAGCACCTCCGTGTGCACGGCACGGCCCTTGCCGGTCAGCTCGACCCACACCCCGCGGCGGTCCTCGGCGCAGACGGAGCGCTTCACCAGACCGTCCTTCTCCAGGCGCCCGATCAGCCGGGACAGCGCGCTCTGGCTGAGGTGGATCCGCCCGGCCAGGTTCTGCACCCGGCAGTGGTCACCTTCCCGGGGCGACTCGGCGGCGAGGATGTCGAGGACCTCGAAGTCGCTCGCCCCCAGGCCGTAGGGATGCAGGACCCGGTCGATCTCGCACAGCGTGCGGGCGTGCACGGAAAGGATGTCCCGCCACCGTTCCTCGAGCCGGGTGCCGCCGCCGGCCGTCTCCACGTCCATACCCGCACGGTAACACCGTCCCGGCCGGTCGTTGATCGTGCAACCAGTACGGCCGGCTGACCTGCGGGCAGGACGTGCGCGCCGGTTCAGGAGGTCGGGTCCTGCAACAGCCCGATCAGGTTGCCGTCGGGGTCCTTCACCGAGGCGATCAGCCTGCCGTTGCCGACGTCCCGGGCGTCCTCGAGCAGTTCGGCGCCCGCGTCCAGCAGCGCCGCGAGCCGCTCGCGCAGATCGGTGACGTGCCAGTACGGGACCGGGCCCGTCATGCCCTTGGCGTGGCCGTTGGGGTCGAGGCCGATGTCCTGCCCGGCGGCCTTGTAGCCGACGTAGTACGGCTCGTCCGCGTAGGGCGGGACGCCGAGCAGGGCGTCGAACACGGACTTCGCGCGGGCGATGTCCTTGACGGGGTAGACGATCGTCTGGAGACCGGTGGTCATGATGCGCTCCTGGAAGTTCCTGGACGTGAGGGCCCGACGGTCGCTGTCGGTGTTCTCACGCTAGGCCGGGGGCGCGGGCCGCGGCTTCTCGAATCCTGACCGCTTCCGGAGCCGGGCACCGTCCCCCACCGCTACCGCACCCGGCACGACCCGTCGTCCGGCACGACCCGTCACCCGGTTCTCGAACCCGCCACCAGCCCACCCCGTGCGGTGCCCGCCGCACGCCCGTGCCGTGCGCCCCGCTCCCGCCGCACGCCGCAGGCCGTGTACGCCTCACGCCGACTCCCGCACCACCAGCTCCGTCGGCAGGATCACCGCGGCCGGGTCCTCCCCGCCGATCTGGGCGAGCAGCACCCGTACCATCTCCGCGCTGATCCGGTCCCACGGCTGGCGGATCGTGGTGAGGGTGGGGCTGGCCGCGGTGGCCGCCGGGGAGTCGTCGAAGCCGCCCACGGCGACGTCCTGCGGCACCCGGCGCCCGGCCCTCCGCAGCGCGGTCAGCACGCCCTGCGCCATCAGATCGGAGGCGACGAACACGGCATCGATGTCAGGCACCCGCGCCAGCAGCCGCTCGGTGGCCGTCTCGCCGCTGGCCCGGCTGTAGTCCCCGGAGACGATCAGTTCCTCGTCGACCCCGATGCCGGCCTCGGTGAGCACCTCCCTGTACCCGGCGAGCCGCTCCACACCTCCCGGGGTGTCCAGGGGGCCGGTGACCACGCCGATGCGGCCGCGGCCCCGCGAGAGCAGATGGCGCACCATGTCGCGCGCGCCGTCCCGGTCGTCCGCGGCCACATAGCTGACCTTGGACCCGAGTCCGATCGGCTTGCCGCACGCCACCAGCGGCACCCCCGCCTCCCGCAGTTCCTGCGCCACCGGGTCCCCGGAGTGACTGGAGACCAGCAGCACCCCGTCGACGTGCCCGGCGGTGATGTACCGCGTGATGCGCCGCCGTTCGTCCCCGGTGCCCGCCAGCATCAGCAGCAGCGGCACGTCGTGCGCGGCCAGCGCCTGGGTGCAGCCGCGCAGCAGGACGTTGAAGTTGGGGTCCTCGAAGAACCGCTCCTGCGGCTCGGTCAGCAGGAAGCCGACGGAGTCGGAGCGGCCGGTGATCAGCGAGCGGGCGTGCCGGTTGACGACGTAGCCCGTCCTGCGGATGGCCGCGTCGACGGCTTCCTGGGCGGCCGGGCTGACGTAGTGCCCGCCGTTGAGGACGCGCGAGACGGTGCCCCGGGAGACACCCGCCTCGCGTGCCACATCATGGATCGTCGGCGGCTTGCGCCGGCCCCCCGGTTGGTTCATGGTCACGATTTTATGGCCCCGGACAGCAGATCCAGACTCCAGAACCGCTGGACGAACAGGAACAGGGCGACCAGCGGCAGCACCGCGAGGAACGCGCCGGTGATGACCAGCGTGTAGAGCGCGGGAGTGTTGGAGCCCTGTTCCAGCAGGGTGTAGAGACCGAGGGTGAGCGGGAACTTCTCGTCGTCGCTGAGCATGATGTACGGCAGCAGGAAGTTGTTCCACACGGCCACGAACTGGAACAGGAACACCGTCACCAGGCCGGGGATCATCATGGGCAGCGCGATCCGGGAGAAGATCCGCCACTCGCCGGCGCCGTCCACCCGCCCGGCCTCCACCACGTCGGCGGGGACCGCCGCGCCCGCGTAGATCCGCGCGAGATAGACGCCGTAGGGGGAGAGGATCTGCGGGAGCAGCACGGAGAGGTACGAGTCCGTGAGGTCGGCCTTGGCCAGCAGCAGGTACTGCGGGATCGCCAGGATCACCGGCGGCATCAGCACCCCGGCGAGCAGCACGTTGAACATCGTCTCGCGGCCCCGGAAGCGGTAGACCGCGAGGGCGTAGCCGCTGAGCGCCGACACGCACGTCGACAGCAGGGCGCCGAGACCGGCGTAGAGGGCGGAGTTGCCCATCCACGTCCAGTAGACGCCGTCGCGGTAGGCGCTGAGATCCTTGATGTTGGCCACGAAGCCCGAGCCGGGCAGGAAGGTGAACGTGGAGAACAGTTCGCGGCCCGACTTGGTGGACGCGATCACCACCCACGCCACGGGCAGCAGGCAGTAGACGGCGCCGAGCAGCAGGGTGACGGTGGGGACGAGGGCGATCCGGCGGCGCAGCGGCGGGCGCCGGGCGGTGCCGGGCGCGGTGTCCGCGGCGGGCCCGGCAGCGGGGACGGCTAGGGAGCTCATGGTGCCTCTTCCTGCTTGGTACGGCGGTTCGCGGCCCGCAGGAAGCCGAAGGACAGCACCAGCGTGGCGATGGCGATCAGGGTGGCCTCGGCGGCGGCCGAGTGGACGTCCCCCCGGTGGAAGGCGTCCTGGTACACCTTCATCAGCGGACTCCAGGTCGTGCGGACGGAATTGGTGAGCGGCCTGAGGGTGGTCGGCTCGCTGAAGACCTGGAGCGTGGCGATGATCGAGAAGAAGAAGGTCAGCACCAGCGACGGCGTCACCATCGGGATCTTGATCCGCAGCGCGATCTGCAGCGGGGTGGCGCCGTCCAGCCTGGCCGCCTCGTACACCTCCGCCGGAATGGACCGCAGCGAGGTGTAGATGACGATCATGTTGAAGCCGGTGCCGCCCCACACCGCGATGTTGGACAGCGCGAGATACAGGGGCCCGCCGTCCAGCAGACCGGGCCGGGGGAGGTGGAGCTTCTCCAGCACGTAGTAGAAGGGGCTGACGTCGGGCAGATAGAGGAAGCCCCACAGCAGTGCCGCCACGACGCCCGGGATGGCGTACGGCAGGAAGATCGCCAGCCGGGAGAACGGCGCGAGCCGCACCCGCTCGGTGTCGAGCATCAGCGCGAAGAGCAGCGCGAGGCCGAGCATCACCGGGACGACGATGCAGCCGTAGCCGAGGACGCGCAGCGCGCCGTTGTGGAACTCGCTGTCGCCGAGGGCGTCGCGGTAGTTCTCCAGGCCGGCCCAGATCTCGCGCCGGGCGCCCGAGCCCAGGCCGAGGCCGGAGACATGCACCTTGCGGAAGCTGAGGTAGACGGCGTAGCCGATGGGGAGCGCGAAGAACAGGGCGAACAGGACGGTCGCGGGGACGAGGAAGAAGTAGGGCGCGCGGAGCGCTCCTTTGAGGGTGGCGGTGGGAGACGGGTGGGCGTACGGGGCCCCCTTGACCCCGTACGGCTTCCGGCGGGCGGCGGATGTCACCGGGAGACCCCGAAGCCCTGCTTCTCCAGGTCGGCGACGGTGGCGTCCTGCATGCTGTGCAGGGCCGCCACGAAGTCCGACCTGTCCTTGGCGGCGGCGCCGAACGCGTCGTTGAAGGTGGCGTAGGCGACGTTCACGTTCGGGCCCCATGCCGAGGGCGCCGTGGTCTTCGCTATCGCCGCGGCCCTGGTGTAGAAGTCCGCCTGGTTCGAGAAGTACGCCGGCGGCTCGGCGAAGGCGCCGGACAGCTGGGCGGAGGTGGATGCCGGGTAGATGCCGCTCTCCTTGGCGAGGGCGTTGAGCGCGTCGCCGTCCGTGTTCAGCCACGCGGCGAACTTCGCTGCGGCCGTCCGGTGCTTGGAGTCGGTGGTCACGGCGGTGGAGGAGCCGCCCCAGCTGCCCGTGACGTTCTCGGACGGCGACCACTGGGGGAGCGGGGCCATGGCCCACTTGCCCTGGGTGTCCGGCGCCGCGGTGGTGAGGGTGCCGGGCGCCCAGACGGCGCTGACCCAGGCGATCTGCTTGCCGGTGTTCAGGGCCTTGTTCCAGGACGGGGTGTACATCGGCTGGTTGTCGATGACGCCCTCCTTGACCAGGCCGCCCCAGAACGTGGCGACCTTCTGGGTGGCCGCGTCGTCGATGGCGACCTTCCACTTGTCGCCGGAGGTGGTCCACCACTTGGCGCCGGCCTGCTGGGCGAGACCGGCGAACAGGCCCGAGTCGTTGGCGGAGAAGGTGGTGAGGTCGGTGCCGGGCGAGGCCTTCTTCAGCTTGCGCGCGGTCTCGGCGAACTGCTCCCAGGTGGTGGGGACCGTGAGCTTGTACTTCTTGAACAGGTCCGCGCGGTAGTAGAACATCATCGGCCCGATGTCCTGCGGCACCGCGTAGACCGCGTCCGTGCCCAGCGTGGTCTGCTGCCAGACACCGTCGGCGAACTTGCTCCTCGCGTCGCCGACCTCCTTGGAGATGTCGGCCAGCGCGTCGTTGCTGACCAGCGTCGGCAGTGCCTGGTACTCGGCCTGGACCAGGTCGGGGGCCTTCTTCGCCTGGTGCGCGGTGAGGATCTTGGTGACCAGGGTGTCGCCGGAGGCCTGCTTCTTCACCGTGACGGTGATCTGCGCCTTCTTGCCCGGCCCCTTGTTCCACAGGGCGACGACCTTGTCCATGCCGGGCGCCCAGGACCAGTACGTCAGTGACACCGGGCCCGACCCGGACGTGCTGTCGTCGCCCGAGCCGCAGGCGGCGAGGGCGGTGGCGCCGAGGGTGACGGCGAGGACGCAGGCCGTGCTTCTGAGCGGACGCGGGCGCTTGGTGTTCGGCATGGATCTCTCCCCTGACCAGGGTCCGCCGCCTTGTGCGGAGGACCTGCCATGCGGCTCTCCGGGCGTTTCGGCCCGGTCGTGAGCCCCAGCTCCGGGCCCGGTCGCGGGCCCCGCACGGCAGCGGTCCCGACCGTCGCGAGGTGTCGCCGTGCGTCTGTGAGCGTTCACAGTAGAGAAACATCCCGGACACTTGTCAATGGTTGTTGCTGTGCGGTTATGTTGGGCTGACACCGCCACCGCTGTGTGTGAACGTTCCCATATGATCGATCAACGGGAGAGATCCATGCCGGAGACCACCCCCCAGGGCCTCACCAGGCTCGCCTTCGGTGGCGACTACAACCCCGAGCAGTGGCCGGAAGACGTCTGGGAGGAGGACGTCCGGCTGATGCGGGAGGCCGGCGTCACGATGGTGAGCGTGGGGATCTTCTCCTGGGCCCTGCTGGAGCCCGCCCCGGGGGAGTACGACTTCGGCTGGCTCGACCGGGTGCTGGACCTGCTGCACGGCAGCGGCATCCGGGTCGACCTCGGCACGCCCACCGTGGCGCCGCCCGCCTGGTTCTACCGGGCGCATCCCGAGGCCCTGCCGGTGACGGCGGAAGGCGTGCGCCACGAGTTCGGCTCCCGCGGCGCCATCTGCCACAGCAACGCCGACTACCGTGCCGCCGCCGCGAGCATCACCACCCGGCTCGCCGAACGGTACGGCGACCACCCGTCGCTGGCGATGTGGCACGTCCACAACGAGTACGGCGTCCCCGTCTCGGCCTGCTACTGCGACTCCTGCGCCGCTCACTTCCGCCGCTGGCTGGCCCGCACCCACGGCACCGTCGAGGCGGTCAACGCGGCCTGGGGCACCGCCTTCTGGGGCCAGCACTACACCGGTCTGGACCAGATCAACCCGCCGCGCGCCACCCCCACCGTGGTCAACCCCGGCCAGGCGCTGGACTACCGGCGCTTCGCGGACGCCACCATGCGGGAGAACTTCACCGCGGAGCGGGACATCCTGCACCGCCTCTCGCCGGGCGTGCCGGTCACCACCAACTTCATGACCGCCCTCAGCCAGTGCGACTCGGTCGACTACTGGGCCTGGGGCCGCGAGGTCGACATCGTCACCAACGACCACTACCTGATCACCGACGGCCGCCGCACCCACGTCAACCTCGCCATGGCCGCCGACCTCACCCGTTCCGTCGCGGGCGGCGCCCCCTGGCTGCTGCTGGAGCACTCCACCTCGGGCGTCAACTGGCAGCCCCGCAACCCGGCCAAGGCACCCGGCCAGATGGCCCGCAACTCGCTGGCCCATGTGGCCCGCGGCTCCGAGGGTGCCATGTTCTTCCAGTGGCGCCAGTCCCGGCACGGTGCCGAGAAGTTCCACTCGGCGATGCTGCCGCACGGCGGCACCGACACCCGGGTGTGGCGCGAGGTCGTCGAACTGGGCGCCGCCCTCGACTCGTTGAGCACCGTCCGGGGCACCCGCACCTGTGCCGACGCGGCCGTGCTGTGGGACTGGCAGTCCTGGTGGGCGCAGAACCTCGACTGGCGGCCCAGCGAGGACCACGACCCGCGCGAGCGCGCCGACACCTTCTACGAGGCCCTCTACGACCGCCACCTCACCGTCGATTTCGCCCACCCGGAAGCCGACTTGTCGAGGTATCCCCTGGTCGTCGTACCGGCGCTCTATCTGATGACGAAGGCGGCCGGGCAGCGCCTCACCGCGTACGCCGAGCGGGGCGGCACGCTCGTGGTGTCGTACTTCTCCGGCATCGTCGACGAGCACGACGCCGTCCATGAGGGCGCCTGCCCCGGCGCCCTGCGCGAGGTCCTCGGCCTGACCGTGGAGGAGTTCGCACCGCTGCTCCAGGGCGAGCGGGTGCGGCTCACCGGACCCGGCGGGGCCGGACCGAGCGGCGACGTGTGGACGGAGTTCGTGGTGCCGCACGGCGCCGAGACCGTGTGGACGTACGCCGACGGGCTCGCCGCGGGCCGTCCCGCCGTCACCCGGCACCGGCATGGCGAGGGCACCGCCTGGTACGTGTCCACCCGCCTCGACGCACGCGCCCTGGACACCGTGCTCGGCGCCGCCGCCGAGGACGCCGGGATCGCGCCGCGCGCCGATCTGCCCCGCGACGTGGAGGTCGTACGGCGCTCCGGCGAGCGGGGCGAGTACCTGTTCGCGATCAACCACACCGCCGCCGACGCGAAGGTGCCGCTGGAGACGTCCGGCACCGAGCTGCTGACGGGCGAGCGTGCCGCGGGCCGCCTCGCGGTCCCGGCGGGAGCCGTGCGGGTCGTACGCCTCGACGGCTGAGCCGACTCCCCTCCGCCCGCGGTCCCGGCCCCTGGCCGGCTTGCGCGCGGAGGGGCCCGCGCCCCGTACGACGGGCGACGGCCCGGGGGCGCCCCCTCCCCATCACGTCGAAGGGACGACGGATGCTGATGTTCCACCCCGGAATGCCCCGCCCCAGGACCTCAGGTCCCAGACGCACCGACGGCGCCGGCCGTGCCGGTGCGACCGGTTTCACCCGGACCGTCATGGCTGTCAGAGGCATCGGTACCGCCGGCGCGGTCAGGGCCCTGCTGCTGCCGCTCCTGGCGGGCCTCGCCCTCGTCGCCCTGCCGGCCCAGACCGCGCAGGCCGCGAGCACCCTCACCAACGGCGGCTTCGAGTCCGACGGCACGGGCACGGCCGTGCCGGGCGGCTGGTCCGAGTACGGCGACACGGGCGCCTCCTACACCGAGGCGGGCGGGCACTCCGGGAGCTACCGGCTGAGCCACTACTCGTCCTCCGCCTACACGGTGGAGACCTACCAGTACCTCTCGGGCCTCACCAACGGCTCCTACCACCTGACCGCCTGGGTCCGCTCCGGCGGCGGCCAGAACGCGGCGTACCTCGCGCTGAAGAACTGCGGCGGCAGCGAACAGCGCACCGATCTGCCGGTCTCGTCCAGCGGCTGGATCCGGATCGTGGTGCCCGTCAGCGTGACGAACAACCAGTGCACGGTCAGTGTCCACAGCGACGCCAACGCCGGGAACTGGATCAACGTCGACGACCTGACCTTCACCTCCGGCACCACCGGCACCTCGGTCCACGGTGCCGACATCTCCTCCCTCGCCAAGAGCGAGGCCAAGGGCGGGGTGTACCGGACGGCATCCGGCAGCAGCGGGGACGCCCTCACGGTCCTCAGGTCGTACGGCATGAACTACGCCCGGCTGAAGGTGTGGGTGAACCCGGCCGACGGTTACAACGAGAAGTCGCACGTGCTGGCCCTGGCCAAGCGCATCAAGGCGCAGGGCATGAAGCTGCTGGTCGACTTCCACTACTCCGACACCTGGGCCGATCCCGGCAAGCAGACCGAACCCGCGGCCTGGGCGAGCCATTCGTACAGTCAGCTCAGGACCGACGTCTACAACCACACCTACGACGTGCTGAACGCGCTCAAGGCCCAGGGCACCACCGCCGACATGGTCCAGATCGGCAACGAGATCAACGGCGGTCTGCTGTGGCCCGAGGGCTCCACGTCCAACTGGTCCCAGCTCGCCGGGCTGCTCGACTCCGGCTATTCCGCGGCCAAGACCGTCAGCCCGTCGACCGTCGTCGCGCTGCACCTCGCCCAGGGCGGCGATCTGGCGGGCACCGAGTGGTGGTTCGACAACGCGGTCGCCCACGGCGTCAGGTTCGACGCGATCGGGCTGTCGTACTACGGCTACTGGCACGGGCCGCTGTCCGACTTCCAGACCACCCTCGACGACGCGGCGGCCCGCTACGGCAAGCCGGTGTTCGTCGCCGAGACGGCCTACCCCTTCCGGCTCGACAGCGACGACTTCCTGGTCAACCAGATCGACACCACCGGTGAACTGGTCTCCGGCTACCCGGCGACGACGGCCGGGCAGACCAGGTGGATGAACGACGTGGCGAGCATCGTGGAGGCCGTCCCGAACGGCCGCGGCCTCGGTGTCTTCTACTGGGAGGCCACCTGGACCGCCGTCACGGGCAACGGCTGGGACCCCGCCGACGCCTCCTCCGGCAACGGCTGGGAGAACCAGGCCCTGTTCGGCTTCGACGACAGGGCGCTCGCCTCGATGTCCTGGTTCGGCCACCGCTGACCGCTGACCGCTGACCGGTGACGTCCGGTTTTGGACCCGGGTGTACGGCCCGGGGACCCGGCCAGGGGCCCGGGACCCCGGCCGTCCCCGGGCGCAAGGCCCTTCGGCCCCGGCCGAGGGCCACGGAGGCCCGGGCGCGCGGGCCCCCGGGTGCGAGAGAGTGGACCATGCCGAGCGGACCCCCAGGGGCCGCCCGGCATGCGGTGGTACGGAGCGGCTCCAATGGAGGGGAACGCGATGCTGAGGATCCCGATCAGCGAGACCCGGGTGGTCATCCTGGACTGGCTCAAGGACCCTGCCACCCACTTCCCGCATCCCCAGCAGCACGGCGACCCGGTGACCGACGGCGTCACCTCCGACGCCGTCGCGGAGAAGCTCGGGGTGTCCCGCGGGACCGCGGAGACCCACCTCACCGTACTCACCGCCTTCGGGCTGCTCAGCAGCAAGGACATGGGCAGCCGCACCTTCTACCGGCGCGACGAGAGCCGCATCTCCGAGGTGTCGGGCATGTTCGAGAAGGGCGTCGTGCGGCTTCCCCGCCCCCGGACCGCCCCCGACCGGCAGACCGCACGCCGCTGAAGGCTCCGGTCCCGGCGGCGTCTCACCGCCGCACCTCCCGGCCGGACGGCCCGGAGGGTTCCCGTACGCGACGCGGGCCCGGTCCGCGGGCGACCCCCGCGAAGTGACCCGGGTCCGCGCGCGGCGGTACGCTGTTGCCCGGCCAAGATCACCCCGCGTGGTACGGCGGTGGGGCCGAGGCAGGAGACGTACGACCATGACAGCCCCGGAGACCGAGAGCCTCCGCGTGCGGCCCGAGACCCCGCGGCGGCCCTCCTGGCGTGCCCAGGTCCCCGTGGTCGCGGTCGTCGCGCTCGGCGGAGCCATCGGCGCCACGGCCCGGTACGCGGCCGGCCTGGGGTGGCCGGTCCGGCCCGGCGCGTTCCCCTGGACCACCCTGGGCGTCAATGCCGCGGGCTGCGCCGTGATCGGCGTGTTCATGGTGCTCATCACCGACGTGTGGGCCGCCCACCGGCTGGTACGGCCGTTCTTCGGCACCGGTGTGCTCGGCGGCTTCACCACCTTCTCGACGTACACCGTCGACATCCAGAAACTGGTCGACTCCGGCCACGCCCGCACCGGGCTCGCCTATCTCGCCGCGACCCTGTTCGCGGCCATGGCGGCGGTGTGGCTGGCCGTGACGGCGACCCGCCGCGTCCTGGAGCGGAGGCAGCGATGACAAGGCTGACCGGCAGGGCCCTGCGCGTGACGATCTTCATCGGCGAGAACGACACCTGGCACCACAAGCCCCTCTACACGGAGATCGTGCACCGGGCCCACCGCGCGGGCCTCGCCGGGGCCAGCGTCTTCCGCGGCATCGAGGGCTTCGGTGCCTCGTCCCTGATCCACACCGCGCGGCTGCTGTCGCTCAGCGAGGACCTGCCGGTCGCCGTCGTCGTGGTCGACACCGAGGAGCGGGTGCGGGCGTTCCTGCCGGAACTCGACGAGCTGGTCGGCGAGGGGCTGGTCATCCTCGACGACTGCGAGGTCATCCGCTACGTCGGCCGCGACGGCGGCACCCCGGCGGGGCATCCGCGCGCACCGGGCGAACCGGCCGGAACGGACGTGAAGGGTAAGAAGTCCTCGTGAACTGGCTGCTGGTCGTCGCGGGAGCCGTGATCGGCGCCCCGCTGCGTTACCTCACCGACCGCACGGTACAGTCCCGGCACGACTCGGTCTTCCCCTGGGGCACCTTCGCGGTGAACGTCACCGGCTGTCTGGTCCTCGGTCTGCTCACCGGTGCCGTCTCGGCCGGTGCGGCGGGCCCGCACCTGCAGCTGTTCCTGGGGACCGGCCTGTGCGGTGCCCTGACGACGTACTCCACCTTCTCGTACGAGACACTGCGCCTGACGGAGTCCGGGGCGGGGTTCTACGCGGCGGCCAACGTGGCCGGGAGCGTCTTCGCGGGTCTCGGCGCGGCGTTCGCCGGAGCGTCGATCGCCCAGGCGCTGTGGGCCTAGTGCCGGGCGCCGCGACAGGGCGAACGCCGCCTGTCGCGGCACCGGGCAGGACACCTGAGAGCTTTTCCTGGTAAAAGACTGTCCCAGACTGTCTACAGCACTGTCGACCAATTCACTTCCTCAGAACTGGATCCCATGAGCGTCATCAACGTCGGTCAGGCCGCCGTCCTCGGAGTCGTGGAGGGACTGACCGAGTTCCTCCCCGTCTCCTCCACCGGACATCTGAAGATCACCGAGGGGCTCATGCACATCCCCGTCGACAACGACGCGGTGGTCGGCTTCTCGGCCGTCATCCAGGTCGGCGCCATCGCCGCGGTGCTGCTGTACTTCTTCAAGGACATCGTGCGGATCGTCTCCGCCTGGTTCCGCGGCCTGTTCGACAAGAACGAGCGCTACCACCACGACTACAAGTTCGCCTGGTGGGTCATCTACGCCACGATCCCGATCGTGGTCGTGGGCCTCGCCGCCAAGCCGCTCATCGAGGGCCCGCTGGCCTCCCTGTGGGTGGTCGCCGCGTCCCTCATCGTGGGATCCGGTGTGATGTGGGCGGCCGACCAGATGGGCCGCCACAAGCGGGGCGAGGACGACACCACGTTCAAGGACGCGATGTGGGTCGGCAGTTCGCAGATCCTCGCCCTCCTCTTCCCGGGCTTCTCCCGCTCCGGCGCCACCATGTCCACGGCGCTGGTCCTGGACCTCGACCGTGTCGCCGCCACCCGGCTCTCCTTCTTCCTCGGCATCCCCGCCCTGACCGGCGCCGGCCTCTACGAGCTCAAGGACGCCCTCGGCACCGGCGTGGGCGCCATGCCGCTGGCCGTCGGCACGATCGTCTCCTTCGTGGTCGCCTACGCCTCCATCGCCTGGCTGCTGAAGTTCGTCGCCAAGCACTCCTTCAACGCCTTCGTGATCTACCGGATCATCATCGGCGCGGTACTGCTCGGGCTGCTGGGCACGGGCGTGCTGAACGCCTGAGACCTCCGGTGCCCCGCCGGGGCGTGCGGCCCGTCCAACCGGGCCGCACGCCCCGCACGCCCCGCGTGACGTCGCCGGACGGCGTGCCGCACGCCCCGGCGAGGTGCCGCTCACGTTCCGGTCACGCGCAGGTCGCCGGGCGGAGGGCGGGGCGTCGGTCCGCGGCCACCCGGTGCCGCCATGCTGCCTGGGTGTTGGCCATGGCTCTCCCCGTCGACCTCCGCCGCTGCCAGGTTCTCGGCCTGGCCGGTACCGCTGTCCTCGCGCTGGGCGGGGAGACCGCCGGGGCCCTCCCGGTCCGGGACCTCATCGGCACCGCCGAGGCACGCGCCGCGCTCGGCGTCGTCTGCGTGTACTTCGGGGTCGTGCTGCTGACAGCCGCCTGGGCACTGCTCGGCGGCGTGCTGCGCGGCCCCCGGCCGCCCTCGCCGCGCGCCCTGCTGCTGGTCCTCGCCGTCTGGGCGGCCCCGCTGCTGCCGGCTCCGCCGCTGTTCAGCCGGGACGTCTACAGCTACCTCGCGCAGGGCGCCATGGTCGACGCCCACATCGACGTCTACACCCACGGCCCGGACCGGCTCGGCGGACCGCTCGCCGACGAGGTGGCCCCGCTGTGGCGGCACACCGCGGCGCCGTACGGGCCGGTGTTCCTGGCCGTCGCCTCCGCCCTGTCCCGGCTGACCCGCGGCGAACTGCCCGCCGGGCTGATCGGCATGCGGCTGGTCGCCCTGTCCGGTGTGGCCCTGATGGCGGCCGCGCTGCCCCGGCTGGCCCGGCACTGCGGCGCCGACCCCGCCGCCGCGCTGTGGCTCGGCGCCCTCAACCCGCTGGTGCTGCTGCACCTGGTGGCCGGGGCCCACAACGACGCGATCATGCTCGGGCTGCTCGGCATGGGCCTGGTCGCGGCGCTCGGCCGCCGCCCCGTCCTGGGCGCCGTGCTGATCACCCTGGCCGCACTGGTCAAGGCACCCGCCGCCCTGGGACTCGTCGTGGTGGCCGTCCTCCAGATCCGGGCGGGACGGCACCCGGCCCGTGCCGTGCCCATCACCCTGGCCGCCTCCCTCGCGACCACCGCCCTGGCGACCGCCGCCACCGGCACCGGCTACGGCTGGATACGCGCCCTGGACACCCCCGTCTCCCCGCACAACTGGGCCCTCACCAGCCTCCTCGGCCGCGCCACCGGCGCCCTGCTCGAACGGCTCGGCAGCGGCCTCGCGCCCCTCGCCGTCCCGGTCTGGCACGGGCTCGGGCTCGTGATCACCGCCGGCGTCGTCCTCGCCGTCTGGGTCCGGCTGCGTCCCACACCCGTCTACGCCCTCGGCCTCAGCCTCGCCGCCGTCGCGGCCCTCGGCCCGGCGATCCGCCCCTGGTACGCACTGTGGGGCCTCTTCCTGATCGCCGCCGCCGCGCCCGACACCTCCGTACGGCACCGGATGGCCGCCGTCACCGGCGTGCTCGCCCTCGCCGCGCTGCCCAGCGGCGCCGCCGCCGACACCGGACAGCTGCTGCTCGCCGGCTGCGGCGGCCTCCTCGCCCTGGTCGTCCTGTGGCAGGCCCGCCAGGCGACCCGGCCCCTGCCGGCCCCGGCACTGGAGCGCACCGCATGACCCTGCCGGGCACCGACCGGGGCCGCCTGGTCCTGCTGGCCGCCCTGGCCGCCGCGGTGACGGCGTTCACCGCGACCGTGCCGCTGCTGCGCGACTGGTTCGACCTGCGGGTCTACCACGGCACCGTGCACACCTGGATCCACCACGGGGGCCGCGTCTACGACTACCGGGTCCCGGGCACCGGGTACGGGTTCACCTACCCGCCCTTCGCCGCCGTCGCCATGCTGCCGATGGCCCTGGTCGGGCTGCACACCGCGATCGCCCTCGCGTTCCTGCTGAACCTCGCCGCCCTCGCCGTGGCCGTCCACCTCCTCGCCGGGCCCGCGCTGCGGCGGTACGGCTGGTACGGCCGGGCGCTGACCGCCTGCCTCCTCGCCCTGTACGAACCGCTGCGCGACACCTTCAGCTTCGGTCAGGTCAACCTCGTCCTGCTGGCCCTGGTCCTGGCCGACGGACGGCTGCTCGGCGGACGGCACCACCGCTGGGCGGGCGCCGGGATCGGCCTCGCCGCGGCGGTCAAACTCACTCCCGCCGTGTTCATCGGGCTGCTGCTGCTCGCCCGCCGCCGGCGTGCCGCGGCTGTGGCCACGGCGGTCGCCGCGGGGGCCACTCTGCTGGCCCACCTGATCGCCCCGGACGCCTCGCGGTTCTACTGGACGACGGCCCTGTGGGACACCGCCCGGGTCGGCCGTCTCGACTACGTCTCCAACCAGTCGTTGCAGGGCGTCCTCGCCCGGCTCGGCGTGACGGACCGCCCGGTCTGGGCGGCCGCCGTCCTGCTGGTCCTGTGCGTGTGGGCGCTGCGGGCCCGCCGGGCGGTCACCGCGGGCGACCTGCCCGCCGCGTTCGCCCTCACCGGCCTGATTGCCTGTCTGGTCAGCCCGATCACCTGGGTGCACCATCTCGTCTGGCTGCTGCCCTCCTTCGCCGTACTGGTGCGCGCCGGGCGCCCGCGGCTGGCGGGCGCCCTGTACGCGGTGCTGTGCACCAGCGTGGTGTGGCTGTGGTTCCACGACGCGTCCGGCCTCGACGGCTTCCTCGGCAGCAACGTCTACACCTGGATCACGCTCGGCCTGCTGCTGCGGCTGCCCGTGGGTCAGTCGCGCGCGGACGTGACGGTCCCGGCGGACCGGCCCCCGGGTGCGCCGGGCGTGGCGGGTCCGGCAGGCGTGTCCGGCGTATCGCATGTGCCGGGCGTGCCGGACCTGCCGGTCTTGGCGCGCAGCACCAGCGCCACGGCGGCCGCCCCGAGCAGCGCGGCGCCCCCGACGGCGCCGGTCACCGGCCACCAGGGCCCGGAGGCCGCCCCGGCAGCCGGTGTGCCGCGTACGGGCGTCGCCGCGACCGGCCGCCCGGCGGGAGCGGCGTGCGCCGGGGCGTCGGGCCGCAGCGCGTCGAGGGAGCCGACCGGGTCGACGTGACCGGCGGACGCGAACCCCCAGTCGAGCAGCTCGCGCGCCTCCTCGTAGACCGCGAAGCCCCCGCCCGACTGCGGGTTCATCACGGTGACCAGGACGGTCCGGCCGTCCCTGCGCGCCGCGGCGACCAGGGTGTTGCCGGCGTCGGTGGTGTAACCGTTCTTCACCCCGATGAGTCCCGGGTACGGCGTCACGCCGTTCGCCCCGGTCAGCAGCCGGTTGGTGTTCTGGATCCCGTACGGCCACCCGTCGCCCGGGAACATCGCGCTGGCCGTGGAGCAGTAGCGCGCGAAGTCCGCGTTGCGCAGCCCGGCGCGCCCGAACACGGCCAGGTCGTACGCCGACGACACCTGGCCCGGCGTGTCGTAGCCGTCCGGAGACACGACACGGGTGTCCGGCGCGCCCAGCTCACGGGCCTTCGCCTGCATCCGCGCGGCGGTGCTCTCCCAGCCGCCGCCCAGTGAGGCGAGGACGTGCACGGCGTCGTTGCCCGAGCTGAGGAAGACGCCGCGCCACAGGTCGGCGATGCGGTACGTGTGCCCCTCGGCGACCCCGACGAGACTGCTGCCCGCGCCGATGCCGGCCAGTTCCTCCGAGGTCACCGTGTGCTCCAGACCGGCGGGCAGCGCGGGCAGCACGGTGAGCGCGAACAGGGTCTTGAGGGTGCTGGCGGGCGGCAGCTGCCGGTGCGCCTCCGAGGCGGCCAGCACCTCGCCGGTGCCGGCGTCGGCGACCAGCCAGGACAGCGCGGAGACGGCCGGTACCTCGGGTGCCCCGGCCCGCGGCCGGACCTGGGTGCCGGGCCGGTCGAGCAGGGACGGCGGGGGCGGTGCGGCCCGGGCGGTCAGCGCCGTCGGCCCGGCCGGAGGGGCGGGGTCCGCCCCGGTGCGTGCGGTCGCCGGGGCGGGAGCGAGGGCGAGGGCGGACGACAGACAGACCGCGCAGGTCGCCATGACCGTCCGGGCCGAGAATCCGATAGTCATACGATTCAACGTAGGAATACGGGCGCCTGACGCCGTGACGACCGGGCCGGGGCGGTGCCGATGGCACCCGGATGCCGCAGCGGACCACCGGCACGGGGTCCGGGCGGGCCGGGGAGACCTGGCGGTGCGTCACCGGGCCGCCTGAGTGCGCGGGGTGACGGTATCTGCCGGTGCGCTGCCGGGCGGGACGGGGGTGTGCGCGTCACCGGTGCGCCACGGTGCGGCGGTCGGTGTGCCCGCCTGCCGGTGCTGGCCGCGCCCTTGAGGGGGAGCCGGCCGGCGGTGCGCGAACGGGTCACCCGGTGGGCAGTGTCGGCATGATCTGCCGCAGGAACGTGGCGTTGTCGGGGGTGGCGCGCAGCCGTTCCAGCAGGGCCTCCAGGCCGCTGCCTCCGCCGCTGCCGCCCTGGCCGTCCCGGCCCTGGAGCGCCCGGCGCAGGCCGAGGGAGGCGGCCGACTCCGCCGGGGAGAAGAGGAGTTCCTCGCGCCGGGTGCCGGACCGGACGAGGTCCACGGCGGGGAAGACGCGGCGGGAGGCGAGCTCGCGGCTCAGGCGCAGCTCCATGTTCCCGGTGCTCTTCAGCTCCTCGAAGAAGTAGTCGTCGGCGCGGGAGCCGGTCTCGACGAGGACGGTGGCGAGGATGGTGAGCGAGCCGCCCTCCTCGGCGAGCCGGGCGGCGCCGAAGAACCGCTTGGGCCCGGTCAGGGCGGTGGCGTCCACGCCGCCGCTGAGGGTACGGCCGCCCGCCGCGGCGGCGTTGTTGTGGGCCCGGCACAGCCGGGTGAGCGAGTCGAGCAGGATCACGACGTCCTCGCCCGCCTCGACGTGCCGCTTGGCGCGCTCGACGACGAGTCCGGCCAGCGCGATGTGCTCCCTGGGCGTGCGGTCGAAGGTCGAGGCGTACACCTCGCCGCGCACCGAACGGCGCATCTCGGTGACCTCCTCGGGGCGTTCGTCGAGCAGCAGGACCATCAGGCGGCATCCGGGACTGTTGCCGGCGACCGCGGCCGCGAGCTGCTGGAGCAGCACCGTCTTGCCGGTCTTGGGCGGGGCCACGATCAGCCCTCGCTGGCCCTTGCCGACGGGAGTGAGCAGATCCATGAGGCGCCCGGTGAGCCCGGCCCCCGGGTGCTCGAGCCGGAGCCGCTCGCGCGGATGGAGCGGGGTGAGGTCGCCGAACGCGCGGCGCCCCCGGAGCGTGTCCGGTGCGCGCCCGTCCACGTGCCGGACCTCGGTGAGGGTGCGCCCGTCGTGCAGGCCGTCGACGAGGTCTCCCCTGCGCAGTCCGTGACGGCGGATCAGCGCGGGGGAGACCTGCGGATCGGCGGGCGTGGCCAGGCAGCCGGCGTCGCGCAGGTGCCCCTTCCCGCTCGCGTCGATGTCCAGGACACCGGTGACGGGCCGGGCCGGGGGCCGCTGCCGGACAGGGGGGTGTTCGAGTGTGGTGGTCACAGGGGTCGGGTCCTTTCACGGACGTACGGCATGAGGCATACGGGTGGGGAGGGGGAGGCCGCGCGACGGGGCCCTGGGGGCACCTCGGGAGGGCGGCGGGAACAGCACTGCGACCGGCGGCGACGTGTCTGCCGCTCGTCGGACTGGTACTGGAGAACCGACCGTCCTGGGCTGTCCCTGTGGACCGGTCGGTGAACCGGGAGAAACGAACTGGCACCGGCGCCCACAACAGGGCGTACACGAGTGCTGACATCACTGTACCACCCGACGGTCCGGTCCGGTCCGACCCGGGCGGAGCGGAGGGGCAGGACGGCGCTTCCCGCCCGCTTCCCGCTTCCTTCGGTGCGCGGAAGTCCCCGTCCGTTCCCGTCCGTCCGCGGCCTCGCCGCCAGCCGGCGGGACGGATAACCCTGGCCGCACCCTGCGCGTCCGCGGCCCCGGTGGAGCCCTGTCCGATACGGCCGACCGGTGCCGGGCAGCCGGTCCCCCGGCGCCGCCTCGTCCTCTGTCGCCGCCTCACCCGCCCGCGCCGGGGGATCCGCCCGCGCCGGGGGACCCGCCCCGCGGCCGGGCCGGGCGGGGTCCGGCGCGGGCGCGGGGCTCGGGCGCCGGACATCCCGGGCCGCCGCTCAGGCGGACCGCGCCTCCGCCTCCTTCGCGATCCGGTCGAACTGCGCGCCCATCGCCTCCGCCAGCGCCTGTGCCCCGGACAGCGGACGCACCATCACCGTCAGCGCGTCGATCAGCCCGTCCTCGTCGAGGTGGATGAAGTCGCAGCCCTCCAGGGTCCGGTCGCCCACCCGCGCGGTGAACACCAGGGCGTGCTCACGGCCCTCGCCGCCGCTCAGCTCGCTGACGTAGCGGAAGTCCTCGAAGACCCGCGTCACCCCGCGCAGGATCGCCGCGGTGATCGCCCTGCCCGGGTACGGCTTGAACACCACCGGGCTGGTGAAGACGACGTTCTCGGCGAGCAGGGCCTCGACGGCGTCCAGGTCGTTCGCCTCGACGGCCTCGCGGAACGCGCGCATCCGATCACCTCATATGCAACTAGTTGACTATGCTGAGCGAGGTGAGCGTAGTGACCGGGGCGACACGGTGTCCACACCCCGTGCCGCCCTCCCGCCGCGCAGGGCCTACGCTGGGCCGGATGTTCAGCCCCGAAGGCCCGAGCCTGCGTGAACTCGCCGTCCAGGCGTTGTCGTCCGTCGAGCACGGCTACGACCTGCTCGCCCCCAAGTTCGACCACACCCCGTTCCGCACCCCTGACTCCGTGCTCGACGCCGTGGCCGCGGCGCTCGAGCGGATCGGGCCCTTCGGTGACGGCCTCGACCTGTGCTGCGGCACCGGAGCCGGTACGGACGTGCTGGCCCGGGTGTGCCGGGAGAGCGTCACCGGGGTCGACTTCAGCGCCGGGATGCTCGCCGTCGCCCGGGAGAGGCAGCGGGCGGCGCGGCCGGACGGTGTCCCGCGGACCGACTGGGTGCGCGCGGACGCCCGCGCCCTGCCGTTCCGGGAGGCCTTCGACCTGGTGGTGAGCTTCGGGGCGTACGGCCACTTCCTGCCCCGCGAACTGCCGGGGCTGTTCGACGGGGTCCACTCCGCTCTCCGGCCGGGCGGCGTGTTCGCGTTCCCCGTCCTCGCGCCGCCCCGGCCCGCGAGCCGGGCGTTCTGGATGCTGCTCGGCTTCGACGCCGTCATGCGGGTGCGCAACGCCGTGTGGCGGCCGCCGTTCGTGATGTACTACCGCGCCTTCCGGCTCGGCGACGTGCGGCGGGAACTGGCGCGTGCCGGGTTCACGGTGGAGACCGGGGCCCTGCCCGGGTTCGGGCGGCGCGCCGACGGCAGCCCGCGGGCCCGGCTGGTGGTGGCCCGGCGGGCGGTCACCGGGACCGTCACACCGCCGACGGCATCGTGAACTCGTAGACCAGCGCCTCCCGCCGGTCGTCCATCAGCAGGTCGGTGATCTCCAGCGGGCGGGCGTACTGGTCGCGCACCTGCCGGACGACGCGGACCGAGGAGGCGTCGGCGAGCGGGATGATGGCGTCCCGGTGATGGAGGGTCAGGCCCGCCTTGCGCATCCAGTCGTAGGCACGCCGGAGCTGGGCCGATCCGGTGCCGTCGGCGCGGTCGGCGTAACGGCCCAGCTCCTCGACCTCGGCGAGGGCGACGGCGGAGAACGTTGTCACGGCCCGGCGGTGTCCGCTCCCGTCGGCCGCGGCGTACTCGTAGCGGTGCACCAGGGCCGGCCGGTGCGGGGCGAGCCCCAGGGCGGCGGCGTGCTCCGGTGACGGCGTCTCCCAGGCGACCGTGGTCCGGTCGCCCGCCGTCCGCTCCGCGCCGAGGGCGCCGACCGGGAAGGTGAGCGCGGCCGGGGCCTCCACCGGGAGCCCCGGCAGGGTCGCGTGGCTGCCGCGCCGGTCGGTGGACACGAGACCGCGGCGCCGCAGCACCTCCAGCGCCTGCCGGACGGTTTCCCGGCTGACCCCGAAGTGCCCGGCCAGCCGGCGCTCGCCGGGCAGCCGCTCGCCGGGCGGGACGGTGCCGTCGCGCAGCTCGGCGAGCAGCCGGGTCGCGACCTTCCAGTAGAGGGGCTGTTCCTCGCCCTCCCCGGCCGCGCGGGGGGCGCGGGCGGAACGGGACGTGCGGGTGGGGCGGGTGGTGCGGGCCATGCCGCGCCTCCTGTGGTGACAAGACGTAGCCGTGCGGGCTCGGGGCGTCACTAGATCTAGCATTGGTCTAAACCAGTTGTGAAGCCCGTACCGCGGGTTCGGCCGAAAATCTGCCGTGTGGCCGGTCCCGCGCCGCCCGTCCTCCCGGGCCCGTCCGGCCCGGCCCGCCCCCACGGGCGCTCACGTGTAGGCGCGCACCCAGCGCAGCTTGGCCTCGTCCTGGTAGGGGCCGCCGCCCTCGTGGTCGTTGAAGTCGTAGACCTCGATCCGCTTGTCCTCGTGGGCCCACGAGTGGAAGGCCGCGAAGACGGTGGACGGCGGGCAGGTCTGGTCCTCCAGCGCCGTCGAGAACAGGGCGGGGGCGGTGCCGCGGGCGGCGAAGTGGACGCCGTCGAAGTACGACAGGGTGCGCCGCACCTGGGCGGCGCGGCCGCGGTGCGTCTTGAGATACAGGCCGATCTCCCGGTACGGGTGGCGGTCGGTGAGCGTGGTCGCGCGCGGGTAGTCGCACAGGAACGGCACGTCCGGCGCGACGGCCGCCAGGTCGGGCACCAGACCGCCGACGGCGATCGTGATGCCGCCGCCCTGGCTGGTGCCGGTCGCCACGGTGCGCGAGGCGTCGGTGAGCGGGTGCGAGCGGGCCGCCTCGACGGCGCGCACGGCGTCGGTGAAGACCCGCCGGTAGTAGTAGTTCTCCGGGGCGTCGATGCCCCGGGTCATGAAACCGGGGTAGGCGGGCGCGCCGCCGACCGGGTCCGCGGTGCCGCCGCCACCGCCCCACGCGCTGCCCTGGCCCCGGGTGTCCATGACGAAGTGGGCCCGGCCCGACGACGCCCACAGCAGATGCTCGACCGGCAGTCCGCGGCCGCCGCCGTAGCCGACGAACTCCACGACCAGCGGCAGCGGTTCCGCGGCCGCCGCGGGCAGCGTGAGCCAGCCCTTCACCGGGTGCCCGCCGAACCCGGCGAACGTGACGTCGTACGTCGTGACCGTCGACAGCCCGGTGTCGACCCGCTCGAAACGGGCGTCCAGATCGTGCTCGCGGGCCTCCCGCAGCGTCTTGGACCAGAAGGCGTCGAAGTCCTCGGGCTCCACGGACTCGCTGCGGTACTCCTGGAGTTCTTCCGGGGTCAGGTCGAACTGGGCCATGCGGAACCGCCTTTGTCAGCAGACAGCGTGAAGGGGCCATGCGGATGATCACACCGTACGCGAATGGTCGGAGGATTCACCAGAGCGGGACATCGGTCCATGGCTCTGGGCCGGTAGTGCGGCGGGTAGTCGATCTGCTGGTCACGGGGAGAAGGCGGAGGCCGGGACCTATGGCGGTGGGGGTGAGGGAGGCGCCCGTGCCGTGCCTTGGTGATCGGGTGACCTCGGGGTCCGGTACGCGACGACAGGCGCCCGCCGTTCTGGCCGCGGCGCCCGGCGGTCAGCCGAAGCGCTCGACGCGGATGCGGTCCACCGGCTGGCCGGCCGCCGCCAGCAGCCGTGAGGCGTGTTCGGCGAAGCCGTTCGAGCCGCACACATAGGCCTCCCAGCCGCCGGGCGGCGCCTGGGCCAGCAGCGGGGCCAGATGACCGGCGGTCAGCCGGCCCACCGGCACCCCCGCCGGTGCGTCGCGGGTGAACACCGGCCGGGTCTCGGGACCGTACTCCGCCGCGTAGATCAGGTCCTCGGGGCTGCGCGCCGACACCAGCAGCCGCAGCGGCACGCCGAGGCGGCGCGCCCGGTGGTGGCGCACCATCGACATCAGAGGTACGACCCCGGAACCGGCTCCCAGCAGCAGCGCGGGCCGGTCGCCCGGCCACGCGAAGAAGCCGCTCAGCGGGCCGCGCACCTCGACGGTGTCACCGGGCCGGGCCACCGTGTGGAACCAGCCGGACACCTCGCCGCCCCCGACATGGTCGAGGGTCAGTTCCAGATGGCCGGAATCGTCCGGCGCGGACGCGATGGAGTAGTGTCGCTGCGCCGTGTAGCCGTCCTCGGCGGTCAGCCGCAGCATCAGATACTGGCCCGGCTGATGGCCCGCCCAGGTGGGCACCGCGAACCGGAAGGTGGACGCGCGCGGGGTCTCGCGCCGGATCTCGGTCAGCACGGCCCGCTGCCACACCCCCGCGATCCGCTGCCCGACCTCGATACGGCCGGGTATCGCGAAACGGGCCGGAGCCGTGAAGCCGGAGGCAGGGACAGGAACGGGGGCGGAACCGGCGGTGCGGCCGGCCGTGGAGGTGTCAGTCACCGGAGTACCTCTGCTCCTCCCAGGGGTTGCCCCGGGCGTGATAGCCGTTCTGCTCCCAGAAGCCCGGCTCGTCGTGGTCGAGCAGCGTGAGGCCCGCGATCCACTTCGGGCTCTTCCAGAAGTACAGATGCGGCACCAGCAGCCGCGCCGGGCCGCCGTGCTCGGGCGCGAGCGGCCTGCCGTCGCAGTCCCAGACGAGCCACGCCTTCCCGCCGGTGACGTCCGCGAGGGGGAGATCCGTGGTGTAGCCGGTGTGGGAGTACGCCATCACATGCGTCGCGGACTCCTGCGGGCGCACCGCGTCGAGGAAGCGGTCCAGGGACACCCCGGTGAACCGCATCCCGAACTTGGACCAGCCGGTCACACAGTGCAGGGCACCCTCGTACGACGACCCGGGCAGCGCGTGCGCCGTGTCCCAGTCCCAGGTGCGCGGGGCGGCCACGAGCCCGTCCACGCCGAACGTCCAGTCGGCGGGCGAGAGATCGGGGGTGACCTCGGCGGACAGCACGGGCCAGTCGTCCCGCGCGTCGTACTGACCGGGCGGCAGCCCGGCGTCCTGGACGCGCGGACGGCCGGTGAAGCCTCGGGTGACGTTCATGCAGCCACCGTACGTCGTCCCCGGCCGTGTCCCGGTACGGTGCTCAGCCCCTGGTCAGCGCCCCGGGCCCGGACCGAGTGCGGTCGCCGCCGCGTTGTAGCGCTCCAGATAGGCGGCGAAGCGCGTCAGGTCGTCCTCCGGCCAGCCCGCGAGCCGTTCGCGGAACGCGGCCCGGCGGCTGCGGGTGACCTGGGCGAGGATCTCCTCCCCGGCCTCCGTGAGATGCAGCACCTGGACGCGGTGGTCCTCCGGGTCCGTCCGGCGTCCGATCAGCCCGGCCTGCTCCAGTGCGGCCACCTGGCGGCTGATCGTGGACTTGTCCAGCGCGTAGTGCGCGGCCAGGTCGGTGGCCCGGCAGCCGCCGCTCTCCTCCAGATGGCCGAGCAGCGTGTAGGCGACCAGCGACAGCTCGGGATGCATCCGGCCCGCCGAGGCCCGCGCCCGGCGGGCGAAGACCGTCATCTCGCGCTGGATGGTCTCGACGGCCGCCTCCGCCGGGACCGGGGAGGCGGCCGGGGCCGGGGAGGCCGTCACGGGGGCGGAGGCCGCCGCGGGTGCGGTCACTGGTGCGGTCACGGTGGTTCCTTCCTCCGGATGCCCCGTTCCCCCTGCTCTCGGGGCTCCCGGGCTCTCTGGGCTCCCCGGGTTCTCGGGCCTTCCGGTTGCACCGTACAACCTCCGGCCGGGCCGCGGTGCGGCCGAAGGGACAGCCGACGTGCGGTTGTTCGGGTACTGTGACTCTCCGGCCGCGGACCGTCCCGGCCAGGACACGGAGGAGGTGGGACCCATTACCGCTGTGTCAGTACGGGTGCTCTCACCTCAGGACCGAGCGGGCCGGCGACCGTAGCCGACCGCGAGAGCGCCCTTCGGCTTCCGAAAGGCTCTCGGCTCCCCATGCCCCCGTCCTCCCCTCCACCGTCCGCCGGCCCGTCCGGCCCCTCATCCCTTCCCCCCTCCCACGGCCCCACCCGCGCCGCCGTGAGCGCCGCCCTCCGCGCGGCCGGCTGCGTCTTCGCCGAGGAGGAGGCGGACCTGCTGCTCGCCGCCGCCCGCACCCCCGGCGAACTCGCCGCGCTGGTCGCCCGGCGTACCGCGGGCGAGCCCCTCGAACTCGTCGTCGGCTGGGCCGGCTTCCACGGGCTGCGGATCGCCGTGGAACCGGGCGTGTTCGTGCCGCGCCGCCGCACCGAGTTCCTCGTCGACCAGGCGCTGGCCCAGGCCCCGGACGCCTCCGTCGTCGTGGACCTGTGCTGCGGCTCCGGCGCGGTCGGCGCGGCCCTGGCCGCCGCGCTGGGCCCCGTCGAGCTGCACGCCGCGGACATCGACCCGGCGGCGGTGCGCTGCGCCCGCCGCAATGTCGCCGGCGCGGGCGGCCGGGTGCACCTCGGTGACCTGTTCGACGCGCTCCCCGGCCGGCTGCGCGGCCGCGTCGGCATTCTCGCGGCCAATGTGCCCTACGTCCCCAGCGGCGAGATCGGCCTGCTGCCCGCCGAGGCCCGTGACCACGAGCCGCAGACAGCCCTGGACGGCGGCGGTGACGGGCTCGACATCCTGCGCCGGGTGGCCGCCGGCGCCCCCGGCTGGCTGGCGCCCGGCGGCTGTCTGCTCGTCGAGACGAGCGGACGGCAGTCGGCGGCGGCCCTCGCCGCGTTCGGCGGCGCGGGACTCGACGCGCGGCTGGCCGAGTGCGACGACCTCGGCGCGACCGTGGTGATCGGCGTCGCACCGCCGCACCCCTGACCGCCCCGGCGCGCCCGGTGCCGCTCAGGTGTCGTTGCTGCCGCCACCGCTGCCGTTGCCGTCACCGCCGCCCGACGGGCCGGGCGAGGGCGTCTCGTGCCCTCCCCGGTCCCACGGGCCGTGCCCATGGCCGAACGGCCCGCGCCCGTCCCCGTCGTCGCCCCGGCCCGTGCCGCCGGGGGCGCCGTCCAGGACGAAGGACGCGGTCCTGGTGTCACCGCTGCGGGTGCCGGCCAGCAGCACCGTGTCGCCCTTCTTCAGGGCGCCCGCCCCGGACTGCGACGAGCCGTCCTTGCGGACGGTGGTGCCGGAGCCGACGGTCCAGGTCCACCGGGTGCCGTCCTCGCTCCGCACGGTGACCCGGCCGCCGTCCGTGCCCTGCACGGTGCCGCGCTGCCAGACCCGTACGACCCACTTCCCGGTGTCGCGGTCCTTGACGGTCGCCTCGCCGTGCACGGCCTGTCCGCCGAGCCCGTACCACGGGCCGAAGAACCCGTGTGCGCCGGGCCCGCCGGGGGACTGCGACGCGGAGGGCGAGGTCCCGGCCGCCGCGGGTACGGCGTCGGAGCCGGAGTGTCCTGAGGCCGCGGCGTAGGCGACGGTGCCGCCCAGGGCCAGCGCGGCGACGGCGACGGCCACGGTGAGCGCGCGGACCCGCCCGGACCGCTGCCGCCACCGGTCGCGCAGCGGGACGGCGGGGCCGCCCTCGCCGCCCGGGCCCGCGAGCACCTCCCAGTCGCCGCCCGCCCGCGGGGCGTGCCCGGGCATCGGCGGCACCGGGGGTGCCGGGGGTGCCGGGGGTGCCGCATCGGGATTCCAGTGCGACGGTCCGTCGCTCAGGGGGGTGTGTTCCTGGTCGGGGTCGTGCGTCACGGCTCGCTCCCATCGGCCGGTGGCGTGCGCCGGTCCGCACTGCACGCCTTGCTGTGATTGTCCCGTGGCGGCGATAAGAACCCGGTAACGAATACCTGTGAACGAGATGAACCGGATCTTCCGGGCCATCCCCGGGCGGACCGGCGCGGCCCTGCCGCGGGGCTACCGCAGCGGCACCGCCCGGGCGATCAGAACGGCCACGTCGTCCTCGTTGTCGGGCTCGTGGAGGGTGCGCAGCAGCAGGTCGCAGATGTCCTCCAGGGAGCGGGACGGGTCGTCGAGGAGGGCGAGCAGGGTGTCCAGCCGTGCGTCGAGGGGGTCGCGGCGGGTCTCGACCAGGCCGTCGGTGTAGAGGACCAGCAGATCACCGACCGCGAGGTCGACGGTCGTCGTCACGAAGGCCACCCCGCCCACGCCCAGCGGCGCGCCGGTCGGCAGCTCCAGCAGCTCCGGCGGGCGGCCCGGCCGGACCCGCACCGGCGGCAGGTGCCCGGCGTTGGCGATCCGGCACCGCCCGGTGCGCGGATCGTGGACGGCGTAGACACAGGTGGCGATGGTCTGGTCGAGACCGGACACCATCCGGTCCAGGTGTCCGAGGAGCTGTTCGGGCGCCAGCCGGAGCGGGGCGAGGGTGTCGGCCGCCGTGCGCAGCCGGCCCATGGTGGCGGCGGCGTCGATACCGCTGCCCATCACGTCGCCGACGACGAGCGCCGTCCGGTCGTCCTCCAGCGGGATCACGTCGAACCAGTCGCCGCCCACCTCGGTGGTGGTGCCGGCGGGCTGGTAGCGCGAGGCCACCTCCAGCCCGGCGGTCGCGGGCGGCGGACCGGGCAGCAGGCTGCGCTGGAGGGTGAGTGCCGCATTGCGGGTGTTCTGGTACCAGCGGGCGTTGTCGATCTGCACGGCCGCCCGGGACGCCAGCTCCCGGGCCAGCAGCTGGTCGTCCCTGCCGAACGGCCGCGGATCGCGGGTGCGCGCCAGCTCCAGGGCGCCCAGCACCTCGCCGCGCGCGATCAGCGGCACCGCCAGATACGAGTGGACTCCCGCGCGGGCCAGTTCCCCGGCCCCCTCCGGGGTGGGGGCGATGCGCGGCAGGTCGGTGTCCCCGACCCGCTCCACGAGAACCGGCCGTCCGGTGCGCACGCACTCGGTCACCAGCCGGTCGGGCCCGTACCGGGCGGTGTGCCCCTCCGGTTCGCCCGTGGCCGGTGCGCCGCTCCCGGTCTCCCCGGCCCGTACCGCGAGGGCCTTGAGCGTCGCGGGCTCGGCCGGGCCCAGGGTGCGGCGGCGCCCCTGCACGATCGTCTCCAGCAGGTCGACGGCGGCCATGTCGGCGAGTTCCGGCACGGCGACGTCGGCCAGTTCCCGGGCCGTGCGGTCCAGGTCGAGGGTGGTGCCGATGCGGGCCGAGGCGTCCGCGACGAGCGCCAGCCGCCGGCGCGCGGTCTCGGCCTCCACGGCGGTGCGGTGCTGTTCGGTGACGTCCGTGACGGAGGCGGCCACGCCCAGCACCGTGCCGTGGGTGTCGTCCAGCCGGTACAGGGACAGCGACCAGACGTGGTCCTCGTCCGGGTCGGCCGGGGTACGTCCGACGATCCGCCGGCCGAGGAGCGGCTCACCGGTCTCCATGACCTGCCGGGCGGCGGAGTCCAGGGCCTCGGCGTCCATGCGCGGCAGCACCTCGTGCACCGTGCGCCCCAGATGGTCCGCCACGGACACCCCGTTGATCCTCGCCAGCGCCGGGTTGACCGAGATGTACCGCAGCTCCGGGTCCAGCACGGCCAGACCGGACGGGGCCTGCGAGACCATCCGCGCGGACAGCGCCACGTCGCGCTCCAGGCGCCGTACGGTCGGGCGGTCGGCGCACAGACCGAGGGCGTAGACCCTGCCGTCGTCGCCGGTCAGCCGCATGTTGCGGAACTCGACCAGACGGGTGGAGCCGTCCTTGCGGCGTACCGGGAAGGCGCCCGCCCAGCTCTGCCCGGTGCGCATGACGTCCTCGAAGAGCTCGATCACGAGGCCGAGGTGCTCCTCGTGGACCATCACCCGCGCGGCGTACCGGCCGAGCACCTCCCGCGCGCCGTAGCCGAACAGGTCCTCGGCCTGGGGGCTCCACAGCACGATACGGCCCTCGGCGTCCAGCACCACCGAGGCCATGCGCAGCTCGTCCAGCAGCCCGCTGGGCCGCACCGGTCCCCGCACCGGCTCCTCGTCCCAGAGGCCTGCCGGTCTGCCGTCTCCGGTTGCAGGGACCCCGGCCGAACCAGTCACCGAAACCGCCTCCGGACCGCTCCGCGGAACATCGGACATCGTGCGGCCGCTGCACCGCACCACGTCCGGATGTTCCGGTACCCCTTTCTGCTTCTTCCACCTTCCCCCAACTTCGGAATGTCCGTCCGGTGAAGCGGTGGCGTCGGTGCGGCAGGCCGCGCCGGGCGACCCCTCTTTGGTCTGTACATGGCGGCCCGGTGCGGTCCAGACTGTCCGCCGGACCGACCGACCGCCCCGCGACCTGCCGTCCTGTGCCTGCCCCCGCGCCCGACCCCGCCCGATCCCCTCGACCAAGGAGAGCCGGTTCATGCCCACGACCGCCCGGCAACGTTGTCACGCCGTCCTGGCCCCGCTCGTCGCCCTCGCCACCGCCGCCGTCCTCGCTGCCGCGACCCCGGCGTCCGCCGCCGACACCTGGACCGAGACCGGCTCCGACCGCGCCGATCCGCTCACCGAGAGCCAGGGCCTCACCTCCGTCGAGGTCCCGGCGAACAGCCCCAACCACTACACCGGTATCGGCACCATCCCGATCGGCGTCTCGGTGCGCGGCTGGAACCATGTCGGCGACCCCGACGCCTCCTACGACGGCCACGTCGTCGAGCCCTACCAGGCGGACTCCGGCACCCGGAAGATGTACCGCGTCGAGGCGCCCGGCGGCGGCTGGACGGAGTACACCCACACCCTCGGCCCCGGCGAGGCGCTCAACAACTCGTGGGTCGCCGTCTCGCCGGACGGCCAGTGGATGCTGTCGGGCGAGTACGGCACCATGACCCGCTTCCTGGTCTTCCCCACGCCGGGCGTCAACCCCGCCACCAGTCCCTCCGCCGACCTCCCGCAGGTGGCCACCGTCCGTCTCGACCACGCCGTACGCGATGTGCAGGGCTGTGACTTCTCCTCCGCCACGACCCTGCTGTGCTCCTCCGACGACCCCGAGGGCTCCCTGTTCGGCATCACCAAACCGCTGCTCCAGGTCGATCTGTCCGCCGCGCCGAGCGGCGGCGCCGACGTGTCCGGTCATGTCACCGCCCTGCGCCAGCTGCCGCTGCGGAGCTCCTGCTCCGGAACCTTCGAGGCCGAGGGCATCGACTACGACCGGCGCAGCGGCATCCTGCGGGTGATCGTGGTGTCGCCGGGCTTCTGTGTGCTGACGGACAGCAAGACGTACAAGTTCACCCGCGGCTGAGCACGGCCGGGGCCGCGCCCTCCGTGGTGCGGACGTCCGCCGGGCGCCGCGGGGTGCTTTGCTGGAATCAGGGGGGTGAGGTGCGGCTGCGCGGGTACTCCGTGCCACCGCAGTACGGCCATGAGAGGAGCGATCATGACGACCAGCCGACGGTCGCATCCGGAGCCCGTCTCGGTGGAGATCAGCGGATGCTCCGAGGGCGACGCCAGGATCGTCTTCGACGCCCTGTGCGCGTCCTTCGAGTCCGACCGCTGCGCCGAGGACGTGCCGCACCGGTTCGACACCGTCCACCCGATGGTGTGGCTCGCCACGTTCGACGTCGCCGACGCCCGCCCGGCCGGCCGCCCCGGCCGGCTCACCGGCCCGGTCACGGCCGACGTCCAGGGCGGCTACTGGGCCATCGACCGGTTCCGCGGCACGCTGGGCGACCTGTTCACCGTGCACGACCTGTGCGCCGCCTCCGGGGACCAGGAGCGTGATCTGCACCTGGTGCTGGAGAGCCGCTGAGACACGGCGGGCCGACCCGGACCCGTAGTCACCGGGTCCGGGTCAGCCGGCGCGTCGGTGCGGTGACGTACGCCCCCTCTTTTTGCAACTAGTTGCAAAAAACGGGTGCCGTCCTCTACAACAGAGGCCTCGCACCCGTGCCCGGAGGTGGCCCGATGAGCCGTTACCCGCATCTGCTGAGCCCGCTCGACCTGGGCTTCACCACGCTGCCCAACCGCGTCCTGATGGGCTCCATGCACACCGGGCTGGAGGAGGCCGAGAACGGCTTCGAGCGGATGGCGGAGTTCTACGCCGCCCGGGCACGCGGGGGAGCGGGCCTCATCGTCACCGGCGGCATCGCGCCCAACGACGAGGGGCGGCCGTACCCGGGCGGTGCCCGGCTCACCACCGACGAGGAGGCCGAGCGGCACCGCACGGTCACCGGGGCCGTGCACCGCGCCGGCGGCCGGATCGCGATGCAGATCCTGCACTTCGGCCGCTACGCCTACCACCCGGACCTGGTCGCCCCCAGCGCCCTCCAGGCCCCCATCAGCCCTTATGTGCCCCGCGCCCTCACCGGTGAGGAGGTCGAGCGGACGATCGACGACTACGCCCGCGCCGCCCGCCTCGCCCGGCAGGCCGGCTACGACGGCGTCGAGATCATGGGCTCCGAGGGCTATCTCGTCAACGAGTTCGTCGCCGCGCCGACCAACCGCCGCGAGGACCGCTGGGGCGGCTCCCACGAGAACCGGATGCGCTTCCCCGTCGAGATCGTGCGCCGGGTGCGCGAGGCGGTCGGCGAGGACTTCATCGTCGTCTACCGGCTGTCCATGCTGGACCTGGTCCCCGGCGGCTCCACCCTCGACGAGGTGATCACCCTCGCCCGGGCCGTGGAGGCGGCCGGGGCGGACATCATCAACACCGGCATCGGCTGGCACGAGGCCCGCATCCCCACCATCGCCGCCTCCGTGCCGCGCGGCGCCTACACCTGGGTGACGAAGAGACTCATGGGGGCGGTGTCCGTCCCGCTCGTCACCACCAACCGCATCAACACCCCCGAACTCGCCGAGCAGCTCCTCGCCGAGGGCTGCGCCGACATGGTGTCCATGGCCCGCCCGATGCTCGCCGACCCGGACTTCGTCGCCAAGGCCGCGGCAGGACGGCCGCAGGCCATCAACACCTGCATCGGCTGCAACCAGGCCTGCCTCGACCACACCTTCAGCGGGAAACCCGCCTCCTGCCTGGTCAACCCGCGCGCCTGCCACGAGACCGAACTGGTCCTCACCCCCACCCGGCGGCGCAAGCGCGTCGCGGTCGTCGGCGCGGGCCCGGCCGGACTCGCCTGCGCCGTCACCGCCGCCGAACGGGGCCACGACGTCACCCTCTACGACGGCGCCGCCGAGATCGGCGGCCAGCTGAACGTCGCCCGCAAGGTCCCCGGCAAGCAGGAGTTCGACGAGACGCTGCGCTACTTCCGCCACCGGCTCGCCGAGGAGGGCGTGGACGTACGGCTGGACACCTGGGTCTCGGCCGCGGACCTCACCGGCTACGACGACGTCGTCGTGGCCACCGGTGTCACCCCGCGCGTCCCCGGCATCCCCGGCGTGGACCACCCCAGCGTGCTCGGCTACCTCGACGTGCTGCGCGACGGCGCCCCGGTCGGCGACCGGGTCGCCGTGCTCGGCGCGGGCGGCATCGGCTTCGACGTCGCCGCCTTCCTCACCGACGACGGCGGAAAGGCGGGCGAGGACCCGGCGACGTACTTCCGCCACTGGGGCGTCGACATGGACCACCGCACCCCCGGCGGTCTCACCGCCCCCGAGCGGCCCGCCCCGCCGCGCACCGTCCATCTGCTGCAACGCGGCACCACCAAGGTCGGGGCGGGGCTCGGGAAGACCACGGGCTGGATCCACCGCACCGAGCTGAGGCAGCGCGGCGTCGTCATGGTCCCGGGGGTGCGCTACGACCGGATCGACGACGCCGGGCTGCACATCACCGTCGACGGGGAGAGCCGGGTCCTGGAGGTGGACACCGTCGTCCTGTGCACCGGCCAGGAACCGCGCGGCGCCCTGTACGGGGAGCTCCTCGCCCGGGGCGTCGGCGCCCACCTCATCGGCGGCGCCGAGACGGCCGCCGGACTGGACGCCAAGCGCGCCGTCAGGCAGGGCACCGAACTGGCGGCCGCGCTGTAGGAGCGGCGCGCGTCCCTAGGATGCCCTCCATGTCACTCCCGCACGCGATCCTGACCGCCCTGCTCGAGAAGCCGTCGTCGGGGCTGGACCTGACCCGCCGGTTCGACCGGTCGATCGGCTACTTCTGGTCGGCGACGCACCAGCAGATCTACCGCGAGCTGGGGCGTCTGGAGGCCGGGGGGTTCGTCCGGGCGCTCCCGGCCGAACCCCCCGCGCGCGGACAGCGCAAGAGCTACGAGGTGCTGCCCGCGGGCCGGGCCGAACTGGCCCGCTGGACCGCCGCCGCCCAGGACCCCAAGCCGAGCCGGGACGCGCTGCTGCTGCGGCTGCGCGCCGCGGCGGTGGTCGGCACGGCGGGAATCGACGCCGAACTGCGCCGCCATCTCGAGCTGCACGAGCGGCAGCTGGCCGAGTACCGGCGCATCGGCGAACGCGACTTCCCGCCGGAGCGGGACAGCCCCGAGGACCTGCTGCGGCACCTCGTGCTGCGGGCGGGGATCGACCTGGAGACCTTCTGGACCCGGTGGCTCACCGACGCCCTCGAGGAACTCGGCCGCCTCCCGTGACCGCCCGCCGCCCGTCCCGGGCCGCTGGTCCCGGGTACCGCGACGTCCTGGAGGAACTCCACCGCCGGCCGTGACCGGGACCGCGCCGCCCGCCCGGTCGTCCCCGTCCCGGGCCGCTCTTCCCCGTTACCGCCCGGCCTCGGCCCCGGCCTCGCCGTCGGTACGGGTCTCACAGCCGGTACGGCCTGGAGCGGCGTCGCAGATACCAGCCCGCCGCGATCACCCCCGCGCCGACCAGTGCCCCGCCCACCCCCAGGGTGACCGGTCCGTAGTCCTTGACGGCCCCGCCCAGGCCGCCCATCACGCCGCGCGACGGCGAGGGGGCCGTCGTGGCCGAGATGGTGGGCAGCGAGGGAAGCGAGACGATGACGGACTGGCTGCCCGCGGTGTTGCCGCTCGAGCACATCACGATCACCGTGTACGTCCCCGGGGACACACCCGACCAGGCGGCCGACTGGCTGACCGTGGTGCCGGACAGGGCCACCTGACGTCCCTGGGCGAAGCTCGCCTGCCCGGTGCCGAGCAGCGAGGCGGTGCCCCAGCTGCCGTTGACCTGGGTGCAGGAACTCGTCACCACCGAGACGGTCGACCCGGTCGTGCTCACGGAGATTCCGGCGGTGGCGCCGGACGGCCCGGCGAGGCCGAGCGGCAGCGCGGCGGCGGCTGCCGCGGTCAGGCCGGAACGGAGAAGGAAGTGGCTGGTACGCATGTGGACTGCCCTCCGGCCGCACGGTTGGCGGTCGTCCCATGCGCCGCCGAGGGTCGGGGATCGCCCGTGCCGCCTCTGAGGAAGCCAATGCGCCCCGGCCCGCGACCGCACCCGGGGGTCGCCCGGCCAGGTGACGGAATCCCGCATCCGGTGCACGCGTGTGGTCTTCGGAGCCGCCGCCCGGGCCGCTGCCGCCGGTGCCCTGCCCGGGGCCCCGTGACCGGTGTCACGTCGCGGTGGCTGGCGTGTCCGGGGCGCTCCGGAGAAGGTGTGTTCGTGACGGCCGCCCCCGTTACGTATGCTGAATCTGCTGTCGGCCGAACTCTCCTGCTGGCAAGGGAAGTTCGGACCGTGCCGCGCGGACCGCTGTCGTCGCTGATTCCGCGCCGGTGCGGGCGGCCGGGACGGCCCGGGCCGATACGGACCCGGGCTCCCCGGCCCCTGCCGGACATCCGCCGCACCGCACGGGCCGTCGGTGACCCCGCCCGGCGCATGTGCACCGTCCGGCCCCTCTGCGGTGGCCGCGCGGGCGGACCGGGACCAGATTGGGCCGCGTGTCCGCCGACTTCCGCCGACGTCCCCGCGCCGCACACGTCCTCCGTGCTGCCCGGCGTGTCCCGCGTGTCCCCGAGGGAAGGCCTCCCCATCGTGCGTGCCCTGCCGCTGACGCTGGCCGCCGGCGTCGTCCTGCTCACCCCGTCGCTGCTGCCCGCCGCCGTCCTGCCCGCCCCCGCCCGGCAGCGGCCGGTGGCCTGGAGCGAGGGCGCGGTGACCGCCGCGGAACTGCTGGCCAGGACGCGCGAGTGCGCCCAGATCTCCCACGGCCGCTTCCGCCCCGACGACGGCGCACCGGCCACCGTGCCGGTCTGCGGTACCGACGACGCCGTGTTCTGGACGACGGACATGGACATCGACTGCGACGGACGGTCCGGCCCGCACTGCAACGCGGACACCGACCCGATGTACTCGCCGACCACGTCCTTCACCCAGTCCGACGGCCGCTATCTCGACCCCGAGAACCTGCCGTACATCGTGGTGCCCGGCCCCGGTGAGCTCTGGGACCACCGGACCGACGGCGTCCACGGCGGTGCGGTGGCCGCCGTCGTCCACGGTGACCGGGTGCAGTACGCCGTCGTCGGCGACGTCGGTCCCCCGGACATCATCGGCGAGGCGTCGTACGCCACCGCCGCCGCCCTCGGCATCCCTCCGGACCCCAGGGGCGGCGGAGCCGCCGCCGATGTCACCTACATCGTGTTCCGCGACTCGGCGGCGAAGCCCGTCGAGGACCACGCCGCCGCCGTCGCGACGGGGGAGCGGCTGGCGCGGCTGTTCACCCGGGGAAGCTGAGCGAAGGCGCCGGTCCGGGCCGACGGACGGACCGGGACGGGCGGTCGGACGGGCACCGGACGGACGGGCGCGGCCCCCGGCGGTGTCAGACCGCGGCCCAGCCGTTGTCGACCGGCAGGATCGCGCCGTTGATGTTGCTCGCCGCGTCCGACGCCAGGAACACGATAGCCGCCGCCTGCTCCTCGGGCTCGGAGGCGCGGCCCGCGTTGCCGAAGTAGCCGCCGAGCGTCGCCGGGCCGTGCGCGCCCTCCTCGAGGTCGAGGACGATCCCGGTCACGGTGCCGCCGGGCGCGATGGCGTTGGTGCGGATGCCCTGGGTGCGGTACATCACGGCGAGGGACTTGGTGAGACCGATCAGGCCGTGCTTCGAGGACGTGTAGGCGGCGCCCGCCGCGCTGCCGCGCAGGCCCGCCTCCGAGGCCGTGTTGACGATCGCGCCGCGCCCCGCCGCCAGCATGTGCGGCAGCACCGCCCGGGTGAGCAGGAACGGAGCCGTGAGGTTGACCCGTATCACCCGCTCCCACTCCGCGTCGCTCGTGTCGCCCGCCGCCGACATCCGGTCCATGATCCCGGCGTTGTTCACCAGCACGTCGACCCCGCCGAACCGCTCGACGGCCGTGGCGACCAGCCCGTCGACCACCGCCTGGTCGCTCAGATCGCCGGTGACCGCCACAGCGGTGCCGCCCGCCCCGGTGATCGTCCCGACGGTCTCCGCGGCGCCCTCGGCGTTGAGGTCGGCCACCACGACCCTGGCGCCCTGCGCCGCGAACGCCACCGCGGCGGCACGCCCGATGCCCGAACCGGCGCCGGTGACGATGACGCTGCGTCCGTCGAAACCGCTGGTCATGACGTGCTCCTGTCTGAACGTACGGCGGTGGTGGGCCCGGGGCCCGTGTACGTCACCACACTACGACTTAATGTCGTCCAGTGACATAAATTCGTTCGACCCGGATTCCCCGGGGACAATTCCCGGTGAACAGCCCCGACCCGGAGGGACGCGCCGTATGACCCCGCCCCGCGGACGCACGGGCCGCCCGCCCCTGACCGAGGAACGCAAGGCCGAGATCCGGCTGGAGATCGCCCGCGCGGCGGTGGACCTCTTCGCCGCCCAGGGGGTGGCCGCGACGACGGGGGAGCAGATCGCCCGGGCGGCCGGCATCTCGGCCCGCACCCTGTGGCGCTACTTCCCGACCAAGGAGAGCTGCGTACGGCCGCTGTTCTCGGCCGGTATCGAGGCGATCGCAGCCCGGCTGCGCGCCTGGCCGTCCGGCCGTCCGCTGCGGGAGGCGTTCGAGGACGGTCTGCCGGCGGACGACCGCCTCACCGGCGGCCCCGACCGCACCACGGTGGGGGAACTGCTCCGCCTCACCCGCACCGAACCGGGACTGCGCGCGGTCTGGCTCCAGTCCTACGACGAGGCCGAGCCGGCCTTCGCCCGCGCTCTGGCCGAACGTGCCGCCCTGCCCCCGGGCGACCTGCGTCCCGCCATCCAGGCGGCCATGCTCAACGCGGCCCTGCGCGCGTCGGTCGAGTACCACGCCTGGCACACCGGGCCCGCCGCTCCCGGCTCTGCCGCGGTGGACGCCGACCTGACGGCGACGGTGCGTGCGGCCCTCACGATCGCCACGGAGGGTGTCGTGTGACCCGGGGCCCGGATCCTCGCCCCCCACCGCCCCTTCCCGTCACGGAGGGGGCTCCGCTCCTCGAACGCCGGACGGGGCCGCCACGGCCCGGCGGGGCCGTGGCGGCCGGCGGTCACACCTTCCGGTAGTCGTACGCCTCCTTCGCCGCCGCCTCCACCGCCGCCAGGTCGGCGCCCGTGGCCGCCGTGACGACCGCGGCCACCGCGCCCTCGACGAACGGGGCGTCCACGAGACGGGTGTCCTCGGGGAGCTCGTCGCCCTCGGCGAGCAGGGCCTTGACGGTGAGGACCGCGCTGCCCAGGTCCGTCAGGACGGCGACCCCGGCTCCGCGGTCCACGGACGCGGCCGCCGCGGCGATCAGCTCGGAGCTGGTGCCGAGCCCGCCGCCCCCGGTGCCGCCCGCCGGGGCGAGGGGCACCGACTCGGCGCCGCCCGCCAGGGCCCTGGCCAGCGCGGCGACCGAGGCGGCCACCTCCGCGCTGTGCGACACCAGCACGATCCCGACGAGCTTCCCGTCACTCATCGCCGCTCCCGGACGCTTCCTCCAAGGCCGCCACGAGCAGCGCCGACGAGGTGGCGCCGGGGTCCTGGTGCCCGATGCTGCGCTCGCCGAGATAGCTCGCCCGGCCCTTGCGGGCCTGCAGCGGGATCGTCGCCAGGGCGCCCTCGTCGGCGGCGGCGCGGGCCGCAGCGAAACCGCCGCCGAGCGCGTCCACGGCCGGGACCAGGGTGTCGATCATGGTCTTGTCGCCGGGCGCGGCCCCGCCCAGCTGCATGACCGCGTCCACGCCCGCGCGCAGTGCCTCGGCCAGCTGCTCCTCGCTGACCTCGGCGGCGTCGCCGAGCGCCTTGCCCGTGCGGCGCAGCAGGGTGCCGTAGAGCGGGCCCGACGCGCCGCCGACCGTCGAGATGAGGGTGCGGCCGACGAGCATGAGGATCTGCCCCGGGGTGCCGGGGTCGTCCCGCTCCAGCGCGGCCGTCACGGCCTTGAACCCGCGCTGCATGTTGCTGCCGTGGTCGGCGTCCCCGATGGCGGAGTCGAGGGCGGTGAGATGGTCCGCCTCCCGGCCGACGGACGCGGCGGCCGCCGCGATCCAGCGGCGGAAGAAGTCGGCGTCGAGCACTGGATCTCCTTGCGTGACAAGTGGGTTGACCGTCTGCCGTGGCTCACATGCCCCAGCGCAGGCCGGGGGTGCTGACCGGCGCGTCCCACAGCCGCAGCAACTCCTCGTCGACCTGGCACAGGGTGACCGAGGCGCCGGCCATGTCGAGCGACGTGATGTAGTTGCCGACGAGGGTGCGGGCCACGGCGACGCCGCGCTCGCCGAGCACGCGCTGCACCTCGGCGTTGAAGCCGTACAGCTCCAGCAGCGGGGTGGCGCCCATGCCGTTGACCAGGACGAGGACGGGGTTCCGCGGGGTCATGTCGTCGAGGATCGCCTGCACCGAGAAGTCGGCGATCTCCCCGGAGGTCATCATCGCCCGGCGCTCCCGGCCGGGTTCGCCGTGGATGCCGACACCGAGCTCCAGCTCCCCGGCCGGCAGGTCGAAGGTCGGGCTGCCCTTGGCGGGGGTGCTGCACGCGGTGAGGGCGACGCCGAAGCTGCGGGAGTTCTCGTTGACCTGCTCGGCGATCGCCCGGACGCGTTCCAGCGGCTGCCCCTCGTCGGCGGCGGCGCCGGCGATCTTCTCCACGAACAGGGTGGCACCCGTGCCGCGCCGCCCGGCGGTGTAGAGGCTGTCCATGACCGCCACGTCGTCGTTGACGAGGACCTTGGCGACCTGGACGCCCTCGTCCTCGGCGAGTTCGGCGGCCATGTCGAAGTTCAGGACGTCGCCCGTGTAGTTCTTCACGATGAACAGCACGCCCGCGCCGCTGTCCACGGCGGCCGCCGCCCGGACCATCTGGTCGGGCACGGGGGAGGTGAACACCTCGCCGGGACAGGCCGCCGAGAGCATGCCCGGACCCACGAACCCGCCGTGCAGCGGTTCGTGCCCGGACCCGCCGCCGGAGACGAGGGCGACCTTGCCGGCCACCGGGGCGTCCCGGCGTACGATCACACGGTTGTCGACGTCGACGGTCAGCTCGGGGTGCGCGGCCGCCATACCCCGCAGCGCGTCCGCGACCACGGTCTCGGCGACGTTGATGAGCATCTTCATCTGTACCTCCGGGGATCCAGAGAGCTGGGCCGCGGTCCCGGCGGCCCACTCCCGAAAGTATCTGCTCTCCTGCGGCGAAGGTCACCTTCAGGACGGTCCGGCGGCCCTCGCCTTCCGTGCGAGGGTGGACGGGGGCCGACCGGTCGGCGGTGGAGGGGACCATCGGGCACCGGAGGGGCCGAGCGGCTACTCTCGGCCGCCCTCACGGCGCACAAGCATCGGCAGCGGAACCGAGAAACCCTCGGCGACCTGCGCAGAGGAGCACAGAATGTCCAGCACTTCGGTGGGGCGTGATGGCCAGAAGCCGACCCCCACGTCGGCCCTGGGACTGCCCGCCGCGTCGGCACTGGTGATCGGCAGCATCATCGGCACCGGCGTCTTCGCGCTCCCGTCGGCACTGGCGCCGTACGGACCGATCGCGATCGTCGCGTTCGTCGTCGTCACGATCGGCGCGCTCGCCCTGGCGATGACCTTCGGATCGCTGTCCGGGCGCGTGCCCGCCAGCGGCGGCCCGTACGTCTACGCGCGTCAGGCGTTCGGCGAGTTCGCCGGATTCCTCAACGCCTGGTCGTACTGGATCACCGCATGGGCCGGGAACGCCGCGATCGTGGTCGCCTGGGTCGGGTACGTCGAGGTCTTCGTCAACACCGGGCACGACAAGACGGTCTCCGCGGTGATCGCGCTGGTCGGCCTGTGGATCCCGGCCGCGATCAACCTCACCGGCGTGAAGAACATGGGCCACTTCCAGGTCGTCACCACCGTGCTGAAGTTCATCCCGCTGGTCTTCATGGCCACCGTCGGTCTGCTGTTCATCGACTCCGGGAACTTCGGCGAGTTCAACGCCAGCGGCCAGTCCGCCACCGGCGCCGTCTCCGCCGCCTCCGCGATCGCCCTGTTCAGCTACCTCGGCCTGGAGGCCGCCTCCGTCGTCGCCGGACGCGTCAAGGACCCCGAGCGCAACGTGCCGCGCGCCACGATCTACGGCACCCTGATCTGCGCCGTGATCTACATCCTCGGCACCCTCGCGGTGTTCGGCAACGTCAAGCACTCCGCCCTCGGCAACTCCACCGCGCCCTTCACCGACGCCGCCAACAACATCTTCGGGGGGACCTGGGCCGGTGACGTCGTCGCCGTCGCCGCGATCATCTCCGGCATCGGCGCCCTGAACGGCTGGACCATGCTGTGCGCCGAGATGCCCTACGCCGCCGCCCGCGACGGACTCTTCCCGGCCGCCTTCGCCCGGCTGCGCGGCGCGAGCGGCGTGCCCGTCTTCGGCATCGTCGCCTCCACCGTGCTGGCCTCCCTGATCACCGTCTTCAGCTACACGAAGTTCGACGACGTGTTCACCAAGATCGTGCTGCTGAGCGTGCTCACGGCCGTCATCCCGTACCTGTTCTCCGCCGCCGCCCAGCTGTACTGGCTGGCCGTCCGGGGCCGGGCGAGCCTCGACCGCAGGACCCTGGTCCGCGACGTCGTCATCGCCTCGGTCGCCATGGCGTTCTCCTACTGGTCCATCCAGGGCAGCGGCTACCAGACCGTCTACTACGGCCTGTTCGTCCTGCTCCTCGGCCTGCCGGTGTACATCTGGCTGAAGCGCGGCCAGGGCACCTACGGCGAGGCCGGTCCGACGGCCGCCGAGGCCGCGGCCGTACTCGCCGAGGACTGAGACACACGGCTGAGCCCCGGGTCCGTTCCCGGGGCTCGGACGGGGCTCGGACGGGGCACGAGGCGGTCGGCTCGGGGCGGGGCCCTCGAAGGAACCCCGCGGACGTCGGAGCCCGCCGGATACCGGGAGATGGTCCGTCAGCTGGTCTTGTGGCCCCACCGCGGTCCGACCAGGTCCCACTCCCGGCCCCATTCCTCGACCCGCCGCCGGTCCAGCTCCCACCGCGCCACCGCGCCCGCGCCGAACGCGGTGCCGGCCAGCGCGACCCCGGCCGCGAAGCCCAGCAGGCCCGCCTCCAGCGACGCCTCCGTGGCGTTCGGCGGTTCATTGGTCAGCGCGCCCGACGCGTCCAGCCAGACCACGACCTTCGCACCGGCCCGCTGCCCGCCCGCCACCAGGGACTTGCCGGTGCGCGACGTCCCGTCGGGAGCCGTCCAGCGGACCCGGGACATCACCCGCGCGCTCGTCCCGCCCGCCGTCGCCGCCCCCGGCACGTCATCGGCCAGCACGGCCGCGGCCGTGTGCCGCTCGGTACGCTGCCGGGCGAACACGTCACCGGCGACCCGGGCCGTGACAAGACCGAGCACGGTGCCGCCCACCAGCACCACCACCCACACGACCAGCACGATCCACGCCTCGACGAGGTCGTCGCGCCGGCGCAGCGGATTGTCCTGCCACCGCCACAGCCACTTCTTCGTACGCCTGCCGCTCATCGGTCCGTACCTCCCCTGGCTCCTGGTCCGACGGTGGCACCGGGCGCGTCGGGGCGGGATGGGCCGATGAGGGGGGAACGCGGGTCCGACAGGGACCCGCCCGCCCTCATGAGGGGGCCGTTCAGCCCCGGGCCGGGCCGCCTCGGCGCCGCCGGGCCGGGCCGCACCAGCCCCACCGGGGCCCGCCGCCGATGCCCCGTCGGAGCCCCCGCCGGGGACCATCGGCCCCCTCCGTGCGACCGTGCCGGGCGCGCACCCTCGGTGTATCGAACCCGCCCCCTGCCTGGGAGGGCACCATGAACAACGCCACCTGCCTGGACGCGACAGCCCTGGAGACCTGCGTGTCCGCCGCGGTCGCCGCGACGGCGATCCACGGCACCCAGCCGTGGCGGGTCCGCCTGGACCCGGAGACGGTGACGTTCCAGGTGCGCGCGACCCCCGGCCCGGAGACCACCGACCTCAATCTGCACCTCTCCGCGGGCGCGTGCGTCCTCAACCTCCGCGTGGCGATGACCCACTTCGGCTGGCAGCCCGTCGTCCGGCTGCTGCCCGACCCGGAGGAGGACCCCGACCTGCTGGCCACCGTCCGCCCCACCGAGCCGTTCCCCGGCACCGCCCGCGGCGCGGCCGAGGAGAGCGACCTGTACGAGGCCGTCTGGCGCAGGCACTCCACCCGCCTCCCGCTCTCCGAGGTCCCGCTGCCGGCCGGACTGCGCGCCGGACTGGCTGAGGCCGCCCGCACCGAGGGCGCCCGCCTCGACTTCCCCGGCCCCGACGAGAGCGTCCGGCTGCTGCGCCTCGTCTCCCAGGCCGGGCACCGGGACCGGGTCCTCGCCGAAGGCCCGCGCCGCGCCCGCACCGAGGCCGACCGCAGCACCACGGGCCCGCTGGCCCTGCTCACCACCGAACGGGACCGGCCGGGCGACTGGCTGCGCGCCGGGCAGGCCCTCGAACACGTCCTGCTGCGGGCCACCGCCCACGGACTGCGCACCGGACTGCTGTACCGCGCCACCGAATGGCCCGACCTGCGCGGCTCCCTGCCCGCCGGCTCCGGGCACGCCCATATGCTGCTGCGCATCGGCTACGGCGTGGAGGGCCCCGGCCGTCCCGTGGGCACCGTCCGGGAACCGGCGCCCGAGCGGGCGTGACGAGCGGCCGCCGACCGGAACAGCGGCGGGCGGCCACCGCGTGACGGGGCGGCGGCGAGCGGCCACCATCACGGGCACCGGCGCGGGCACCGGCGCGGGGGACCGGCCGGGCCGGTGCGGCCGGGTCAGCGCACGGTGCCGGCCGCCTCGGCCACCGCCCCGCTCAGGTCCGGATGCACCTCGAACAGCTCCGTGAGTCCCACCTGCCGGAGGATCCGCAGGAACCGCGGGCACGCCGACACCAACCGCAGTCTGCCGTCGCGTTCCAGGACGCGGTTGCGGGCCCGGCACAGCACCCCGAGCCCCGAGCAGTCGATGAACGAGACACCGCTCAGATCCACGACCACGTCGGGCCGGTCCGCGGCGGTCAGCCGGTCGAGCCGCTCCCGCAGCGGTTCGGCAGTCTCCAGGTCGATCTCACCGTGCAGCGCCACCACGGTCGTACCGGCGACGGTGCGTACGGCCGGACTGGGTGGCGGACCGGTGTGGGTGGGGGCCATGGCACACCAGCCAAGCGCTCCGCGCCGTGCCGCCGGTAGGGCCGTACGGCCCCGTGACACCTGGTCGGAGAGGGCCGGAAGGGCCGCCGGCGGGGCGTAACGACCCGTATGGGGGCGGGGAGGGGACCGACCGGCCCATGCGGGACCGGGCCGGTGGGCGGAAGCTGGACCTGCGGAGCAATCCCGGTACGACACCCTGCGGTCCCACCCGGTCCGGCCCCGGCACCGGGAGTGGCCGAGGAGGGAGGATCGACATGAAGGGTTACGTCTTCCACGGTCCAGGAAAAGCCTCCTGGGAAGAGGTCCCGGACCCCGGCGTCCGTGATGCCACGGATGCGATCGTCCGGGTCGACGCCGTCACCATCTGCGGCACGGACCTGCACATCCTCAAGGGCGACGTGCCGGAGGTGCCCCCCGGCACGGTCCTCGGTCACGAGGCGGTCGGCGAGATCGTCGAGACCGGCGCCGACGTGCGCACCGTACGCCCCGGCGACCGGGTCCTGGTCTCCTGCATCACCGCCTGCGGCCGCTGCGTCTACTGCCGCAGGGGGATGTACGGCCAGTGCCGCGGCGGCGGAGGCTGGGCCCTCGGCCATCTGATCGACGGAACGCAGGCCGAGTACGTCCGCGTCCCCCACGCCGACCTGTCCGTCCACGCGCTGCCCGGCACGCTGGACTCACGGGAGGCCGTGCTCCTCGCCGACATCTTCCCGACCGCCTACGAGGTCGGCGTCCTCAACGGCCGGGTGCAGCCCGGCGACACCGTCGTCGTGGTCGGCGCCGGACCCATCGGGCTCGCCGCGATCGCCACCGCCCGGCTGCTCTCGCCCGAGCGCATCGTCGCCGTGGACGTCGCCGCCGCCCGTCTCGACGCGGCCAAGCGGCTCGGCGCCGACGTCGTGGTGAACTCGGCGGAGGGCCCCGAGCAGCTGGTGGCCGACCTCACCGACGGCCTCGGCGCGGACGTCGTCATCGAGGCCGTGGGCATCCCGGACACCTTCGAGCTGTGCACCCGCATGGTGCGCCCCGGAGGCCACGTCGCCAACGTCGGCGTGCACGGCAAGCCCGCCACGCTGCACCTCGAAGATCTCTGGATCAAGAACGTGACGATCACGACCGGGCTCGTGGACACCCACTCGACGCCCACCCTGCTGCGGATGACCGCGGCCGGCCGGCTGCCCGCCTCGGCGCTCGTCACGCACACCTTCCCGCTGAACGGCATGCAGGAGGCGTACGACGTCTTCGGGCGTGCCGCCGACACCGGCGCCCTGAAGGTCGTGCTCGGCGCGGAACGGCCCGAGGCCGTGGCGGTCCGGGACGTGTGACACGCCGCAGAGGGGTAATCGGGTCGTACAGCGACGAAAGGTGACGCAAGCGGCATAGGGGCCGGGCGGGCAAGGCCACGGGCGGAACCGTGCGGCGCACCACCGGGGAGCGGCCGGGCGGCACGACAGCCGATGGGAAGGAGTGACGGGACATGACAGCACCGACCCCGTCGAACGCGCGCGAGGACATCGCCCTGGGCGACCTCGGCCGTCGACTCGTCCAGCGCCGCGCCCAGCTCGGCCTCACCCGGCGGGAGACGGCGGCCCGCGCCGGCATGGCCCCGGGCTACCTCCAGTACCTCGAGGAGCATCCCGCCGCGGCACCCGGCATCAGCACCCTGCTCCGCCTGGCCGAGGTGCTGCACACCACCGTCACCGAACTCACCGGTGGGGAGACCAATGTGCCGCCCGGCCCGGGCCGGGCGGCACGCCACCCCGAGTTCACCGAACTGTCCCCCGACGAGTGCCGGGAACTGCTGGGTTCCCACGGTGTGGGCCGTATCGGCGTCCCCGGCGCCGAGGGACCGCTGATCGTGCCCGTCAACTACACCGTCGTCGACGGGGCGATCGTCTTCAGCACCGACCCGGGCACCGTCCCCGCACAGGCGGACGGCTGCCGGGTGGCCTTCGAGATCGACCGCATCGACGACGTGTTCAGCCAGGGCTGGAGCGTGCTGGTGCGCGGTCTCGCCCATGAGGTGACCGATCCCGACGAGGTGCACCGGCTGATGGACCGCGCCTACAGCGAACCCTGGGCGGGCGGCCGGCGCTCGATGTGGCTGCGGATCGAGCCGCTGGGTGTCTCCGGGCGGCGGATCAAGGTCTGACCCCGCTCCGGTGCGGAGCGCCGAGGCTCCGCGGGCCCCGCGCTCCGTCCCCTGGTGGGTCCCGTTCTTCCGCTTCTTCCGTTTCCTCCGCGAGTCCTGTTGTCCGGACCTTCGGGACCGATGGCCCCTGGAGCACAGGTCCGCGGGAGCGCAAGATGGACCCGCACCTTTCTTTTCCACCGCCCCGGCGACGGACGACTGGCTGAGAGACGACTGGCTGATGTATCCCAATGACGGATTCCGCGAACTCGAACAGCAGGAGTGCCTCCGACTGCTGACGAAGGTGCCGGTCGGCCGGATCGTGCACACGCGTCAGGCACTGCCCGCAGTGCTGCCGGTCAACTTCTGTGTCGACGTGGACGGCGCGGTGGTGCTGCGTACCTCCGCCGACTCGGAGCTGGTCCGCGCCGTCGACGGCGCGGTCGTCGCCTTCGAGGCCGACGAGGTCGACGCCCAGGTCCACTCCGGCTGGAGCGTCGTCGTCACCGGCCCGGCCGCGGTGGTCACCGACCCCGCCGAGCGCGACCGCCTCGCCCGCACCGGCCCCAGCTCCTGGGCACCCTCCCCGCGCGAGGTGTTCGTCCGGATCGAGCCCGAGCTGGTGACCGGACGGGAACTGGTCGCCGGACGCACCATGTACGGGGTGAAACTGCCGGGCTGAGCCGCACCGGACCGGACCGGCCGGTCCCGCACCACCTCGTCACGCCGGCACCCCGCACCCCTGGCCCTCGCGCCCTCTTCCGTTCCCCGCCCGCCCTCGTGCCGGCCCCCGCGGTGCCGCCGCCCGCCCGGGTCCACAGGGCCCACCGACGAAGGGGCCCTGTGGCGGGTCGCGGAGTGCACGCGGACCCTGCCCGCCCCGCGGGCGGGGTACCACGATCGTGCGCGGAGCCGCCGCGCGCGCCGATGGCCCGGACGGCCCCTTCCCGCCGCACGACAAGAGCACGGCACAGAAGGGAACGGGACATGACTGTGCACCATGTGGTCGCCGGAGTGGACGGCTCGCTGCACGCCGTACGCGCGCTGGACCGGGCCGCCGCGGAGGCCGAACTGCGCGACGCCGAACTGCGGGTCGTGTACGCCGTGACGGACCATGACGAGGCGGCGCCCATCCTGGAGTCGGCCGCCGCCCGGATCCACGACCGCTATCCGCTGCTGACGGTGACCACCAGGGCCGTCCAGGACGGCGCCGCGAAGGCGCTGGTGCGGGAGAGCGAGGGCGCGGACCTCACCGTCGTCGGAACCCGCGGCTTCGCCGGGTTCACCGGGCTGGTGTTCGGCTCGGTCAGCCTGCGGGTCGCCGCCGATGTGCACAGCCCGCTGCTGGTCGTGCGCGGGGACCACGCACGCGAGGAGAAGGGCGACGTGCTGCTCGGCCTGGAGAGCGACGACGACACCGAGGCCGCGGAGCACGCCTTCCAGGAGGCGGAGCGGCGCGAGGTGTGGCTGCGGGTGCTGCACGCCCACGGACAGCGCCACCACACCCCCGAACTGCCCTCGGTGCTGCCCGCGACCAGCCCCGGCCAGCGGCGCGAGGCGGTGGAGGACCGCGCCGAGGACGCCGTGCCCCGCTTCAGCCTGGCCCGGCTCCAGGAACGGCACCCCAAGGTGGGCGTCGACGCCCGTACGGTGCGTTCCGCGCCGGCCCAGCTGCTGGTCGACGCCACGAGTGAGGCGTCCCTCGTGGTGATCGGCGTGCACCGGCACGGCGGGCGCCCCGGTCCCTGGCTCGGCCCCGTCGCCCACGCCCTGCTGCACCGCTCCCACTGCCCTGTCCTGCTGGTTCCGGCGGGCTGCTGAGAGCGCTTTCCCCCGGGGTCCCGAACGGTCCCGGGGGAGGGGACCAACGGACCGTGGACCGGGCCCTTGCAGCCCATCTGACGGGGGCTCCGGAAGCGGGACATTGAATGCGCAACGAACAAAGAACGGCGGCTCGACCGAAGGCCCCGAAGCCTTCTACCAAGAGTGGTCCGCAACCCGCGTGACACTCCATCAGAGGGGATGGACAATCATGGCAGTGCAAGGCAACTCACAGCGCCACACCGGGTTCCACTTCTCGTTCCTGAACCGGGGCGAGACGGTGGAGACGGACCTGGCGGCATCGGCCACGATCAGTGCCCGTGTACTCGCCGTCCTGCGGATCGTCACCGGATTCGTCTTCCTGTGGGCCTTCCTCGACAAGACGTTCGGCTTCGGCTACGCGACCCCGTCCGGCAAGAGCTGGCTCGACGGCGGCTCGCCGACCAAGGGCTTCCTGAGCTCGGTGGCGGCAGGCCCGATGAAGTCGACGTTCCACAGCTGGGCCGGTGCCGGCTGGTGCGACACGCTGTTCATGCTCGCCCTGCTCGGTGTCGGACTCGGCCTGGTGCTGGGTATCGCCCTCCGTCCCACCGCCGTGGCCGGCTCGCTGCTCATGGCCTTCATGTGGATCGCCGAGTGGCCGCCCGCCAAGAGCCTGGCCGACGGTACGCCGACCATGTCGTCCAACCCGGTCGTCGACTACCACGTGGCCTACGCCCTCATCATGATCGCCCTCGCGGCGGTCGGCGCGGGTGCCACCTGGGGCCTCGGCAAGCTCTGGGCCCAGCTCGTCCAGGGCAACCGCTGGCTCATCTGACCGGCGGAACCGCTCGACAGGGCCGTACGGCCACCACCACAGGACACGGCGCCGCCCCCGGGGAGATCCTCCCCGGGGGCGGCGCCGCTTCGTGCCGCCCCCGCGGGCTTCCGGCCCGTCAGAACCCCCGGCCCGCCCGGCGGTCCGGCCACTCCCGCCGGGCCTCGCGGTCCCTCGGTCTCCCGGGCCGGGCCGGTACCGCGGGTTCCGGTCCGTGCCCCGGGGGCGGCCGGCGGCCCCGGGGCGTGCCGGGCCGTGACGGGACGTCACGTCGGCCCCGCTCTTCCCGTCGTCCCCGCCGGCGAAGGGCGCACGCGGTGGGGCGGGCGGCGCAGGGGGCGGGGCAAGGGGCGCGGGGGTGTGCGCCCTGCCGGGGAACGGCGCCGTGCGCCTACAGTGGCGCCCCGGCCGCAGCGGCACCCCGTGCCCATGGCCGCACGTGTGCCGGGCTTCATCCCTGGGACGACCGCTCGGCCGTGCACCCGGGTGTGCGCGGCAGCGTGCGTCGTGAACCGCTGGAGGCCGCCGTGTCCCGACCCGTCATCGCCCTGATCGCCGACCCCACGTCCCCCGAAGGCTGCCGCGAGTACCTCGCCGACGCCGTGGAACTGCTCACCGGAACGCCCCCCGTACGCGTCGACGCACGGCATTTCGCGGTCGGCGGCGCCGGGCGCGGTGAGCGTGACGGCGACCGCTTACGGCTGCAAGTCCCTGAGGAAGAACTGGACTTCACACCCGATGTGGTCGTCCTGTACGAGATCCCGCCGCACCGGCGGGCCGCGCTCGCCGGCTTCCAGCGGCTCCTGGACGGCCACCGCGCCGTGTCCTTCCACGCCGACCCGGCCGCCTGGCGCACCGCGACGGAGAAGAACCTCACCGTGCGCCGCCTCGCCCGTGACGGCGTCGCCCAGATGGAGACCGTGGTGCTGTCCGGCCCGAGCCCCGAGGAGGCGGCGGACGCCTTCGAGCGGCTGGGCCGCGACACCTGGGCCCGCCCGGTCGTCGGCACCGGCGGCAGCGACACCTTCCACGTCACCACGCACGCCGGGCTCGAGCGTGCCGCCGCCTACTACGCCGCGCACGGCAGCGACTGGCTGCTCTCGCGCGACGCCGGCAACGTCACCGCCGACGGCGGCCGGCACCAGTTCCGGGTCTTCGTGCTCGGCGACCGCGTCGTGCACGCCCGTGAGCACCTCCAGCCCAGCCCCGACACCCCCTGCAACACCTGTCAGGGCGCCACCCCCCTGCACATCGCCCCCGGCGACCTCCCGCCCCGTCTGGCCGAGCTCGCGATCCGCGCGACCGCCTCCGTCGGGCTGCCGTTCGCCGGGGTCGACCTCGCCGTCGAGAACGGCGGTGTCGTCTTCGAGGTCAACGTCCACCCCGCGTTCGTGGAGGGCGAACTCGAACTCGTCGCCGTGCCCTACATCCAGGCGCACCTGGACGCCATGGCCGCCCCGGCCCCCTCGGGGGCCCCGGTGCCCCTTGGCCGGGGCGCCGCCGGGACCTCCGGGCCGGTCGGCTTCACGCAGGGACTTGTGGACCTACCTGCCCCGGGCGGTGAAACTGGAGAGTAATAAAGAGATCCGAAGGAGGCCCGCTCATGTCCCGCACCGTCACCGTCGGCCTGGACGGCTCACCCGAGAGCCGCGCCGCCGCCGACTGGGCCGCCCGAGAAGCCGTGTTGTCCGCGGCCGCTCTGCGGGTGGTGTACGCCGGGGAGCAACAGCCCTCCAGCTACGTGCCGTTCGGCGGGGAGGACGTGCCGCCGCCCGGGACGGACCGGGCCGAGCGCCTGGTGCGCGACGCCGAGAACGCCCTCGCCCACCGGCACCCCGGGCTCCGTGTCACCGCCGAACGCCTGCCGGGCCGTCCCACGGCGGCCCTGCTGGAGGCGGCGCGGGACACCGACATCCTGGTGCTCGGCTCCCGCGGGCTGGGCCGGGCGGCGGGCTATCTGCTCGGTTCCGTCGCCACCACCGTCGTGAGCAAGGCCGAGCGGCCCGTCGCGCTGGTGCGCGCCGGCACCGGCCCGGCGGACGAGCGCCGGCCGGACGCCACCGGGACCGTCTCCGGGACCGGGCCCTACATGGACGTCGTGGTGGGTCTCGAACTGCACGACCAGACCCATGACGACGTCCTGCGGTTCGCCTTCGAGGCCGCCGCCCGCCGTGCCGCGGGCCTCAAGGTGGTGCACGGCTGGCGGCTGCCGCCGTACGGCACGGTGTGGGCCGGAGCGCCCGACGAGGTGCAGCAGGACGAGCTGGAGGCCCGCGGGCAGCAGACGCTGGACGCGCTGCTAGAGCCGTGGCGCGCGAAGTACCCCGGTGTCGAGGTCACCGAGGAGGCCGTGGTCGGGCAGGCGGGCGCGCACCTCGTGGACGCCTCGCGGGACGCCTCGCTGGTCGTCGTGGGACGCCGGAGCCGGGGCACCGCGATGGTGGGCGCGCTGATCGGCCCCGTCACGCACGAGGTGCTGCGCAACGCCGAGACCCCGGTGGTCGTCGTCCCGCACGACTGAGCCGTACGGCACCGGTCCGTGTCCTTCGCGGAAGGTTCCCCGGGGCCGGGCGGCGGGACGGGCGGGATGCCGGTGGCGCAAGGGCCGTCCGGCCCCGCGGCGGACCCGCTCTTCCCGGCTCGCGGGGGAACGCCCGCCGGAACGCCGGGCGGAAAGGGCCGGAACGCCAGGGGGAGCGACACCGCGGGGGATCGGTGCCGCTCCCGTTTTCAGTGTTGCGCCGCCCTCAGGGGGACCCAAGGACCAATGGTCCCTCCTCCAGGGCCGAACGGCCCGTGGGCGCACCCGCCCGCGCCCCGGCGTACGGCAAGCGCGGGGCCGGGGCGCGGTGCGCCGCTCTTTCGCCCGGCCCCGCGCGGCGGGGCTCTCCGCCGGCTTCCCGGCGTCACGCCCTGGTGTCGAGCTCCGGGATCGGGGCCGGGGCCGGGGCCGCCGGGGCCGCGACGGCGTCGTCGACGGGGAAGGCCAGGCCGTTCACCACGCCCACGACCCCCTCCACCTGCCAGGCCGACCGCACCGCCGTCGGGATGTCGTCGCGGTGCCTCACCCGCCCCGCCAGCGTGACCATCCCGTCGCGCACCGACACGTCCACGGCGTCGGCCGGCAGACCCAGGCGGCCCACCAGCACCTCGGCGATCACCTCGGCGCGGATCGCGCCGTCGGTGCGCAGAAAGACCCTCAGCAGGTCACGCCGGGTGGCGATGCCGATCAGCCGGTCCTCCTCGTCGACCACCGGCAGCCGCTCGATGCCGTGCCGCTCCATCACCCGGGCCGCGTCCGAGACGGACGACTCCGGATGCACCGTCACCGCGGGGGACGTCATCAGCGCGCCCGCGGTGGCCCCGCCGGACCGGTGCCGGCGGGCGCGGACCGCCTGCGCCCGCACCAGGTCCGTCCCGGAGACCACGCCCAGCACCTTGTCGTCGTCGTCGATCACCGGCAGCCCGCTGATGCGGTGCCGGTCCAGCAGTCTGACGAGCTCCTTGAACGGCGTCCTGCGGTGGGCGAGGACGACCTCACTGGTCATCACCTCGCCCACGGTGTGCGGTTTCACGGCACCTTCCTCCTCACCTGCGCGGGGGCGGGGGAGCCCCGCACGGGACACCCCCGCCGGACGGCGGAACCTGTCGGACGACGTGCCCTACGCGGACCTCCCGTCCGCCGTGCCGCCGCGCCACGGGGGCGGGGCGGCGGATCTGCGGGCCGTCTCCCGGCGGTCGGTGAGGCGTTCCAGCCGGCCCCGCAGCCGGTCGTGGAGCCGGTCGCCGAGTTCGTGCGCGCCGGCCTCGCGCGCGTGGACGACCAGGAGGTCGCTGCCCACCCTGAACTCGCCCCCGGCCCGCCAGGGGAATTCGGCGTGGTGGGCGGCGGCCCGGACGATCCGGACCTCCCCGTCGACGGCGGGCAGGCCCGGACGGGCCAGGGCCGCGTTAACCTTGGTCCGGACGTACTCCAGTGCTTCCTCGCCCACGTCGCCTTCCGCCCGTACGCGGACGGCGTCGGTCGCGGAGGCACGGGTTCCGGTGTCCCTGAGGGTCATGTGCCGCTCCTTAGATCGTCGTCCGTGAGCGATTCCAGGGTGGCGCGGCCCCCGCGCGGCCCCCAGGGGCCGCCCGTCCCGGGCACCGGGGCCGTGGGTCCTGACGGGCCCGGGCACGTGCACGGAACCTGCCCCGGTGGTACCCGGAGCAGGGAGGAAAGGCACCGATCAGGGCCGTCCGGCCCTGGCCCTTCGGCCCGCAAACGGGCAGGATCGCGACACGGGACAGGGTTTTGCGGACAACGCGCGGAGCCACGAGACGTACGACGAGGAGCTTCTGATGGCGGACGGCCAAAGGCCCGGCCCCGAGGGACCGATCCGGGTCTTCCTGCTGGACGACCACGAGGTGGTACGCCGCGGTGTCCACGACCTGCTGAACGACGAGCCCGACATCACCGTGGTCGGTGAGGCCGGCACCGTGGAGCAGGCCCTCGTGCGCGTGCCCGCCCTGCGTCCCGACGTGGCGGTGCTCGACGTGCGGCTGCCGGACGGCGACGGCGTCTCCGTGTGCCGCGAGCTCAGGTCCCGTATGCCGGAGCTGACCTGTCTGATGCTGACCTCCTTCGACGACGAGGAGGCCCTGCTGGACTCGATCATGGCGGGCGCCTCCGGATACGTGCTGAAGCAGATCCAGGGCTCCGACCTGGTGTCCGCGGTGCGGACCGTCGCCTCCGGGCAGTCCCTGCTGGACCCCAGCGCCACCACCCGGCTGATGGCCCGGCTGCGCCACGACCAGCAGCAGGAGGAGGAGCCGGACGCGCTGCCCGGCCTCACCGACCGTGAGCGCGAGATCCTCTCCCTGATCGGCGAGGGCCTGACCAACCGGCAGATCGGCCAGCGGCTGTTCCTCGCCGAGAAGACGGTCAAGAACCACATCTCCCGCCTGCTGGCCAAGCTCGGCGTGGAGCGCCGCATCCAGGCGGCGGTCATCGCCACCCAGGCCCAGGACCGCCTCCGCCCGCCGGGGCAGTGACCCGGCCCGCCCACCACCTCCGAGCCCGACCGGCACCCCCGGCCGGGCTCGGCCCGTCCCCGGCTCCCCGCCCGTCGCAGCACCCCCCGCCCGCTCCCTGCGGCCCCGGGGCCGGTGCGGACCGGCCACCGGGCCGGGACGGAACACCGGCGCCGCACGGGGTCCGCGCAAAACGATCTCCCGGGCGGCCGCCGGGGCCGTCGTGCCCGTGAGCGGCAGGGCCCGTGCGAGGCCGCCCGGGACGGCGGTGGGGGAGGTTCCGTATCCGCTGCCCCAGGTGGACCGTTACCGTGGCTGTTGACCGGAGCGGAGGGCTCACGGCCGGGCATCGGATCTGGAGGACCACCGGTGGGACGCTCCGAGGACGCCGGGGAGGCCCGCCTCAGGCTGCCGCAGCTGAGGCTGGACGAGCTGCTGGAGGAACTGCAGGCCCGGCTGGACGCGGCCCGCGGCACACGCGACCGGGTGCACAGCCTCCTGGAGGCCGTGCTGTCCGTCGGCCGGGAACTGGACCTCGAACAGGCCCTGCACAGCATCGTCGAGGCCGCCGCCGTCCTCGTGGACGCCGAGTACGCGGCCCTCGGCGTGATCGGCCCCGACGGCCGCAGCCTGTCCGCCTTCCACACCGCCGGAGTCACCGGTGAGCAGATCGCCCGGATCGGCCCCTTCCCCGAGGGCCACGGCATCCTCGGCGAACTCATCGACCACCCCGAGCCGCTGCGGCTCGCGAAGATCTCCCAGCACCCCTCCTCGTACGGCTTCCCCGCCCACCATCCGCCGATGGACACCTTCCTCGGCGTCCCCATCCGGGTGCGCGACCAGGTCTTCGGCAACCTGTACCTCACCGAGAAACGCGGCGGCGCCCAGTTCGACGAGGAGGACGAGTCGGTCCTGTCGACCCTCGCGGTCGCCGCCGGCGTCGCCATCGACAACGCCCGCCTCTACGAGGAGTCCCGGCTGCGCGAACGCTGGCTGCGGGCCAACGCGGAGATCACCCACAGCCTGATGTCCGGTGCCGAGCGTGCCGAGGTGCTCGGGCTGATCGCGGAGCGGGCCAGGGACATCACCGGTGCCGTCCTGGCCGTGGTCGCGATGCCCATGGAGGACACCGACTCGCTGTCCGTGGAGCTCGCCATGGGCCGCGAGGCGGACACCCACCGGGGACTGGTGCTGCCCGTCGACGACAGCCTCATAGGCGCCGCCTTCTCCGCCGCCGCCCCCGTCACCAGCCCCGACATCTCCGACGACCCGCGCGTGTCGACCGGGCCGCAGCGCTTCACCGGACTCGGGCCCGCCGTCGCCGTCCCCGTCGGCACCGGCGCGGGCGATGTGCGCGGTGTCGTGCTGCTGGTGCGCGAGAGCGCCGGATCCCCGTTCTCGGAGAAGGAGCTCGAGCCGCTCCGCGGCTTCGCCGCCCAGGCCGCGATCGCCATGGAACTGGCCGAGCACCGCCGCGACGTCGAGGAGATCGCGGTCCTCAAGGACCGCGACCGGATCGCCCGCGACCTGCACGACCTCGCGATCCAGCGGCTCTTCGCGACCGGCATGACCCTGCAGAGCGCCGGCCGCTTCATCGAGCACCCGGAGGCCGCCGAGCGCGTGGTGCGGGCCGTCGACGACCTCGACGAGACCATCAAGATCATCAGATCGACCATCTTCGGGCTGCGGGCCCGCGACGGCGACGCCGGCACCGGACTGCGCGCCCGTGTCGTCCACGCCGTCGGCGAGGCCGCCCCCCTGCTCGGCTTCACGCCCAGCGTCCGGATGGAAGGGCTGGTCGACACCGACGTGCCGCGCGAGATCGCCGACCATGTCGTCGCCGTGCTCTCCGAGAGCCTCACCAACGTCGCCCGCCACGCCCGCGCCGACCGCGCCGACGTCCTCCTGGAGACCGACGGCCGAGAGGTGCGGCTGAGGGTCTCCGACAACGGCGTCGGCATCCCCGCCGGAGGCCGCCGCAGCGGTCTGCGCAACATGGCGGAGCGCGCCGAGCAGCTCGGCGGCGAGCTGACCGTCGGCAGCCCGGAAAGCGGCGGTACGACCCTGGTGTGGCGGGTGCCGGTCGGGTGACGGGCACGGCCCGCCCGTACCCCCCTGTACCCTCCCCGTGCGCCAAGTGGGGCCCTGTGGCCGCCCCGCACGGCCACCCGGCCCCTCCCCGGCCGTCCCCCACCGGCACACGCTGGGACGAGACAGGCCCTCCAGGAGGGAGGAGCGTCATGAAGTTCAGGCGGCTGTTCCTCGGTACGGAGGAAGGAGTGCTCTACGCGCTCGTCGCGCTGCTGCTGCTCCTGTCCGCGCTGCTCGCGTTCTCGATGGTCGGCATCATCGTCGTACCGTTCACCTTCTTCGCCGCCGTGGGGCTGTTCCTGCTCGCACGGCATGTCGGCGAGGTGCGGCACATCCCGCCGGCCCGGCACTGAAGCCCCCTGCCGCGGGGTCCACGGGCCCCGCACCAGGGGCCCTTCGGCCTCTGCAGCGCGTCGCCGCGCCCAGGTGAGGTGGGAGGGGACAAGAGCACAGGCCGACATGTGGGAGGTGCCGTGGACGTGCCCACCGCCCTGACGGCACCCGGGAGGCGGGCGGCGCGCGAGCGACTCGTGACGCCGCCCCGCGGCGCGTCCGGCGCCTCCCGCGTGCCCGGTCCGCCCGCTCCGCCCACCGGAGCCCCGTCCCCCCGAGCCCGGCGGCGCCGCACAGCTCACGAGGCCTCGTGCCCCGGCGGCCGCCGCCTCCCCCTCCGCCACCGCACCCGCGCCGCCCACCGGGGCGCCCTCCCGCCGTGCGCCCGGCCGCCCCGCGGGCCCGCCGGCATCCCGATCCGTCCGGGCCGTACCGGCCCGCCGAGAGCCGTCGAGGAGTGCAGCGACATGCCGGCGAACCTCCGGAACGGAAACGCCGGGCGCGTCACGGCGACCGAAGCGGCGCACCGTGCCATCGCCGCCCTGCGCGCCGCCCACGGCGGGCCGGTGATGTTCGTGCAGCCCCACGAGCGCGGCGACGGTGCCGGGGGCCGGGACGACGGCGCCGGCGCTCCGGACGGCGGCCCACGGTGCTTCCCCGGCGGTCAGGTCCTCGTGGGCGAGGGCGACATGCTGCTCGGCGTCCTGGACGGCTGTACGTTCCACATCGACGCCGACCTGTACGAGGCGCTCGGCCGCCCCCGCCTCCTGCTGGACGTGGCCCCCGGTGCCGCGGACGGCCTCTCCCTGGCTCCCGGCGACGGCCTGCGCTTCGTCACCCGGGTCAGCCGTCCCCGCCACAAGGCCGGCTGAGGCCGACGACGGCGGACCGAGACGGCAGCGGACCGAGACAGCGGCGGACACGGACGGCGGCGCCGCACCCGGCGGCAGAGCACCGGGCACCGTCCCCGGCGGACGCGTCACCGCCCGGGAGCGCCCCCAGGCACCACAGGCACACCCCAGGAGCACCCGAGGCACCACCACCCCGGCCCACCGCCGGAGCAGCACCGGACAACGAGAACGGACACCCACGAGGCCGGCGACGCCGCCGGGCGAGGAGCGGATCATGAAGGCAGCGGTCGTCACCGACTTCGGCAAGCCCCTGGAGATCCAGGACCTCCCCGTCCCCGTGCCCGGCCCCGGCCAGGTGCAGGTGAGGATGGCGGCGTCCGGGCTGTGCCACAACGACATCCACGCCGCGCGCGGCGACTGGCCCGTCAAGCCGAGGCCGCCGTTCGTCACCGGCCACGAGGGCGTCGGCCCCGTCACCGCCGTCGGCGCGGGCGTCTCCTCCGACCTGCTCGGCCGGCGGGTCGCGATCCCGTGGCTCGGCTCGTCCTGCGGCACCTGCAAGCACTGCGTCTCCGGCCGGGAGCCCCTCTGTGAGCAGCAGGTCAACTCCGGCTACTCCGTGGACGGCTGCCACGCCGAGTACGCCGTCGCCGACGCGGGCGCGGTCGTCCGGGTCCCCGACGGCGTGACGTCGTTCGACGCGGCGCCGCTGACCTGCGCGGGCCTCACCGCGTACAAGGCGGTCAAGGTCGCGCAGGTGGTCCCCGCCGAACACGTCGCCGTCTTCGGCGCGGGCGGTGTCGGTCATCTGGCCGTCCAGTACGCGCGGCTGGTCGGCGGTTTCGTCACCGCCGTCGACGTCGAGCCGGACAAGCTGGGCCTGGCCCACCGGCTGGGCGCCGACGAGGTCGTCAACGCCCGTACCCACGACCCGGTCGAGGAGATCAGGAAGGCCGGCGGGGCCGATGTCGCCGTCGTCCTCGCCACCGCTCCCCGGGCGTTCGAGCAGGCGTACCGGTCTCTGAGCCGCGGCGGGCGTCTGGTGCTGGTCGGCCTGCCCGCCGATGCCGCGATGAACATTCCGATTTTCGAGACTGTGCTCGGTGGTATCACCGTCATAGGCTCCATCGTCGGCACCCGCCAGGACCTGTCCGAGGTGTTCGCCCTGCACGCCGCCGGCCGCACCCAGGTCGTCGCGGAGAGCCGGCGGCTCGACCAGGTCAACGAATCCTTCGAAGAGGTACTGGCAGGACGGGCCGAGGCACGGCTCGTCCTCGAGTTCTCGACGCAGGTCTGAACAAGGCCCCGGCGCCACCCCCGCGCCCCCGGACCACAGGAAGAGGCAGTAGAACATGGGAACCGTCACCGTAGGTGCCGTACGGGAACGAGCGCCCGGCGAACGCCGGGTCGCCCTCGTCCCCGAGGCCGTCGCACTCCTGCGCCGGGCCGGGATCGACGTCCTGGTCGAGACCGGCGCGGGCTCCGGCGCATGGTTCACCGACGCCGACTACACGGAGGCCGGCGCAGTCGTCGTCGCCCCGGACGAGCTGTACGCACGCGCGGACGCGGTCCTGTGCGTGGCCCCGCCGGAGGCGGAGAACGCCGGGACACTGCGCGAGGGGCAGGTCCTCGTCGGCCTGCTCGAACTGCGCCGCCACCCGGAGCTGGCCGAGCAGCTCGCCGGACGGTCGGTGCGCACGGTGAGCCTGGACCTGCTGCCCCGCACGCTCAGCCGCGCCCAGTCCATGGACGCGCTCACCTCCCAGGCCAATGTCGCCGGTTACAAGGCGGCGGTCCTCGCGGCGGACTCCTACGACCGCTTCTTCCCGATGCTGACCACCGCGGCGGGCACCATGCGCCCGGCGCAGGTCCTGGTCCTGGGAGCGGGCGTCGCCGGCCTCCAGGCCATCGCCACCGCCCGCCGGCTCGGTGCCGTCGTCACCGCGTACGACGTGCGCCCCGCCTCCCGCGGCGAGGTGGAGTCCCTGGGCGCCAGGTTCCTGGACCTCCAGGGCCTCGCCCAGGGCGAACAGGGCGGCTACGCCCGCGAGCTGACCGAGGACGAGCAGCAGGCCCAGCGCGCGGCGCTGGACGCGCACATCGCCCGTACCGACATCGTCATCACCACGGCCCAGGTGCCCGGCCGCAAGCCGCCGCTGCTGGTCACCGCGTCCGCCGTGGAGGGCATGAAGCCCGGCTCGGTCGTCGTCGACCTCGCGGCGAGCGAACTCGGCGGCAACGTCGAGGGCTCCGAACCCGACAAGACCACCGTCCTGGACAACGGCGTGACCCTCATCGGCGCCGGACGGCTGCCGTCCGCGATGGCGACCGCCGCGTCCACCGCCTACGCCCGCAACCTCGTCGCGCTGCTCAAGCACCTGGTGCGCGACGGCGAACTCGTCCTCGACGCCGACGACGAGATCACCGGCGCCCTGATGGGCAAAACCTCACCCACCGAAGGCGTGTCCTCATGAACAACCTCGACCTGCTCACGGCGATCACCGTGTTCGTGCTGAGCGTGCTGGTCGGCATCGAAGTGATCAGCAAGGTCCCGGCGACGCTGCACACTCCGCTGATGTCCGGCTCCAACTCGGTGCACGGCATCGTCGTCATCGGCGCCATGCTGATCGCGGCCGAGTCGCACAACTGGATCGGCTACACCCTGGCGTTCGTGGCGATGGTGTTCGGCGCGATGAACGTCGTCGGCGGATACGCCGTCACGGACCGGATGCTGGAGATGTTCAAGCCCAAGACCCCCGACAAGGCACCGGAGAAGACCGCCGAGGCGGCGCCGGGGACGGCGTCCGCGTCCGACGCCGCCCCGCAGCAGCCGAAGGCCGGGGTGTGAGCGCCATGGACAACGTCTCCAACGCCATCCACTACATCTTCCTCGCCGCGGCCGCCTGCTTCGTCATCGGCCTGCACCTGATGAACCACCCGCGCACCGCCCGCCGCGGCAACACGCTCTCCGCGGGCGCCATGGCCGTGGCGATCGCCGCGACCGTGTGGCTCGTCGCCCACCAGGGCGCCATCACCACCACCGGCTGGCTCGTGCTCGCCTCCGGCGGCCTGATCGGCGGCGCGCTCGGCCTGTACATGGCCCGCGAGGTCAAGATGACGGCCATGCCCCAGCTGGTCAGCCTCTTCAACGCGGTGGGCGGCGGGGCGGCCGCGCTCATCGCCGTCAACGACCTGCTCCAGGCCGGGGACCCGGCCGCGCTCGGCGCCCGTGTCTCCCTGCCGGGTGCCCTCGACATCGTCATCGGCGCGGTCACCTTCACCGGTTCGCTCGTCGCCGCGGGCAAGCTCCAGGGCCTCATCTCCGGCGCGCCGGTGGTGTTCCCGGGAGCGCGGCTGCTCAACGTGGTGCTGCCGGTGTCGTTCGTCGCGGGCACGGTGTGGCTGGTCCTGGCGCCCGACTCCCGCTTCGCCCTGTACGGGCTGCTGCTGGTGGCGCTGCTGTTCGGCGTGACCATGGTGCTGCCCATCGGCGGCGCCGACATGCCCGTCGTCATCGCCCTGCTGAACGCGTTCACCGGTTCCGCGGTCGCCATGGCCGGCTTCGTCCTCGACGAGACCGCCCTGATCATCGCGGGCATGCTGGTCAGTTCCTCCGGCGGCATCCTCACCAAGCTGATGGCCGACGCCATGAACCGGTCCATCGCCAACATCGTGATCGGCGGCTTCGGCACCGGTGACGGCGGCGGCGCGGACGCCGGTCCCGGCGGGGCACCGGCCCAGGTGCGGCCGGTCTCCGCGGACGACGTGGCCATCCAGCTCGCCTACGCCAGCAAGGTCATCTTCGTGCCCGGTTACGGTCTCGCCGCCGCGCAGGCCCAGCACGAGCTCGGCGACCTCGCCAAGCTGCTCACCGACCACGGCATCGACGTCAGCTACGCCGTCCACCCGGTCGCGGGGCGGATGCCCGGCCATATGAACGTGCTGCTGGCCGAGGCCAACGTGCCGTACACGCAGCTGAAGGAGATGGACGACGTCAACCCGCAGTTCGCGCAGGCCGACGTCGCGCTGGTGGTCGGCGCGAACGATGTCACCAACCCGATGGCACGCCGGTCCGGCAACGCGATCTCGGGGATGCCGATCCTGGACGTGGACAAGGCGAAGAGCGTCGTCGTCATCAAGCGGTCCATGGGGCACGGTTACGCGGGCATCGACAACGAGCTGTACACCGATCCCAAGACGGGCATGTTCTTCAGCGACGCGAAGAAGGGCCTGAGCGAACTGAAGTCGGCGGTCGCCGAGTTCGTCTCCTGAGGCTTCTCCGCCCCCGCCGCCCCTTCCCGTTCCCGTCCCTGGGGGCTGCGCCCCCAGACCCCCCTTTCGGCCCTTCGGGCCTCGTCCTCAAACGCCGGACGGGCTGTATCCAGCCCCTCCGGCGTTT